>CAYPUG010000005.1:9770-51378 GCA_964413905.1 uncultured Anaerolineae bacterium | reverse complement strand
TGCCGCTTACGCGATTAGTAAAGCGTTCCATGCCCCCGCCGCTAATAGTGGCCCCCCTCACGCCGTCGGCCACGCTGTTGCCGCTGTAGCCGCCGATGATATTGGGACTTTCTGTATTCAACTCCGACCGAAGCCCCGGTAAAGCCAGAGCATAGGGAACGGCACGGATGGGCTGCCGGGGACTGAGGGTGGTGTAACTGCCACTCCCCGCGGGGCAACGCACCGCCACTTCCAGCCAGCGCGCGTCGCCTGTGAAAGCATCGGCGCCAAAGTCCAGGGACACGGACACCAACCCGTTCGTGACCATCGTCCCCGCCCTGGTCACCGTGGATCCCACCTGGCTGCCCCCGCTGGCCGCGTCGAAGAGGCGGAAGCGCAGGTCACACGTGCCATTGACCGGCCGATCGTCCCGCATCAGCCGGCCTTGATAGGTGAACGCCGCCCCCAAAGAGGACGCGGCGCTCACACCGTTGGGTTGCGCATCTTGCGCGCGCGTCATTCCCACCGCAAGCCCCAGAAGCAGGCTTACGGTCAACAAAAGGGCCACTGCTCCTCTCGATTTCATTTCCTTCCTCCTGTTCGATAGGACACTCTGCGGGCGGAGCGCCGCATAGTGCGTTCCACCGATCGCGAGTGGGCGAGGACGATGCCCTTGCCCACCCTTACAGACCCTTCATGGCCGCAGAACCGGAAGCCACATCCTGTAGACGGTGCCCACGAATTCGTCCGCGCCGATGTCGGGTGCGGGGCCGAAGGGACGCGGGTCGCCATCGATGTCTTCCGTCACCCAGGACAAGGCAACGCCCGCGTCAATGGCCGGGGAGCCTACCAATAGGTGATAGTCGGCATCCAGGAGCGGATTCCGGCCGGTGATGGAATGATGGTTAACGATGACGCCCTCGCCCCCGGTGTTCTTCTCGCTTTGGCCGTAGAAGAGGGTGTTGTACAGGGTGGCCGTGCTCCCCGCGGCCACGATGAGCCCGGCCGTGTGGCTGTAGATGAGGTTGTTGGTCATCACCAGGGTGGCGTTGGCATCACCCACGTAGATGGCGACGCGGCCCTCTCCCTTGCCCCGGCTGTTGGCGGCAAAGGTGTTGTGCACCAGCGCGCCCGTTATAGGTCCTGTGGCCCAGGGTTCCAGGAGCACCCCCCCGCCCTGGAGGGTGGCGTCGTTGCCGGCCACGATGTTGTTGGTCATGGTGAAGCGGGTGTCGCGGCGGATGTAGAGCCCGCCTGCCGAGCCGCCGAAGATGCCGGCACCGGCGACGTTGCTGAGCACGCGGTTGGCCTCGATCCGCACATCGTGAGAGGTGTAGAGGTACATCCCGCCCCCGCGGCCGTCACCTAGACCGGCGGCCCCCCGGTTCCCTTCGATGCGGTTCCCGACGATGGCCGTTTTATCGCAGTGCCACCACAGGGTGATCCCGCCTCCACCCCCTCTGTAGTAAGCGCTCGCCGTGTTATGACGGAGCACGTTATCCGTGATACGGGTGTTGTGGCCGAGGTAGCAGTAGATGCCTCCGCCGTAACTCCAGGTTGGAATGGATTGGCCGGCCTGAGCCACGTTGTGCTCGATACGGTTGGCCATCACGGTGGCGCGATCTGTGCTGAGCAAAGCGATGCCGCCACCGTATCCAAGCCCGCCGGTGAGGATGGCGGTGTTGCTCACCACCACGTTCCCGGTAATGAGCACCGAGGGGCTGCCGATGTCTACTCCGCCGCCGTAGCCCCGCCCATGCCCGTCGCCGCGGGCCAGGGCCACGTTCCCCTGTAGCCAATTGCCGGAGAGCACTACGCCCCGGCTGTGCGGGCCTTCTACCGCAATACCGCCCCCGTAACCGTCACCGGTGGACATGGCCGCGGTGTTGCTCAGGATGATGTTGTTGACCACCCGAACTCCCGAGGCATTGAGGAGGTCTATTCCGCCACCGGCGCCTCTGCCGCTCATACTGGCGACGTTGGCGATGATGCGATTGCCGGTGATTACAGCCGTGCCCTGGGGACGGACCAGGCGAATGCCGCCGCCAATGCCGGGGATAGCGGTACCGGTGTAAGCAACGTTCCCGCTGATGATGCAGTTGGCGATGATGGGCGTGGCGTTGCGGATGAAGAGGCCTCCTCCCTGTCCGGGGAAATCGGGGGCGGTGGAAGCATTCCCCCGCACGATGATGAGGCCGTCCAGCCTGACGGTAACGGGACTGTAGATGAACACCCCTCGCCGACGGCCCTCACCGTCCAGCACCGAGGGACGCGCGTCCGGGTCCCGCACCACCGGCCCGGTGGGCGCGCCATCCCAGCCGCCGTAGAGGGTGATGGATTTGGTGATGGTGATGACGGCGGCCCCGGCGCCGGTGTAGGTGCCCCCGGCCAGGTAAATGACGTCGCCGTCCACGGCCCGGGCCAGCGCGGTGGATAGCGCGCACGGGTGGGCCTGGGTGCAGGCGGTGCCGCGCCCCTCGGGCGCGACGAAGAGCGTACGAGATCCGTCCGCCACGGCCGGCACGCCCCCCTTGACGAGGAACAGCCAGGCCATCAGGATCAGCAGAAAGGTGCCGACCGGCAAGGACATAAACCTCCACACACGGGCGTTCATGGCTGACCTCCCCAGTGTGTGCGTTTCACCATGACCGGCAACCAGAAGCGGGATACCGGCGTGGGCGTGGGGCTGGGTACCCCTGAAATATCTCCCACAACGTACACATCGCTGAGCCGGCGTGCGTTGTGTTTGGTGTGCAGTACCTGTTCCTGGCCGGTTGCCAGGTCCAGGACGTAAATATGCTGTCCCCAATCGGTGTAATAGGCTTTACCCCTACGAACAAAGATGCCCGCAATCATATGGTGAGAAGACTCAAAAATCTGGTGCACTTGCCCGTTTTCGACCCGGAATATCCGGCCCGGAGAGAAATTGCCCGGTGTCAAGTACAGAATGCCGTTTTCATCGAACGTGAAGTCCCCCCTCCAGCCGCTCCCCATTTCCGCTAAACGGACGGTGAAGTAAGGTGTCGCGGTGCTCCCCTCCAATCGATAGATGATCCCATCCCGTCCCCCACCATAGGCCTCGCTGAAGTAGAGGGCCCCATCAGGGCCTATCGCCAAGTCTTTAATGTACGTGGTGTGGGTGTATACAACGTCCTCATCTCCCCAGCCGGCATCCGTTTTGGTCACCTTGTAGATGTAACGGGTGTTGAAATAACCAAAGTACAGGTCGTTGGGGAATTGAGCCAGGGTAAAATTGGTCAGCCCTGGACCGGGACGCTGGTAAAAGACGGTCTCCTGAGATGTATTTGGGTCAAACCGGTAGATGATACCGGGGCGTTGGTATCCGTCGGTGTAGTAGATGCCGGAAGGGGAACCGTTGGATGTCGTCCCCCCCCTTGCTGCGGAGGACGTGTGGAGCAGCAAGATGGGAATCAATGTGAGCAGAAGGGCCAACAATAGCCCACCCGAAAGCCTGTACTGCCGAAGGTTCATAATGATCTCCTTTAGGGGAACTTGTCGCCACACGTCATCTGAAAAGTCATGGCCTCTTTGACGGAGGCCGCCTGCCGGATGAATGCTTTAGCGCCCCGCGGTGCCGGTCTGCTGCGCTTCCAGTGCCTGCAATCGCGCGCGCAGGGCCTGGTTCTCCCGTTCCAGTTGGGCGATGCGCGCGTTCTGCTCCTGTGCCATCTGGTACAGGGCCTGGATCGCGGCCAAGGCCACGCCGTCCGCGTCCACGGTGGCAATGTGGCGGTCATCCGCGCCCAAGCCGAACGCGGCGTAGAAGTCCTGTCCCGTGGGCCCCATGTGGCGCACCTGCTCCTCCTCGGCCTTGTAACGCCAGGTGTACAGGGGCAGGTGGGCCAGGCGCTCCAGCACCTCCTGTGCGTCCACCGGCGTGAAGTCCTCCTTCAGGGCCCGGTCCGACGCGTTGGTCCAGGTGCCGCCCAGGCTCAGGTACGCGCCCGTGGAGGTCTGAATGAGACTGGAGGACTGTTTCCTGAAGCGCACCCAGTACCGGACGTTGGGATCAACCACAAAGGTGAAGCCACCGGTGAAACGGGCGCGGAACTGGTTCTCCCAGGAGGAGTGGAAATCGGCATTGGTCGCATCGGCCAGGACGAAACTGCCATTGTGGTCGGCCTTGGCCCGGCGTCCGGCCGCGAAACTGTAATCGCCCGCGGCCACGTTGCCGCTACCGCCGGGAACGGTCGCCCAGGCACCGGACGCGGTGTTGTTCACCCCGCCGGCGACCACCGAGCGGTCGCCGGTCGCACGATTGTTGAATCCGCCGCCGATGGTGGCCAGGTAGCCGCCAGCCGTGTTCCGCTCTCCGCCGGCAATGGTGGCGCGAGAACCGGAGGCGGTGTTGCGGTAGCCGCCGCCGATGGTAGCATAAGACGCACTCGCTGAATTGGTGGCGCCTCCGCCTACGGTGGCATAAGCACCACCGGCAGTGTTGTGATAGCCTCCACTCACCGTAGCATACGCGCCACTCGTGGTATTACGCTCCCCGCCCCCCACAAACGTTCCGGTTTTCTGCGCCTTGTTGAACCGTCCACCACATATGGCGGCATTCTTATCTGTATATCCGCCTTCTACGGTGTTGGAATCCCCACCTCCAATAAAGGAATACTCCATGCCGGCACGGTTTCCCATCCCCCCACCAACGAATGACGCATGTCCTGAGGCCCGGTTAATCGTCCCCCCTGTCACCACGGAAAAGTAACTGGAGGCTACATTACCACTTCCACCTCCAATAAATGCCATGCCCCGCGTGGTACGATTACCAACACCTCCCACTACGACAGAGGCATCTCCATCTGCTATATTGCCCTCTCTATGCCATCCCTCCATATCGTGGTAATACCCACCGCCCCCCACAAACGCGCTGGGACCAACGGCTTGATTCCCCGTTCCTCCCACGACCGTGGCATAAAGTGCATTTTCCGGATCCTCATCCCCATTGCCGGCTTGATTACTGTCCCCTCCCACAACAACACCATAACTGTCTGTCACCCGATTCGCGTGGTTGAAAGGCAATGACGTATTTGGCGCCCCTCCACCGGTAATTGTTGCGCCCACAACCCCGTCGCTGACGTTGTTATTGCTGTGTCCGCCAATGATGTTTGGACTTACGCTGTTGTACTGGATCCACAACCCGGGCAACGCTTGAGCATAGGGCACGGCCAATAAGGGCTGGCGCGGGGATAATGTGGTATATGCTCCGTTGCTGTCCCCCGGCCGCACAGCGATTTCCAACCACAACGCGGTGCCGTCGAACACATTGCCGAAGTCCAGGATGACCTGAAATTCACCGTTGCTGACCGGAACGTCTTCCATCGTCACTGTGGACCCTACTTGCTGTCCTCCGGACTCAGCATCGTACAACGAGAACCGAAAGTCATAAGCACCGTTGGCCGGGCTGCCTCCACTCATCAAACGTCCCTGGTAGCCAAAGGCCGTGGTGACCGTACCGGCCACGGCTTGCAAGTGCGACACGGGCTGCGGCGCAGGTGGCTGAGCCCACACCGCGCCGGCCAACATGCCTCCTAAGAGCAGAAACAGGAGTCCGATCCTCAAAACCGACGCGTAAAAGAGAGTACGCCTCATTTACCTCCTCCTTGCAAAGATTCTGCATCATCTGAAGAGAGCGCTTCCTTTGGTAAAATATGAATTTGCATGTACTCCTCCAGAAAATCTACTAAATCGGTCCAGGACTCAAAGTACGTATGGGCTTGGCCTTCGATGTCCTGGACATACCCCCGCCAGGCGTTTCCCTGGGGGTCCTCTCGCCATAAGCGAACGATAAAACTAATGTGTGGCCGTTCGTACATGGACAACTCCTTTGTGTGCTGCTGGGTTTCTTATAACACACGTGATTCCCACGTTTTTCCCGTGGCCCTGTCTTTCCCCTGAAGGAATACCGGCCAAAATTCATCTTGGGGAAGAAAAAGATGACAAAAGGGTAAGGGTTCACCCGAAGCCGTCGGAGCGTTGGGGATAACCCACCAGGGTTTTACACATGGAGCCCACAACTTCAGTTGCAAAGCGAAAGGAGCTCACCCGGAAACAGGGGGAACACAGCGAGGCAGGAGGAATGAGGCGTGGGGGCAAAGAGACGGCACATCCTTGACCAACCACCAACTGCCAACGCAAACCGCCTTCTACGCGGGCAAAACATACCTTCCCATCCGGCGACACAAGCCTTCCTGCTCCAAAGCACGCACGTAACGCCGTACCGTGCGAGGGGAAATATCCAACGTTTCGCCTAGAACCGACACGGGCACGATGGCCCCTTGAGCCCACGCCTCTTGCAAAAGGCGTACAATGCGGTAACGTTGCCACGCGGCCTTCCCGCGGCGCCGCATGGCCATCTCCGGCAGTCCCCCGTGAACCGTCCACAGGACAGGGACCAACGTGTCGGGGGACGCGCGAGAGGGCAATTCTACCCACACGCGGCGGGCACGCGGACACACACCGCGCACCCCCAAGTCGGTCAGAAGGCGACGCACACGCTCCTTGCCCCAGATACTCCCTCGCTCCTCACGGGGCAGGGAAAGCGCCAACTTCTCCACATCCCGAACAGCGGCTTGCCACAAGGTGCGGCGTTCCTCTTCGTCCTCCGTGATCCAACCCAAACCGTACGCGAGTTCCCAATGCCACAGAAGGATCTCGTGTGTCCGGGCCAACTGCTCGCCCTGGGTAAAGGCCGCCCGTGCGTTGTCCACCCGACCTGCTTGCCAGGCCACCTTCCCCTGCCACAGGAGCGTCTCGACGCGCAGGAGAACATCGTCCACCGTTTCCATGCTCGCGCGGGCCCGTTCCACTGCGGCCGACGCTGCATCCATATCTCCACGAGCTAGGGCGACCTGAGCTTGAGCCAGGGCAACTTGGACCTGCAATGGAGGCTCATCCAGTGTCTCGGCCAGTGGCTCGGCCTGCTCCAACAGCCGCAGGGCTGTGCGGAGGAACCCTAAAGGCAACAGGGAAAGGGCCAATTGGATGCGGGCCAGCACCCGGTAGAAGGGGTACCCGGGCGCCAGGGCAAAGGACTGTCTTAACGCCCATCGATGCCATTGAAGGGCCGACTCAGCGTCTCCAAGGTAGCGGTACACCTGGCCCAGCGCCAGGGGCAAGGCCAGGACGTGGCGTGCAACAGGCTTCTCTCGCACGTGCTCCCACGCGAATTTCAAGACATCCCGGGCGCGTCCCAGATTACCGCGATGGAACGCGAGCATCCCCAGGTGGCGTTGCGTCAATGCCCAGACGAAAAAATTGTTCTCGGCCAGACTGCGTTGGGCTTCTTGTTGGAGAATCGCCTTACCGCGGGAGAACTTCCCCACACGAATGTACGCGTATCCCAATCCCAGCCAAGTGGTACTCATGGGTTGATGGCTAGGCGTCCGCCCGGAGTATCGCGCCTGGATAACCCGCTCAAACGCCTCGATGGCTTTCTCGTACTGCCCCAGACGGGTGTACACATGGCCCAAAGTTTGCAACGCGTTGTACCTTTCCGCGCTGAACCCCAAATCTTCCAAAAGGCGTATACTGCGCTGCAGATAGCGAAGGGCCTCCCGATGCCGCAAGGCGTAAAAGTGATCGGCACCCAGGTTGCCCAAGCAGCGGGCCGCATCTTCCCACGCGCGGGCCTCCCTGTACAGGCGCAAGGCCTCGCGCCGGTGGGCAATGGCCGTATCCGGCTGCCCTGCCATGGTGGCCGCGTTGGCCAGGAGTTCTAAGAACATCCCCGTCTGGCGGGGATACCCAGCCGCGCGCGAGAGGGGCAGCGCGTCCCGAGCAATGGCGGCTGCCTCTTGCCAGTTTCCCGCATGAGAAGCCACCAACGCCCGGTATCTCAACACCTCCGCCTTGTCGCCATCTCCACCATCCTTTGTTTGAACCAATTCCCATGCTCGCTTAAGGGCTCTCTGCGCGTCCTGCGAGCGACGAAGACGCCAGTAGGCTTTGCCCAAGTAAAGGTACACGCGCCATGCTTGGGACGGTGGGGGAGAGAGAGTTTGCACGTGATGATGAGTCTCCTCTGCCAACGCGCATACTTCGTACAGAGCCCCCTGCTGAAAGGCTTCCTCCAACGCGGTGAGGACCACATCCAAATGTCCCGGAAGAAGGCCGCCTTGAATCACATGAGGAGCGACCTCCCGGGGAGGACGTTGCATGCCCAGGAGGATGTGCGCCACATGCGCGTGCAGGCGTTGTTTTTCACGTGTGGGGACGGCCGCCATGATCATGCGGCGGAGACCTTCGCTACGCCAGCGACATTGGGCCCCATCCTCCACCAGGAGATGCATACGGCACAGGGTGAGAAGGATGTCCCACGCCTTTCCTTCGGGCTCACCAACCACCCGGGCCCACGTTTCCGGTTGGAGGGAGGGGCCCAACACGGCCGCCATGATAACATGTTCGCGCCGTGAGGGAGGGAGTTGTTCGAGAAACGCGTGGCCAATGGCAGATGCTGTCGGCGGGATGACGTGGGACCAGGGGGCATGACCTTCAATCCATTGCCACTCGCCCTCCTGTCGTACCAGATGCCCGCCCTCGCGCGCGGCGGCCATCCACAACAGGGCAATCCCCGGCATCCCCCCGCTGATATGAAACAGATCATCGACCACCCTCTTATCCAGGGGGCCCCGTAACACCTGCTCTGCCAGATGATGTAAGTGTTCCCGGGAGAGGGGGGGGAGATCGAGAATGTGGAGGGTGCCCTGGCTTTCCAGGCGGGCTATCCAGGGACTCTGTTCCTGGATGGGCGACAAAACTTCGCTGCGGGCTGTAAGGAAAACCGCGAGGGGGACATAAGTGGCTCGCTCGGCCAAGCGTTCCAGAAGGACGGCCTCTTTTGCAGACAGAAGGTGAACATCTTCCAAGACCAGAAGGAGGGGCGTCATGTCCGCCAGGGTGAGGAGGATCTCGATCAAGGCGTTGACCAGCACGGATTCATCCGTGAGCTCAGGCATCAGGGATAGAGAGCGGGGAAAATTCGGCTCGGGTGACAGAGGAGCAAGGACCGCGCGTGGGGCGGAAGGCAACCGTGAGACAACAGCCTCTTTCCAAAAGGGGGAGAGACCTTCCCGCAGGGTGTGCAAGAGGAGGTCCACGTCGGAGCCCATGTAGGGCCGGGCTTCCCCCCACAGGACATACATGCCCCGGCGCTGGGCTGCGCGACGGACAACGGTGAGGAGGGCCGTTTTCCCCGCCCCCGTAGCCCCCCTTACCAGGGCCCAGGTGGGTTTTTCCGGCCGGGGACGAAGCGCGTTCTCCAAGATATGCAACAGAGTGCGTTGTTCGACGTGACGATTCACCAAGGGACGCACAAGAGGTGGCGAGGTTTCCATGTCCAGATTTTCAATTTCCGCGAGGAGGGTTTGGGTTGCCGGGCTGGGGGTTGTTTTAAGCTCCCTTTTCAGGAGTTGGACCAAACGGGCGTATTGGTGGCGCGCCCCTTCCGGGTCGCCCAATAATACATGCAGACGCATGCTTTCCCGATAACCCCATTCCTGTAAGGGAGCCGCGTCCACCAGGCGTCGAACCCAGTACAAGGCTCGAGCGTATGCCCCTTGGCGGCGATAGGCGACGACCAGTCGGCGCAGCGCGGTCAAGTACTCGTTGCGCAAGTGCTCCCGGGCAATGACCGCCCATTCCAAAGCGCACTCTTCGAGGAAATCACCGGTGTACAGTTCCAGCGCTTCCTCTACCTGTTGCAAATCCTGGGAGTGAATGCCTCGACGAAACAGGTGCAAGTCACACCAAAATGAACCGGTGCATTGGAGAAGTCCCTCTTCGGAGCGAATGTACTCGGGCCCCAGAATATGGCGCAGATACCAAATTGTACGACTTAAACGCTGTCGAGCTTGATTGGAGGGCAAATGAGGCCAAAGGAGTGCGGCCACTTTTTCCCGACGGTGAGGACCGGGCTCATAAAGGAGATAAGCCAACAGCCAACGCGCGTGTCTACGTACCAGGTGAATACTCCGGCCCTGGCGGTACAGGCGCATTGGCCCAAGAAGGTAGATTCGTATGGATGAGGCAGAAGGATGAAATACCTCGCCAGATCTTTCCTCCTGATCAACAACCATCATCCAGGCACCCCTCCCGTATTAAGTATAAATCAGAAATGTCTAAATGAGAAACCGGCTGATTAACCGACAACGTTCTGCGAATGTGCTTTAGATGAGAGAAGTGCAGGGGAAATCCCCTAAATTTCTTTCTCCTCTTTAGGCCAAGATACATAAAACACGAGAGGTCGGTCAATGAGGGGAGCCGGATGACCGATTAGCCAAGGCTTTTCAATACGCCAACACGCGCAGACATTGTATCGGCCATTGGACCGTTTGGGCCTAAACAGGAAAAGGGCGGTTACGTTGCCGTAACCGCCCTCCCCGGGAGGTGGATGTAGAGGAGCATTGTCTTAAATTTTGGAAATTTGGGGTATCACCCGTCGTCGACTGTGTTCTGCGACGGTCTTAATCTCTTCCAACATGGCCGGTGGGAAGGGTACCTCAATCTCCTCGGAAACAAAGGGGACGCCCTTCATACGCAAGATCCGCATGTACAACCGGAAGGGGTCCTTTTTACTGTGACTCATGATCAGGTTATCCGCAGCCTCTTCCAGAATCGCGATTTCCTCTCGTTTAGCCGTCGTGCTGGCAGAAAATAAGTATGTTCGTGATTTATCTTCGGCTACTGTCCGTCGCATCCGTTCCAGAATGGCTTCCCCGTAAGTGGGAGAGAAAAGCAGCAAATTCAGCGCGGAGCCGAACACCATGATGCCGGGGCCCGCGTCCGGAACCATGGAACAGGCTCGTTCCAAGGCCGCATCCCACACATCGGGCTTCACCAAATTCGCCCGGAATCCCTCATCGTCCACATCTTCCATCCCATCAATGCCCGCGTCCAGTTGAATAAAAGCCACCCGCCCCTTGTAATTTGACAAGTCGATGCCGGCCACATTGCGTAAACTTGTCAACAAAAAATCCCGACTGGGGTACTGAAGTGACATAAACACTACACTGCCCCCCTCTCGCAACCAAGCCGACACAATCGTCTCCCCGATCAACGGCTTTCCCGAACCACCGGGCCCCGTAATCACCGTCGACGTGCGAATAGGAAACCCCGCCGGCAGCAAGCGGTCCATCCAATCCACACCGATGTGAATTGTTTCAACCTGAGAAGTGCTCATCATCGGCCTCCCAGCGTTATCCACGCCACAAAGCGCGTTCCTTTTGGAAGAACGCTTGCCGCTCTTCCTCGGTCATCTCGGCCAAGTATATTTTCAACTCAGCCCCCACTTCCTTGACCGCCTGGTAGAGAGAATATGCCAAGTAATTACGCACCGCCTCAGGAATGCCAAAGAAAGGTACAACCAACGTCAAACGTGCCTCATTTGATTCCGGATCGTAGGCCACATCCCGCACCATCCCCAGATCCACCAACGTCGCCGCAATTTCCGGATGTTCTACTTTCGCTATGGCTTCTTGAATGCGCTCCAGAGTAATCTCCCCGTCCATATATCACCTCCAACCGGGTGAGATCATACGTGGAAGTATTGCAACGTAAAGCCTATGCACTCCCTGCCTCAGTTCCAAGCCAATGAAGCATAACATAAAAACGGGGAGACGTCAAATATTTTGTGATGAACACGGGGGATATATTCTCATAATAATTCGATATCCACTAAACGCACGGGGACTCCCCGAGCATAAAGATACTGCTTGACCTCGCGAATGCTCACCTGGCGATAGTGAAAGAGAGAGGCCGCCAAAGCAGCCTCTGCTTTCCCCTCGGTGAGAACTTGGTAGAAGTGTTCCACCTTGCCCGCTCCGCCGGACGCAATTATCGGAATAGAGACCGCATCGGCCACGGCGCGGGTTAACTCAACATCATATCCGGCCTGAGTTCCGTCCGCATCCATACTGGTTAACAAAATCTCCCCGGCCCCCCGAGATTCCACTTCGCGTGCCCACGCAAGGACATCCAATCCGGTCGGAACACGTCCGCCGCCGATGTACACCTCCCACTTAGATGCACCGGGAGGGATGGGGCCACGGCGCCGGCGGGCATCAATTGCCACCACAATGCATTGAGAGCCAAACCGCTTTGCCCCTTCGGTGATGATGTTCGGAGTCCGAACGGCGGCTGAATTTATACTAACCTTATCCGCGCCGGCTTGAAGCATTGCCCACATATCCTCTACAGAACGCAGCCCCCCCCCTACCGTAAAGGGAATGAAAACCGTGTCGGCTACCCGACGCACCACGTCCACCATAATCTCTCGCCCCTCATGGGTCGCGGTAATGTCCAAGAAGACCAATTCATCCGCGCCTTCCGCATCGTACACCGCGGCCTGCTCCACCGGATCGCCTGCATCGCGAAGGTTGACAAAATTCACTCCTTTGACCACGCGGCCTTTGTGAACATCCAAACACGGAATAATGCGTTTTGCCAGCATAAATCTCGCTCCCTAGATGTTCTGCTTAATGTATCGACGAACCAGATCCTGATGTCTGAGATTGCAATGCTTCCTTGAACAAATCGGTCGTGTATTTATCAATGTTACATAACCGAATCTCTCGTAAAGAGGACGTCGGATGGTCACGCAAGTAATCTTCGATGGCGCGTAAAATGACACGAACCCCTAGCGGTTTGGGAAATCCAAAGATACCGGTAGATATAGCAGGAAGAGAGATACTGCGAATCTGTTTCTCGTCGGCCAGTGCTAACGCGCTTTGAACCGCTTGATACAAGAGAGATTCCTCGTTCCCCATCCCCCAACGCGGCCCCACCGCGTGAATCACGTAACGGGCGGGTAGACGTCCACCAGATGTAATGGCCGCCCCACCGGTCGGGACCGGCCCGTGCTCACGCACCCAGCGGGTACTTTCCTCCTGAATGACACGCCCTCCCCGACGCACAATCGCGCCGGCTACACCACCTCCATGGGCCAAGTGACTATTTGCCGCGTTGACAATAGCATCCACGGGTTCCTCTGTAATATCCCCGTGCACAACCCGAATGACGCGACCGTCTGGACGTTCAACAGAAAACACGACCTGATTCATCGTTCACCCTCACCGACGACGTCGACGTTTCTTTTTCTTGGGCAACTTGTACCCAAGACGGCGTAATTCCTCCTCCTTTTTACGCCACTTTGGTTTTACCTTCACCCACAAATCCAGGTACACCCGTTTTCCCAACACGTGCTCGATTTCCTCTCGAGCCGCCTGTCCGATTTTCTTGATCATCCGCCCTTTCTCCCCGAGGATAATGGCCTTTTGCGTTTTCCTTTCAACGACAATAATCGCGGCAATGTACACCAAATTCTCGCTACGCTCCTTAAACTCATCGATGATAACCGCCACGGAATAGGGGACTTCCTCCTGGAGAAAGTGAAGGGCTTTCTCACGAATAATCTCGGCGACAATATCCCGCTCTTGCTGGTCCGTTACCATCTCCGCGGGGAAATACCGAGGTCCTTCGGGTAAATGTTCGATGATTAAATCCAGCAACGTATCCAAATTCGCCCCTGTAAGCGCGGAAATCTCCACCCACGCTGTAGGAACCATCGGATGTAACAACCGGAGAATCGCGGTTCTGTACAACTGAGACTGTTCCCCGGTGACCAAATCACGCTTATTGAACGCAATAATCAAGGGACGATCCCCCCGATCCCGTTGGATAATCCTGGCCACGTGCTCTTCCTCCGGACCGGGGGGCCGGGTGAGATCCACCAGCCAGAGGATGACATCCGCATCGGGCAATGCCCCCCGCGCTTCCTCCACCATGAACTCCCCCAGTTTATCTTTGGGAAAGTGAATGCCGGGGGTGTCCACGAAGATTACCTGGGCATTATCCAATGTGAGCACACCGCGAATGCGGGTGCGTGTGGTCTGCGGCTTGGGGGAAACGATGGCCACTTTCTGCCCCAAATATGCGTTCATCAACGTGGATTTACCCACATTTGGACGGCCCACAACCGCGACAAAACCGGCTTTGTGGCCGGGAGGGACCTCCCAAAAATCATTTTCCATCGATTCATCCGGTACAAGAGTACCCACGCGCTTCTCCTCCATTATCCTGCCTCGGCCGGCCACGGCGTGCCCATTCTCCGGGCTCGGATGAGGTAAATGAGCGGAATGCTTACAACAGTCACGAACATCTTGATAAGATATTGGCCGCGAATGAGGGGGAAAACCGGGAACACCCCGGCAAACGCCAAGGTGATGAAGACCGCGCTATCTACAAACGTGGAAACCGCATTGCTGGCCAACACGCGTAACCAACGATATCCTCCCACGTGTTCACGCCACCACGCGAAAATTTCCGTGTCAATGAGCGAAGCCACCAGATAAGCGGTCAAACTGGCCACAACAATACGCGGGGTGCTTCCTAACACGGATTTAAACGCCTCTTGCCCTTCGTAAAAGGGTGCCGCCGGTAGCCAAATGGCAAACTGGGCGTACACGGCCAATAAAAGGTTGGCCAAAAACGCGGTATATACCACATAACGCGCCCCTTGTTTGCCAAAGCGTTCGTTGACCAAGTCGATCAACGTAAACGTCAACGCGTAAATAAACACCGCCGCAGGCACAACTATACCGGCTATCATCACCGGTTTTGACGCTGTTACGTTAGCGATAATCTCACACGTAATGTACAAACCAATAATGAGCACATCAGCCCATCGAACAGGTGTGTATTTCTCCATCGTTGCCCTATTCTACCTCCCAAAACAGATATACTAGAATTCCAACCCGGTGCCCCCCGACGCCTTCACAGCCGGATGGGTTACCCCACTACAAAGGGCCTACGTTTTCGCACCTAGCGCAAGGACAGGGTTCTCTCCAAAAAATCCACCAGCGCGTCCACCTCATCCCAATCAAACTGGGGACAAGGCAGGTCATCCCACTTCCGATCGGTCACGACGGCCAACAACCGGTCGGGGTCACACTTCAATGTATCACTACGGGCCTGACGATGAATTTCAATCTTCGGTCTATCCGAATGAGCAAACCCCTCTACCAAGACGATATCCACGCCCCGGAAAAATCGCAACAGGACTATGTCCAGTGATAGAGCTCGTTCTTCTTGGAAGAAAACCGCCGTTTGAACGTCCGAGACAATCGCTACCGGGTTCGCCCCCACTTTCTCAAAACGCCATGTATCTTTCCCTTCCTGATCCACCAGCGTGGGTTGAGCGTGTTGCTTCACCACTCCAACGCTGTATCCCCGCTCTTTCAACAACGGGACCAACCGCTCAATGTATGAGGTTTTTCCACTTCCGCTTCGGCCGACAAAACACACCGCCGGAGGTATGTCCTGAGACGTCAACGTGGCTAGGATCTCTTCCCCTAACCGCAGCAAATCCCGCACAGTAACGATGCCCACCAAATGGTCATCTTCGACCACCGGTACCCCGGTGACGCCCCACTCTTCAATAATGCGCAATATGTCCGGCACCGGCGTATCCGGGGTCACAGGGCACCGCAAGGGCTGCATCACATTTCGGACCGGGATGGCCTCCCACATGGGGGGAAGGGCATCCACAGAAACCGGTAACCTTTCCACCCCCAGATGACGTCGGATATCACGAACGTGCACCATTCCCACTAATTTGTTATTTTCCACGACGGGCAAATGATGGAACCCGCCCTCCTCCATCACCCTGAGTGCCGTCGTAACCGAGTTCGACGGCGTAATGGTGCGGGGATGGGGTGTCATCACATCACGTGCGCGCAACATACGGGTGCCTCCTTCGTCGTCATATTAGAAATCCGTATCGCCTCCCAGTAGAGACCCCAATACACTTCCACCAATACCGCCCACCCCTTTCCGTTCCCCCCGAGGTGAACGCTTAGCCGCAAAGATACGATCGGCCAAACGGGAAAAAGGCAAGCTCTGAAGGTACACCAACCCTGGTCCGGTTAACCGAGCGAGGAAGATACCCTCACCGCCGAACAACGCATTACGAAATCCCCCCACAAATTGGATGTCATAACCCACACCGGGATCAAAACCGACCAAACAACCTGTATCCACCCGTAACTGTTCTCCCGGCTCCAGTCGTTTCTCTATGATTGTGCCCCCCGCGTGGAGAAAGGCCAAGCCGTCGCCTCGCAGCCGTTCCAGGATAAATCCCTCACCACCGAACAAGCCCGCGCCTAAACGTTTTGTGAAAGCAATGGAAATGTCAATGCCGTGAGCCGCACAGAGAAAAGAATCCTTCTGGCAGAGGAATTCACCGCCTACATCACTCAAGTTCAAAGGCACAATCTTGCCGGGATAAGGCGCAGCAAAAGCCACCGTCGCGCGCGTGCGACCCCGGTTCGTAAACGTTGTGATAAAGAAACTTTCCCCCGCCAAAGCCCGCTTCAACCCTTTCAACAACCCACCGCCGGTGGTGGTCCGCATTTCCACCCCTTCCGTCATGTACAACATGGCTCCGGCCTCTGCTTGTACACCCTCGCCGGGATCTAAATGAATCTCCACCAACTGTAAATCATCACCGATGACTGTGTAATCCAACACATCGCTCATGGTATCCCCCTTTGGTATGGGAATGCAATCGCTTATACTTGCTGATACGGGCAGCATTTATTATACTCGTTCAAGAGATCAACTTTGCAAAATAGACATCTCCATAGCCTGAAAATCTGTGTGATCTCCTCCGTCGGTAGCGGCAAACAACATGCGCACTTTAGCCCATCACCTTGGAGGGCTTCTCATGGACAAAGAATGGGCGTTCCGGGACAAAAATACGATTTTTGAAACGTTCTCCCACTACGTCTCTCCACCTAAAGCCCACTTTTTTCGCCAAATAGGCATCGACTTTGTTATGGGAAAACGAGAAGGGCCGTACATCTGGGATGTTGACGGGAAAAAGCGCTTAATCGATTGCCACATCAACGGAGGCGTCTTTAACCTCGGACATCGACATCCCGAAATCGTCCGTACCCTCCGAGACGCCCTAAACACCTTGGATATCGGGAACCATCACCTGGTGAGCGATTTACGCGCGCAATTGGGACAACGCTTGGCCGAACTGACACCTGGGGACCTGCAATACACCGTCTTCGGGGTAAGCGGTGGTGAAGCTGTTGACCTCGCCATCAAGGTGGCACGGGCGTACACACAACGCACAAAGATCATCTCCATTTATGGTGGCTATCACGGCCACACCGGGTTCGCCCTGGCCGCAGGCGATGAAAAATACCGTCGTCCCTTTGGTCCTCCTCCGCCAGGCTTCCGACAAGTTCCCTTCGGAGACCTTGATGCCATGCGCCGTGTGGTGGACGACGATACCGCCGCGGTCATCCTGGAAACTGTACCGGCCACTTACGGGATGCCTATTCCTCCACGTTCGTACTTACAAGGCGTGTGGGAGATATGCCGAGAGCGAGGTGCCTTGTACATCGCAGACGAAGTCCAGGCAGGATTGGGACGCACAGGGCGCATCTGGGCCATCGAACACTTTGACATCGTACCGGACATTCTGGTCACGGGCAAAGGACTCTCCGGCGGCATATACCCCATCACTGCAACAGTTTTACGCGAGCCCCTTATTAAGGTATTTGAACCGGACCCCTTCATCCACATTTCCACCTTTGGTGGCGCAGAAGTAGGCATACCGGTGGCGCTCAAAGTGCTGGATATGACTGCCCGGCCGGCATTCTTGGCCCACGTCCAAAGACTGGCCCGCTTCTTCCAAGAGCGCATGGGATCCTTGGCGGAAAAGTACGACGGCCTTTTTGTCCAGCTCCGGCAACTTGGGTTAATGATGGGACTGGAACTCGCATCCCCTCAATTCGGTCCCCTGTTCACACGAGTGGCTTATGACATGGGTTTGTTGATGATCTACGCGAATAACGACCCTCGGGTCGTCCAATTCTTGCCGCCGCTTATTATTACCACAGACGTGGCGGAGGAAATCGTCCAACGCGTAGAACGCACCTTAGAATTTATGTACAGGATGCACGCATGAGCCTTTGGCGACCCGCCCGACGGGTTCGGCATCTGAAACGGTACCGCGAGATTGTCAGCATACTGGCCCACCATGGATACTGGGCCCTTATCGAACAATTAGGCCTTCTCTCCTTGGTGACCTGGCCTGCTCGTCTACGCCGTCAGGAACCGCCCACGCCTCAAAGCCTGGCCACTCACGTGCGCGCTGCGCTGATAGAACTCGGCCCGACTTTTATCAAACTCGGCCAGGTACTCAGCACCCGCCCCGACCTCATCCCACCGGAATTTCTCGCCGAATTGAACAAACTCCAAGATGACGTCCCCCCCTTGCCTTGGGAGGTGATGCGTCCGGTTCTCGAAGCATCCCTCCAGCGTCCTATGAGCGACGTCTTCGCCGAATTCGACACCACGCCCTTAGGATCTGCATCCCTGGCGCAAGTATACGCGGCCGTTCTCAAAGACGGGCAAGAGGTCGTCGTCAAAATTCAACGCCCGGGCATCCGTCACACCATCGAAATTGACCTGGAGATCTTGCGCGATATTGCCCAACTGGCCCAAGAACGTACAAGTTTGGGAAAGATATACGATTTGGTAGACATCGCGGAAGATTTCGCGTTCACCCTCAAACGGGAGTTAAATTACATTCAAGAGGGCCGGAACGCGGACCGCCTGCGACAAAACATGGCTTCGATAAAAGGGGTGTATGTCCCGCGCGTGTTTTGGGACTACACTACAGAGCACGTCATTGTGTTGGAACGCTTGCGGGGCATAAAGATTGACGACATCGAAGCATTGCGAGCCGCAGGATTGGATCCACGGCAAATCATTTTGAATGCCGCAGAAATGATCGTCAAGCAAGCCCTGGTGGATGGCTTCTTCCACGCGGACCCCCACCCCGGAAACTTCTATGTATTAGAGAACAACGTCATTGGCATAATGGACTTCGGCCTGGTAGGCTATTTAAGCGAACGCGTGCGCACAGATCTCATCCGGTTGTTCATCGTCTCCGTGCTCATGGACTCCGAAGGCATCGTTGACCAACTCATTCGGATGAGCGTAACACGTGCGCCCATTCACCGCGAACGATTACGTAGGGACCTGGAGAGGATACTGACGCATTATTACGGAATGCCTCTCAAATACATCAGCGCCCGAGAAGTGATTAACGATTTACTCCCCATTATGTACCGCCACCACCTCAGTTTACCCCCTGATTTGTGGTTGTTGGGCAAGACCTTGTCAATGTGGGAGGGAATTGCCTATGTACTCTATCCGGATTTCGACTTCTTCGCAGTGGCCGATCCCTACGTGCGTCGATTCTTACGTGAACAACGGTCCCTCCGCACCATTTCGCGCCAAGCCGGGACCGTTCTGACCCAATGGACTTCTCTGATTTTGGATCTCCCGCGAGTTTTACGTCCCATCTTGCTCCAATTGGAGCAGGAAACATGGACACTACCGGTCAAACAAGAAGTGGATTCTCGTTATTATGCGGCCCTGGACCGGTTTGGTCGACGGGTGGCCCTAAGTTTCCTGGTCGCTGCCCTGTTGGTCGGGTTTGGATTTCTTCTTCCTCACCTGGACCTTTCCTGGCCCTGGAACACAACCACTTGGCTCATTATACCCGGGTTTATAGGGCTATTGGTGCTCAGCTTCTGGTGGTTCTGGAACGTTTTTCGCTCACCGTGACACTGCTTCCTCGACTCGAACAGGAATGTCCATCGTGGGCGCGCCTTTTTGGCTAAACCAAGCGATGTGCTCCCGCACAAGGTCGAATTGTAACGTATAATACCCTCCCTGGGCCGGGGTGTACACATACGCGTGTACGCACCGCTTTTGCTGAGGATATACCGTAGTGAGAAATGGAGTACGTGCTCCATCCAATACGATCATGTGCCCGTTTACGTCTAACCAATGATAACTCAACATCACCGGATGCCAATCAATAGAACGCCATCCTTGAGATCCCACATTCTGCAAACACACCCGAACCTGGTACACCTCTCCGGCTTCCATCGTGTTGGGAACATTATGCCGAAGCCAGCGCACCCGATAAAAGGCCTCATCGTAAGCCAGGCGAAGAGCCCGAATCTTCGCTTCGTCGTGGGGATATCCCCGAGCCAACAGGAGTACCCCATTATCCCACATTTTTAGACCGAAATCCGGTTTGGCGATCAGTGCGTCGACGCTCTCGTAGAACGCGTAAAAATCCAAAGGAGCGTGTTCCGCAGAGAAATCCAAATCCAACAGGATCTCATCGGCCACCGTATCCCCGGAAGGGTAAAGGTAGAGATAACGACGATGAGCCACGTGGGGCAATAAATTACTTTGAGCACTCAAGGACGCGTCCTGAGAAACGTGGTGAATGACCCGACGAATGGCCGCGTGATGAGGACTCCAGTTCCAAAAGCGGTTCAAGCGGAAATCTCGCCCCAAAGGGAAGGGACTGAAATAAAAAGCAACGGTCAACGTGCTCACCAAAACATACAACGCCAACCCCACACTCCACAAACGCCGATCCGGCGGTCGATGATAACTGATCATGCCGTAAAGCCGCCGAATCCCATAAGCCGTTGCCACAAAGAGGAAAGGCAACACCGGCGCGAAATAATGGGCCCGAACGGTTCCTTGCCATGCGGAATCCGCCAACAAGTTGAGAAACATGAGGGGAAGGATCGGCAAGAACCAAGCCGGACTGAAAAGAGCCACCCACCCCAAAGGTGCCAACAGGTCAAAGGCTGTTTGCACCTTCTCCCGTTCTAAGAGAAGACGGATCAAATCAAGAGGGTGAGTGAGTAACCCCATCATCATCTCCAGAGGAGTCCGGCCATAGCGTCCAAACCGTTGACTCAACAGGTGAACAGGGTCGGGGCCGTAACGCGCCTCTGCCCATGGAACCACGACCAAGAAATCCAACAAGAACCAGCCAAGGCCCAACGCCCCGGTCACTAAGGCCAGACGCCACCGCTTCTGCCACATGAACAGGACAGCCCAGCCTATGAGCACAAATGCGGCATCTACCCGGCAGAATAACGCCCCCAGCAGAGCCAAGATATATAAACGATCCTGTTTGGTGTGCAGCCCGTACAAAGCCCACGCTAAGAAGAAAGGCATCAACGCGGACGGATGAAAGTCCGCCATTGCTACATAGTGGAGAGGGAGGTATGCCAGGTAAGCACTGGTCAGCAGCAGGGCGGCCCGTTGTGAACGCAGCACAATGTACAACGTGTGGAACAACGGCCAAGCACTTAAGCCCAGAGCCAATGTCTGAAAAGTCAGTAACAGAAGAGGAGAAGGCCAAATGCGGTACAACGGCGCGATGAACAGGAAAATGACTTCCAACTTACCGGTAACCAACCGGTTAGAAAGGGGCGGGGCCGGATGATACTCTTCAAACAAAGGTGTGTACTCCAACACGCGGCCATGCGATGTATTCCACGCGGTTTGGGCCATTGTGCCTAGATCCAACGCGTGACTGTTAAAACTCAAGTGACGGGCAAAGGCTAATCCACCAAAAGTGATAAGGAAAAGAACAATGACAGCCCATAACAATGCGGGATGTCGACGGCGTAACACACTTCCCGGATGAACTAAGGGCGTTAACTGAGAGGCTAGCAAAAACGCAAGGGGTAGGACCAACGTGTAAGTCCACACTGCGCTTCCCGGGTTGGTGCCCATAGGATGCCACACGTAGCGCAAAGCGTTCCAAGGCGTTAAGAAAAGCACCGCGTAAGGGATCGTCTGTTGCCACGTCGCACGAAAGGGAGGATCTCCTTGTGCAATGCGTACAAGCACACTGCCCCCCCAGAGGACAACACCCAGCGGAACGGCTAGTATGAGGTAATACAAAAGGCGGAGCCGGAAGTACTTGTACACGTACATACCGGCCCACCACCGAGTCAACCAGTAGGGATAATCCCGATCCCACAATGCAACGGCTAACGCTGCACTGCCCAATACGACGATGAGGAGAAAGGCCACGATGTACCACCGCTCACGCGTCTGCATAAAATACCCTCGTTCTTCCCTCCAGGTTGCCCCACCCTCATATCAGAATGGGTAGGCGAAGGGTTCGCCTTCGCCTACCCATTTACCTTCAACGGCATATCACAGATTATCCAGAGATAAGCCCCGTCTCCTTGCCCACTTTGTAAAAGACCTCTAGCACCCGATCCAGTTGCTCATCGGTATGCGTTGCCATATATGAGGTTCGCAGCAAGGATTTGTTCGGTGGCACACCCGGCGGCAACACCGGGTTCACAAACACACCTTCGTCAAATAAGTACTTCCACACGTACACGGTGAGCATATCATTGCCGATGACGATCGGAATGATGGGCGTCTCACTGTTCCCGGTGTTGTATCCCATGTTGGTGAGTTCTCGTTTCATGCGCCGAGCGATTTGCATGAGACGCTCGCGCCGTTCAGGTTCTTCTTTCATAATTTGAAGCGCAGCCCGAGCCGCCGCCACGTTCGCGGGAGGGATACTGGCACTGAATATCATGGAACGAGCAAAGTGTTGGATGTAATGAATGACATCATAATCTCCGGCAATAAATCCGCCTAAAGATGCAAAAGACTTGCTAAACGTGCTCATAATTAAGTCCACTTCGTCGGTTAAGCCAAAGTGCGCAGCCGTTCCGTTCCCTTGGGGGCCCAAGACCCCGATGCTGTGGGCGTCATCCACCATTAATCTCGCACCGTACTTCTTGCAGATTTTGACCAATTCAGGCAGAGGAGCAATGTCGCCGCCCATGCTGTACACTCCATCCACGACGACGAGGCGGCCGTGCTCGGGGTCAGCCTGTTGAAGCACACGCTCCAAGTCTGCCATGTCATTGTGCTTAAAACGCTTAATACGGCCTTGGGAGAGAACCGCGCCATCCACAATGCTGGCATGGTCGTCTCGATCCAAGATAACGGTGTCGTGGCGCCCAACCAACGCCTGAATAGTGCCAAGGTTGGTTTGATACCCTGTGCTGAAGACAAGGGCCGCTTCCTTGCCGACAAAATCGGCCAGTTCCTCCTCTAACTCCTTATGCAACCGAAGCGTGCCGTTTAAAAACCGAGAGCCTGTATTCGACGTCCCGTACTTACGAATGGCCTCAATCGCGGCCTCTCGCACCTTGGGATGTGTCGTCAGTCCCAAGTAATTGTTGGAGCCGCACATAATAAGTCGATGGCCTTTATATGTGACTTCCGTCCCCTCGTTTTCATCCAAAGGTAAAAAGTAAGGATAATATCCCTTTTCCATTGCTTCTTTCGCTTCGGTAAACTCGTGCACCTTGGCGAAAATGTCCACGCCGGGCCATTGCTGTTTGTCCATGGATTTCCCCTCCCTTCTTATGCTCGCCTACACAACGCATACGTGTTGTACGATTTCAACGCAACGCCTCTAACACGGTGGGCAATCGCGGGATTAAGTCACCGGCGACCACACCGGCATCCCCTATGTCCGCCCGAGCAAACTCGCCGGCCAAGCCGTGCAAAAATCCACCACAAACCGCGGCGTCAAACGGATCCAAACCCTGGGCCAATAACCCAACAATGGTCCCAGCCAGCACATCGCCACTGCCCGCGGTCGCCAACGCGGGATTGGCAAAAGGCAACACGGCCACCCGACCGTCCGGTGCAGCAATCACCGTGTACGCGCCCTTCAGGAGAATGATTTGACCCCACTCCTGCGCCTTCTCGCGTGCCAATTCCCATCGCCGCGATTGAACTTCCTTTGTCGTCATCCTACAAAGACGTGCCATCTCGCCTGGATGGGGCGTAAGAATACTGTTCCGGGGCAAGTGACGATACCACCCATCAATCTTGGCCAACGCGTTCAGGGCATCCGCATCTACGACTAAGGGAGGCAACGAAGGCGCACTGTTGCTTTGTGATTCTCCCTCATCATCCGTGGGAACAAAGCCTAACGCGCCTTTGCGCGTACTCCACGCGCCGGGTACCAACAACTTGGCTACAAAAGCCAACGTGGATTCCTCTTGTGTCAATCCAGGACCCACCAGGAGTGCATCATACGTTTGGGCGTATTCCTGGACAACGGCCACCGCATCCTCAGCGATCACGCCCATATCATGGGGCAAAATCACCCATGTGGTCTCATGTAAGTGTGCAGCCAATGTGTCATGTAACGGTCCCGGTACAGCCAAAGTCACCAATCCCGTGCCCACATGTGTGGCCGCGGAGCCGGCCAACCAAGCCGCCCCCGTGTAATTTACAGAACCCGCAACAATTAACGCTTTCCCAAAGGTTCCTTTGTGGGCATCCGGCGGACGCGAGGGTAACCGCTCGGCCACCCAATCCGCTGTGACCAACTCGGGCAACGCGGGATCGTCCGGCTGCTCGATGCCGATGTCCGCGATGATCAGCTCACCGCACGCAGCCGCGCCGGGGAACAACAACTGTCCCACCTTGGGGGACGCAAAGGTCACGGTCATGTCCGCCTGCAAAGCATGAGGGTCAATAGCCCCTGTATCGTTATTCAAACCGCTAGGACAGTCAAGGGCTACCACGGCTATGGGATCCCCAGAAGGTGCCGTGCGCACATGTGGGTCCAGTAATCGGGGCGGGTCGGGACGACGTCGTTCCTCCACATGCGCCTTGACCACATCCAGCAAATCGGCGAGAGGGGAACGAATAGGACGGTTAGCCCCGGTTCCCAACAGCGCGTCAATAATGACATCCGTGTCCGCGAGGACGGCCCGCAACACCTCAAAATGGGGATCGTCCGTTTGATGCACCACCCGCACTCGGGCATCCCGAATCAAGTCAGGATCGGCTTCACGACGCTTCCAAAGGTAAACCGTCACCTGCGCGCCGGCTTCGGCCAAATATCGGGAGGCCACTAACCCATCGCCGCCGTTGTTCCCGGGTCCCACGAGGGTCAAAACTCGCATCCCCTCCCCATACCACCGTTCCAAAATGGCCATCGCCACACTACGCCCGGCCTCCTCCATCATCGCCCGGTAGGAATGGCCGCGCGCGTCGGTCTCCGCTTCCATTTGGCGCATCTTTTCAACCGTTACTATCTTCACCATGGGTCTCCCCCTTTGTTGCCTAAGAATTGAGCCGATCGGTCCCTGAACGACGCCATGATAAGGTCACCAAATAATCGGCGAACCAAAGAGCCCACACCAAAAATCCCAACACGACGATCGCATATGCCAAACGCATGGAGATGGACGGGGAGGAACCGATGGGATCAATGGGATGGCGAATCACACCTGTTCGCCACACCAACAGAACTGTAAGCCCTCCTATGACAATAGAGGCTCCTGCCTTCAGCCACCGCGCCCCCAACCATTGCGCAACACCAAATACGACGATCGCGGTGACAATGACTTGAACAACCATACGGGTTCGGGGTTCATCCCAGGCAATGGGCGTACCCCACGTCACGTAAGAAGGATAGAAACTGACGACAAAGCCTAGAATCCACGCGGCCAGAGCCGTCCACTGAAGTGCATCTATCCAGGCCCACAACAGGGGATGCTCTCGCCATAAAACCCACATTCCAACGCCCGCGCCCAACAGGAACAGCAATACCCCCGCCCGAATAAGCGCGCCGTGAATGTAGATAGGAATCAGTAACCGCCCCAAATGCCGTTCGGGCGGCATGAGACCAAAGGTCATTATAAGAACGAATGAGACCACCCCGGGAATCCAGCGATGCTTACTCATTCCCCCCTCCGTTCGCGTGCATTATACCACTTTCATTTCCGACACCGGATTTCCACTACACGGTCCTGACCTCCCCAATCCTGATGCACGTGCACAAACGCGTTCGGAAACGCACGCCGAGCCAAAGCCGCTACAGACGCGCCCTGGCGGTAGCCGATCTCCAACAACAATGTCGCGTCCGACGTCACTCGCGAAGGCGCCATCGCCAGCAGTCGCTGTAAGAGTGCCAATCCATCCCGGCCGGCCCATAAGGCAACATTGGGCTCATAGGCTCGTACTTCAGGAGCCACCACCTCTCGCTCGGCCCATCCCACATAGGGCAAATTCGCCACCACCAGGTGAAAGGGACCGACCAAGGGCACGATAAGGTCCCCTTGTACAAGGGAAACTTTGCCCGGTGCTAAACTTTGCACATTCTTTTTCGCCACGTACAGAGCCGGGGCACTCACATCGGTTGCGATAACAGGCATATGCCCATACACGGCCAAGGCCACGGCTATGGCGCCGCTTCCCGTGCCCACATCCACGATGCGCACCCTACCCTTACGACGTTCTAAATCCTGCAAGGCCAACGTCACCAGGATTTCCGTCTCCTCACGGGGAACAAGCACAGCGGGCGAGACCTCAATTTTGAGACCATAGAACCACGTGTACCCCAGGATGTAAGCCAACGGCTCCCCACGAACACGACGCTCAATCCACCGCCGATAACGCTCCACCACAGCATTCGGGACATAATCATCACTGTGCGCCAACAGGAAAGCGCGCGGTTGGCCCAACGCCTCGGCAAGAAGAACCTCTGCCTCAAGACGGGCCTGCTCGCGCCCTGCGGACCGAAGGCGCTGAACACCTTCCCCGAGCAAAGAACGGACCGTGTACCGGTGGTGAGATACGACGTTCATTCTGATCAGGAAATCCCTACAACAACCGAACCGCTTCAGCGTCCGCGCCACGCGATGAGTCGCTGCATCGCCTCGGCCACCCGCGGCGTCGGCACCCCCAAGGAAATCCGCACGTACATGCGCCCCTCATTGCCGTACATGCTACCGGGAGCAAAGGACACCCCAATCTCGTTTAACACCTGCTCGGCAAATTCGTCTCCGGTCATGCCGTACGGCACTCTGGCCCACACGTACAGGGAGCCCAAGGGACGACGAGCCGTTAATCCCACTTTAGACAACGCCTCTAAGATCATATCTCGCCGGCGAGCGTATTCCCGATTCCGGTCGTCGATCCAATGCGGCTCAACGTCCCGCAAGGCCACCGCGCCTCCATGTTGAAGAGGGAGGAAGATGCCCGTATCCACGTTGCTCTTCATACGCAGCAAAGCCGCGATGGCCTCAGCATGGCCTAAGGCAACGCCAATCCGCCACCCCGCCATATTATATGACTTGGACAACGAGTTGAATTCGACCGCAACCTCCTTCGCCCCGTCCACCTGCAAAATGCTGGGCGCTTTATACCCGTCAAACGTCACATCGGTGTAGGGCGCGTCGTGACAGACGAGAATATCCCATTGGTGGGCAAACTCTACGACGTGCCGGAAGAAGTCCAACGTGGCCGTTGCACCGGTAGGATTGTTAGGATAATTCAGCCACATTATCTTCGCGCGGCGGCGAATCTCTTCCGGGATGGCCTCTAGATCGGGTAGAAAATCGTTTTCCGCGCGCAAGGGCATCGGGTAGATATCCCCACCCGCAAGTAAGGTGGCGGTCCTGTAAGTAGGGTAACCGGGATCCGGGACAAGGACCACATCGCCGGGATTGATGTATGTCAAGGTAATATGGTGCAGGCCCTCTTTCGACCCGATGAGAGGCAACACTTCGGATTCCGGATCTAATAGAACACCAAAACGACGATGATAGTACTCCGCGAATGCTGCTTTCAACTCAGGACTGCCCCGATAGCCGGGGTAACCGTGTACGTCCGGCCGGCCCGCGTATTCACGCATCGCTTCAATCACAGCAGGGGGAGGCGGCATGTCCGGTGCGCCGATGTCCATACGAATGACATCGACGCCGCGGGCTTGCAGTTCACGCACTTTCTGTGCCAGAATGACGAACGGATAAGGGGGAACACGTTGTAGTCGTTCGGATATAGGGATCATGGGGAGACCTCCTCCACACCCGATTTGGTGGATTATATACTTAGCATCCTCCAAAAAGCCAAAAATAATAACCGGATAGCGCTCGTGGGCTGACCAAGGCTATATCCTGGGCCCACAAAGGCTTTCGCACCGAGGCCCAACCATTTCAACGCCCTACCACGCTCGACGACCTACCTACACCCCTTTTGCTCGCCCCTTTTTCACCCGTCTTTCCATCCATTTACAACATTCCGCCCTTGCCGCACTTTCCGGCTACGGTGCCATGTTTTAGATGACGGAACGCGCAAACTTGCATCCCCCTAGAAGCCTTCCTATAATGGGCAAGGCTTTTCAACGGTCAAACCTTGTATGGTCTTTTTAGAAATCTAGGGGTAGGTGAAGGGAGTGCCTTCGCCCACCCATCTAAGCCTGAGTGTTGGTTCTCTGAAAAGTCCTTGATAGGGAGAAAGAAGTCTATGGAGATTCTCAGATACGGCATCGACATTTTTTTGCACTTAGATAAACACTTGCATGAGGTTATTAGCCAATATGGCGTGTGGACATACGGCATCCTCTTCTTCATCATCTTCATGGAAACAGGCTTCGTGGTCACCCCGTTCTTGCCTGGAGATTCCTTGCTCTTCGCAGCGGGCACGTTTGCAGCCTTGGGGGCGCTGAACGTGTATATTCTTTTCATCTTGCTTGCTGTGGCCGCGATTCTCGGGGATACCGCGAATTACTGGATTGGGCATTTCATTGGTGAACGGGCGTACACCGGAGAGATCCGTTGGATAAAACAGGAATATTTAAACCGAACGCACGAATTCTTTGAGAAACACGGAGGAAAAACCATTTTCTTGGCCCGTTTTGTCCCCATCGTGCGGACATTTGCTCCTTTTGTCGCCGGCGTCGGTCGAATGTCGTACGGGTACTTTATAAGTTTCAACGTATTTGGCGGCATGACCTGGGTAGGCCTTATGCTCCTGGCCGGTTACTTCTTCGGCAACATACCGGTGGTTAAGCACAATTTCTCTTTGGCTATTTTGGGCATCATCGCCGTCTCTTTGATCCCGGTCGCGTGGGAAACGTGGAAAAACTATCGTGCCAAACGCACAGTCCTCACCACCGAGTGAGAGAAGCGGAGAAGCAAACATGAACAAGTGCGACATCGGCCTTATCGGTTTAGCAGTAATGGGCCAAAACCTGGTCCTCAACATGGAAGACCATGGGTACTGTGTGGCTGTTTTTAATCGTACGGCCTCACGCACCCAGGAATTCATGGAAAAGCGTGCGCAAGGACGTCGAATCGTCGCCACATATGATTTGAAAGAATTCGTAGCCGCACTGGAAAAACCCCGCATTGTGATGCTCATGGTAAAAGCAGGCCGGCCTGTGGACGCGTTTATTGAGAAACTGGTCCCCTTGCTGGAGCCCGGGGACATCATCATTGACGGGGGAAACTCCTTCTTCAAGGACACGGAGCGACGCTCCCAAGAGCTGGCAGAGAAAGGTATCCACTTCCTAGGCGTGGGCATCTCCGGCGGAGAATGGGGCGCCCGTCACGGACCCAGCATCATGCCCGGAGGCCCTAAAGAGGCGTACGAGCGGGTGCGTCCCATTTTCGAGGCCATTGCTGCAAAAGTAAACGGCGAGCCCTGCGTTACCTACCTAGGCCCCCGCGGCGCAGGCCATTACGTGAAAATGGTCCACAACGGCATCGAATACGGGGACATGGAACTCATTGCAGAAGTATACGACATCCTGCATCGCGGTTTTGGAATAGACAATGAACGGCTCCACGAAATTTTCGCCCAATGGAACCAAGGCGTCCTCTCCTCCTATCTTATTGAGATTACGGCCAATATTTTTAAGAAGAAAGACGACCTAACGGGTAAATACTTGGTGGACGTGATCCTAGACGTGGCCGAACAAAAGGGCACCGGGCGCTGGACCAGCGAACAAGCCTTGGAATTAAACGTCCCCACACCCACCATCAACGCCGCGGTGGAGGCCCGTATCATTTCCATGTATAAGGAAGAACGTGTGCGCGCGTCGAGTCTGCTCTTAGGGCCCCACGAAACGTATTACGCAGACCAGAGCGTTGTGGACAAACTGGGTGACGCCCTTTACGCGGCGAAAATCGCTTCCTATGCGCAAGGGTTTGCCCTCCTACGTAAGGCCAGTCAAACCTATGAGTACAACTTGGACTACGGAGAAATTGCCCGAATCTGGCGCGGAGGGTGTATCATTAGAGCGCGCTTCCTGGATGACATTCGCGCGGCCTTTGCCGAGAACCCGGCTCTCTCTAACCTGATGATTGCGCCCTTCTTCCGCCAAGCGCTCAACAAGCGCCATAGGGCCCTCCGAACCGCGGTGAGCCTTGGCACCGCTCTGGGTATCCCCACACCTGGGCTAAGCGCATCACTGGCGTATTACGATGCTTACCGCAGTGAACGGCTACCTTCGAATCTGATCCAGGCTCAGCGAGATTACTTTGGTGCGCATACGTACAAGCGCATCGACATGGAAGGGACTTTCCACACAGAGTGGGAAGAGAAATGAACAGGAAAGCCTCGCGGGGGACGGCGCTCTCTACCCGAGAGGCTGCTTTTAAGGAGAGACCCATCTGATGGCTCAGGCGAAGTCCATTTCGCTTATAGAGGCCATCTCCATGGCCGTAGGCACGATGATTGGCGCCAGCATTTTCTCCATCTTTGGCGTGGGAGCTAAAATCGCTGGCAGGAATTTACCTTTGGCCTTTGTGCTATCTGGTGTATTTGCCTTTTTGGTGGCTTACTCTTATGCCACATTGGGCTCCAAAATTATTTCCAACGCAGGCCCGATTGCCTTCATTTACCGCGGCATCGGGGACGGCGTGCTCACCGGAGCCTTGGGTATTCTTATGTGGATGAGTTATGTCGTCTCGATCGCGATGTTCGCAAAAGGATTCGCCGGTTATTTTCTCCCGTTAATACACACTTCCCCAACACCATGGACCGTGGGGATAGTGGAGTCGGGGGTTATTGCCGTATTCACCGCGTTGAATTTCTTTGGGAGCAAAGCCGTAGGAAGAGCGGAATTCTACATCGTTGCAGGGAAACTTATAGTACTGGGCATCTTTATTATGGCCGGTTTTATGACTCTTCAAATCCACCGATGCATTCCCGCATTTGACGCTATGCACCTACGGGGCACCCTCAACGCGGCCATCATTTTCTTCCTTTCCTATATGGGCTTTGGCTTAGTGACGAATGCTTCAGAAAACATGAAAAATCCAGAAAGAAATGTTCCGCGGGCCATCTATGCAAGCATAGGCATCGTTATGTTTATCTACGTGTCTGTAGCAACCGTGGCTATAGGTAACTTACCGTTAGATAGGCTTATTAAAGCTCAGGACAACGCGTTGGCCATCGCAGCTAAACCGTTCCTGGGCTCATTTGGTTTTATTCTGCTTTCCTTTGGAGCACTGTTTTCTATTTCTTCCGCATTAAATGCTACGCTGTACGGAGGAGCAAACATTGCCTACTCTCTGGCAAAGGAAGGGACATTACCCCAAATTTTTGAACGGAAGGTATGGTTTGGCTCTGTAGAAGGATTATATCTTACTGCCGGGTTGAGCCTGCTGTTCGTTTTGCTCTTCAACATTGGCGCTATCGCCACCATTATTAGTACCATCTACACTATCATCTATATTTTTGTCCTCTACTCCCACTATCGCCTCGCGGAGCAATATGGAGGTAATAAAACGTTTATCCTTTTTAACACCGGTGTGCTCCTCTTCATTTTCAGCGCGTTATTACTTTACCAATGGCTAACGCAACGGGGAGCATTCTACGGTTCTTTGCTCACCTTGGTCGGGGCTGTGGGGGTGGAATACATTTATCGTCGCTTCTCAAGACGTGTATACCACTTACCACATTAAATGTTGAATCTATTAGATTCTCTCATTTTTCTCTCATTTACAAAAATTTCTTCCATGAGGGCGGCTCCTGGGGGTCCCCTCCGTGTAGAAACATGAAAAGGCCGTGCGCCCAATCAGGGAAGGAGGGCTCACAATAGGGACTCGCTTGAGACTGGGATACTCATACATGCCCACTTCCAGACGTGCAAGAGATTTCTCTTGGGCCGGCATGACCACACGAGCGTATACGCGATCGCCCGCACGCTGATAATAGGGCAAAAGCGCGCTCACATCAGCCCCCGCTCGCTTATTTCCCTGCTCGTCCACAAGGTGAATGAACGTGTGATAAAACGCCTTGGTGGGTTGCGGAATCTCCCAAGCAACCCATACAATCACGTCTGAAGGGGTGGATTGTACCCGATAACCGAGAAACCGGACGCCGTTCTGGAACACAACATGAGGACGGAAAGGGACAAAACCTTCCGGTAACGAATCCACCGAACGAGCACTACGAGCAATGATGTACTCCCGGCCATCGGGTAACGGGATATGAGCCACAGGATGCACCGAAGGCAGGGAGATAAGAAAATCTCGCATGTGTGCTAAAGGTGTCGAATCACCCTGTGGAGGCGTTATAAGATATGTGGTAGGCGACGCACCGACCACCACAACATGCTGACCGTTTACAAAACGACGGACAGGATGCGTAAAAAGGAGACTGTCAAACTGAAGGTGCGGTACACTCCACTCCAACTCACCATCTTGTGCTACCACGACAATGTCCCCCATTCCGGCAACCTGTTTAGCCTTCTCGGCGGCAAGGTACGGATATTTTAGGGGAACGCCAAAGCCGTTTGGCGTAGGGTGAGTATCCACAAAAGAAAGCATGTGCTCAAATGTGAAAATCTGCCACCCACCCCAAACCACCAAAGCCAACAGCATAATATAGTAGCCTATCCGAAATCCATGCGCACATCGCCGGTTCAATGCGGGTAACACCCCATGTATCCCAAACGCGGCGATAAGTAAAAAGGCCGAGGGATAAAGGATAGTAAAGTAATGAGGGTACACCGGGCGTGTATGACGCAATTGCAAGGCGACAGGAAGCCAAAACCAAAGCAACAGAATAGCAAATGCCCGCCGTTCCCGTCGGGAGCCCCGCCACACACGCCATACCGCGTAGATCATGGCGCCAACGAGAACAATCTCCATGCCCACATTTAAAAACCATAGAGACGGCACCTGAGCCAAGTAGGTTTCTACAGAAAGTCCGGCCAGCGCGTGTACATCGCGGCCACTGGCCAGCCGAAAGGCGAAATCTACCGCGTGCAGGGTCACAATCGCCGTCCCCCGACTGTACGTAAGAAAACCTCTGACATTCTGCCATCCCTGATGAGCATCGTGAACAAAGTAAGGGGCCAAGAGCAGCGTGAACAAGAGCACACCGACAAAGAGGGGAAAAACACGCACATCCTGACGCCACAAGACGATGAATATGAGCAAAAGTATAAGAAAGGCCAGTCCTTCCAGGTGTAACCCGATCAGGGCAGCAACTCCCACCCATGCCCCTACCATGGCCCACGGCTTCTTGTCTACAAAAGTGAGGTAAACCATCAAGAAAAACAAAACCGTCACCAACGTGATGTTCTGGGTCCAGATTTTCCGGGCATATGCCACACTCCACGCATTCACCGCGAAAAGAAACGCGGCCAACACACCAACCCATGGGCTCCAATACCGTTTCCCTAACACGTACGTCACAGGGACAGCCAACGCGTTCAAGAACGCGATCCAGTACACAATGGCCAGGGGTGAAGCCCACACCTTGACGGCGAAGGCCGCTATGTACAAGAACAGAGGAAATTGATAGGGGCCAATGGATGCTTGAACGCCTACCAGGGGACGGTAATGCCAGTACGCAATAAGCAAAGACAAACGGGAAACTAACGCCTCATCAAAGCCATACTCCACCAGCGTGGGGCGGTACCAGCGCAAGAATAGCCCAAGAACCGACACAGCAAAAACGGATAAAATTCGCCATCGTTTACGAACTGCGCTCTTCATTGAAGCACCTTCCCTCGTTTTTTACATGAGGATTCCCACCGGATAACCGAGGAAGTGTGAACCAAAATGTCGTACCGTGCCCCACCTCACTCTCCACCCCCACATCCCCCCCATGGGCCTCAACCAGCGCTCGGGCGATGGCAAGCCCTAACCCACTTCCGCCGGTCATGCGGGCTCGGGAGGAATCCGCCCGCCAAAAGCGGTCGAACACATGGGGTAACATCTCAGCAGGAATGCCTTCCCCCGTATCACTCACCTCAACCCGTACTCTATCCGGACACTTTAAGGGAACATACGCGCGCAAGGTGATACGCCCCCCAGCCGGAGTATGTCGAAGCGCGTTGCTGAGCAAATTCCTTAAGATCTGAGCCAAACGTTCAGAATCCCCCACGACCGGTGGGAGATTTTCAGCTACATCTAAGACCAACTCAACACCTCTGGCCTCAGCTGCGGGTTCAAACACAGAAACCGCGGTTTGAATGAGCCCCCGCAAGTCCACCCGCTCTCGACGGAGGGAGAGCCGGCCCATATCTGCTAACGCCAGATCTTGTAAATCCTCCACCAGACGATTGAGTAACCGCGTCTCATCGTACAACGCGGCAATTTCCGCTTGAGAAAGGGGATACACCCCGTCCAACATAGCCTGCAAATTCGCCTGTAACACACTTAAGGGAGTACGTAACTCGTGGGCAATGTCGGCAAGCATTTGCCGCTCCGTCTCCTCCGCTTGCTTCAAGCGGTGCGCCATTTCATTGAACGCCCTCGCGACCTCTGCAACCTCCTCCGGTCCTTCTTCCGGTACCCGGCGGTCAAAATCTCCATGCCCAATAGAGCGCGCAGCACTCACCAAACGCTGAAGAGGGGCAGTAGCCGTCCGACTAATGATAATAGCTACAATGGTGCCCAAGAGAACAGCCAGGGCGCCGGTAAAAAGCAGGGTGCGCTGCACGTGAGTCAGAAAGGCCCGTGCATGTTCCGGTAGCCGATGTCCTTGCATTCCCGGCGGGACAAAAATGAGATATCCAACCATTTGCCCACGAACCCGGATGGGTACCGCATCCCTTAAGAGATGTGCGTCCAAATGCGTCCCCGGGAAGGTGCTTGAGGACCCTACAATCACCCGCCCTTCGGCGTCTGCTAAGATGACAAAAGGGGGATGGCCGCGACCGCCATGGCGGCCCGCTGCGTTGGGAAGAAGCGCCTCCACGCCTTCCCATGACCCGTGACTTTGATAATATTCGGCCAAGGTCCGAACCAAGGCGGGCTGTTCTTCGGCCATGCTACGGGCCAAATACCCCCGAAACGCGGTGTCCGTGGAATGCGCGCTCCACACCGCGACCAACGATATGAGAAAAATCACCGTGACCGTAAAAGATAAAGCGATACGCACCCACAGCCGATTCATGGATTCTTCCTCATGCGATATCCCACCCCATATACTGTTTCGATGTAGATAGGATGCTTGGGATCGGGTTCAATCTTACGACGGAGGTTCTTAATATGACTGTCAATAGTCCGTTCCATGCCTTCATACGCGTATCCTAGCGCCTTTTCGATGAGTTCCATCCGAGTAAACACATGTCCGGGATTTTGCATAAACGTCTCAAGCAACGTAAACTCCGTAGGCGTAAGGTCCACCTGCGTTCCTCGTACCGTCACCTCCCGGGTATCCAAATCCATGCGAACATCCCCTACTTGCAAAACCTTTGGCCGCGGGACCGCTTCTCCCCGGGCTCGCCGGAGAACAGCCCGCACGCGGGCCACCACCTCTCGCGGGTTGAAAGGCTTGGTGACGTAGTCATCTGCCCCTAACTCCAAGCCCACAATTTTATCGGTATCTTCTACCCGCGCGGTTAACATAATGATAGGAAGCGCAGCCAATGTTGGATCGGCCCGCATAATGCGGGTGATATCCCACCCATCCCGCTTGGGAAGCATCAAATCCAGAACCACCAAATCGGGGCGTTCACTGCGTATGAGATGAAGCGCCATTTCCCCGTCATACGCGGTCAGAACCCGAAAACCCTCTTGCTCCAAGTATGCTTTTAGGACACGCACAATTTGTTTATCGTCATCTACGACCAAAATTCGTTGGCTCATGGGTATATTCACTCCCCTTAATTCGACGCTTCTCCTGGATTTTACAATCATTTCATCAAAAGAGGTAAAAATATGCCGCCCACGAGAAAAAACAACACGCGTCACAGGATACTGGGCCCTGAGTGCCCCTCTCAATGAAGACAAAGGCACAACGGCTTTTCCCCGTTTGGTCCCACCAAACGCTTCCGTATATACTTACAAGAACGGATTGTGTGGGTGCATCCCCGCGAAACCGCAATCAACTCGGACCGTCGGTCAAACGTTTTGCCCAGGACCAGCAACCTGACAAACTCCCAAAAGTAAAGAGGGCACAGTGAGGGTTCTCATCACAGGTGTAGCCGGGTTTGCAGGCAGCCACCTGGCGGACTACCTTATCACCCATACAGAGCATGAGGTCTGGGGGATTGTACGTCGCACTCGGTGGCGTGTGGCCCACTTGCAAGATCGCATCCACCTCGTTACATGCGATCTAACAAATCAAGTGGCTATAACCCGCATCATTGATGAAATTCGGCCCGATTTGATTTTCCACCTGGCCGCAGATGCTCGCGTAGGCGCATCCTGGCATCACCCTTGGCAAACATATGAAGCCAATTTACGAGCCCAACTCTCCCTGCTGGAAGCGCTGGTAACCACTAAGCAGCGAGCAAGGGTGCTCATTGTAGGCTCCAACGAGGCCTACGGCAAACCCGTACGTCTGCCTGTAGACGAAAGTCATCCCTTCCAACCCGTAACCCCTTATGGGGTCTCTAAGGCCGCCCAGGACCTGATGGGATTGCAGTATACCCTCGCCTTTGACTTGCCGGTGGTGCGAGTTCGCCCTTTTAATCACATTGGTCCTCGGCAAAGCCAAGGTTTCGTGTGTGCGGACTTTGCCAGCCAGGTCGCCCGTATTGAGGCAGGCTTACAGGAGCCGATTATCCGGGTAGGGAACTTGAGTGCACGGCGGGATTTCACCGATGTGCGCGATGTGGCCCGAGCCTATCATCTGGCTTTAACGCAAGGACACGTTGGAGAAGCGTATAACGTAGGACGGGGGGAAGCTCACGCCATCCGGGAAATTCTGGACATTCTTTTAAGGGCCAGCCGAGTGCCCATCCGGGTAGAGGTTGATCCAAAACGCTTTCGTCCTACAGATATCCCTGAAGTGCGTTGTGACGCGAGCAAACTGCGAGCCCATACCGGCTGGGAACCCATCATCCCCTTTGAAACGTCTGTATTAGATACTCTGGAAGACTGGCGACAACGGATCCGCAAGGGGGAGTAAAGCAAAAAGCACCTCGTACAGCAAGGAGGAGTGAGAGATGCCGCGAGCATTGGTGACAGGAGTGACAGGGCAAGATGGCTCGTACCTGGCCGAGTTCCTCCTGGAAAAGGGATATGAAGTCATCGGCATGGTACGCCGTACCAGCACCGTAAACTTTGACCGGATCTACCATTATCAGGATAAAATCACCATTGTCCAAGGGGACTTGCTAGACCAAACCTCACTCATGGCTATTATCGAAGAATACCAGCCGGATGAGGTGTATAACCTGGCTGCCCAGTCGTTTGTGCCCACCTCGTGGAAGCAACCTGTGCTCACCGGGGAGTTCACGGCCCTGGGGGTCACCCGCATCTTAGAAGCGATTCGCCTGGTGAAACCGGACGCCAAGTTCTATCAGGCCAGTTCATCGGAAATGTTCGGCAAAGTGCGAGAGGTCCCCCAAAACGAGAACACGCCCTTCTACCCGCGTAGTCCCTACGGCGTGGCTAAAGTCTACGGCCACTGGATCACCGTGAACTATCGAGAATCCTACGGCCTCTTTGCGGTCTCCGGGATCCTGTTCAACCATGAAAGCCCCCGCCGTGGCTTGGAATTCGTCACCCACAAAGTAACCCATGGAGCGGCCAAGATTAAGTTGGGCCTGGCCAAGGAACTTCGCTTGGGCAACCTCGAAGCACGACGGGATTGGGGCTACGCACCCGACTACGTTCAGGCCATGTGGCTCATGCTCCAACAAGAGGAACCGGAGGATTACGTCATCGCAACCGGGGAGACCCATTCCGTGCGGGAACTGTGTGAAATCGCGTTTGGCTACCTGGGCTTGGATTATCGAGACTTCGTGGTGCAAGACCCGCGCTTTTACCGCCCTGCAGAGGTGGATTTGTTGGTAGGTGATGCCAGCAAAGCCCGACGCAAACTGGGGTGGAAGCCCACAGTCAACTTCGAAGAACTGGTTAAAATTATGGTAGACGCCGATATGGAAAACCTGCAGCGAGAAATGCGTGGGGAAAAACCCGTCAATTTTCCCGCTTTCAAGATACCATGACCGAGAACGGTCAACCAGAATACATCGCGTTTCATGTACCTCGGCGTAAAGAAGGAGTAGAAATTCGTGGGATTTCCCTTCCTCTTCCTAGGTCAAGGTGCATTCGCAGAGTTTTGTCAGTCAATCAGGCACAGAATTTTGTCAGTTAATCAGGTCAACACATGTGTGGAACTTTTCAATGTTCTAACACGCGAAGGCGCCGTATCGGCGGTTGAGCCATCGTAAGGCCGTCGGGTAGACGACGGCGTTGCCGTCGTCTACCCTGCCGTCGCCTACCCGTTTGCCCTTAAGTGTAAGATCTCTGAAAAGCCCTAACACATGTGCGAGATGAATTGAACCTTATTACATAGGGGAGGTGCTCCTGTGATACACATTAAATTTGGTACAGACGGTTGGCGGGGTAAGATTGGAGAAGATTACACCTACGACAATGTGCGTCGGTGTGCACAAGGATTTGCCCAATACCTCATCGACTATACGTTGAAGCCCAAGGACATCGCCCGCGGCGTTGTCGTAGGATATGACCGACGCTTCAGTTCAGAGCACTTCGCGGAAGCCGTCGCCGAAGTCCTGGTGGGTAATGGTATTCCAGTCTGGCTCACCCAAACCGCGACACCCACGCCGGTTATTTCCTACAGCGTGGTGGCCAAAAACGCGCTGGGGGCGGTAAACATCACGGCCAGCCATAACCCCCCCACGGACGACGGCTTCAAGGTGCGGGATGAACACGGCGGGGCCATTGACCCGCAAGGCTTACGAGAGATCGAAGCCCGCATTCCCGACGATATGCGAGATGTGAAACGAGTCCCCGCGGCCATTGCTGAAGCCACCGGCATGCTCCGCCGTTTTGACCCCGCTCCTGCGTACTTGGAACACTTAAAAGACCTCATTGATGTAGAACCTATCAAAAATGCCGGGCTTAATATCTCCGTGGACCCCATGTGGGGCAACGGAGCGGGGTGGTTCCCCCGCATTCTCGAAGGAGGAAGCACTCAAGTTCACGAGATCCATAGCGAACGCAATCCCATCTTCCCCGAAATGCGCCGACCGGAACCCATTCCGCCAAACGTGGACGCAGGTCTTGCGTATGCGAAGCGCATTGGGGCAGACGCGCACATCATCACCGATGGCGACGCGGACCGGGTCGGTTTCGGTGATGAAAAGGGCCAATTCGTGGACCAATTGCGGGTATACGGGCTCCTGGCCCTCTATTTCCTCAAGATCCGCGGGGAACGAGGGCCCATTGTGAAAACCCTATCTACCACCTCGATGCTGGACATCCTGGGAAAGAAATATGGTGTTCCCGTTTACCACACAGGCGTAGGCTTCAAATACGTCGCGCCCAAAATGTTGGAAGTGAACGCCATGCTGGGCGGTGAGGAATCGGGCGGGTACGCGTTTCGCGGTCATGTGCCCGAGCGTGACGGCATTTTAGCCGGATTGTACCTGTTGGATTTCATGGTGCAAACGGGGAAAACGCCCACGGAACTTCTACAGATGCTCTTTGAAGAAGTCGGGGCAGAATTCTATTATAAACGCATCGATACGCCCTTGGAGAGCAACTGGGTGAAAGAGAAAGCCCGAAAGCGTTTAGACGAAGCTCAACCGGAAACGTTGGCCGGCCTTAAGGTCGTGGATAAAGTGACCATCGACGGCTACAAATTTGTTTTAGAAGACGGCGGTTGGCTGCTCGTCCGCTTCTCCGGCACCGAACCCTTGATTCGGGTCTACTGCGAGACGACCCACAAAGACAAAGTAGATGCATTACTAGACGAGGGATTACGCTTAGCAGGCATTGCATGAACGTAAGGAATACAAAGCAAAGCCCAGGAGCGTGAAAATTCACGTTCCTGGGCTTACTCAGCAATGTCGACACGTCCTACAAGATACCGGTGATGAGCCCAAATGGCCTTAAGACGCCAGGGTAAGGGGGCCTTATCCAACCAGGCATAACGCATCACTCGGTCATAAAGATCCGGGGCACGTCCCAAGTAATAATCCATTGTAGACCAATGCCACCCTTCGCCGCTGAACCTAGCTTCCAAACGCTGAGAGCGAATCCCTAAGCGTTTGAGGACCTCCCGGGCAGGCATGACCGTATCCGGCCATGGTGGCACATCCAACACTCCTGCCTCAACTACACGAACGCCCGCGTCTTCCAACACACGCCGTACACGTTTCATATCCGCCCAGGACTCATCGACGTGCTGAAAGAAGTCCCTGTCCAAGAAGTACCGGCGCAAGAGGTAACCTACCTGCCATCGATTCGGCATGGCCACAAAAACCACCTTTCGACTCACCCGAACCAGTTCCCGCAACAGCCCCTCGGGATCGGAGAGGAACCACAACCCGGCCCATTCCCAAGTCAAATCAAACGCATGGTCGGGGAAAGGTAGACGCGCCCAATCACGTATCAACACCATGTCCGCGGACAAAGCAAGTTCTCGCCATATCCGCCGAACACCGCCTATACGCAAGGGATGATCATCGACCAACGTCACACGACAACCTTGTTGCGCCAGGACCACACTGTTGATGCCAGATACACCGGCCATCCCAAATAAAGGTGCCTCCAACACCGAGCCAATGCCAAACCGATCTTGGAGGCGCAACAAAAAGTCGTTTAACACAAATCGTTCATAAACAAGCCCTAAGCCCTCATCGTAATGATGGAGATAATATTCCCATGTATCAATGATACTCAACGGTCCGGCCCCTCAAGATGTAAAAATATGTAGCCTATTGACCTGATTGAGTGACATATCGCGCTTCATGTACCTTGGCGTAAAGAAACTTCCTTCTAGGCCATGGGACATTTGCAAAGTTTTGTCCGTCAATCAGGAACGTTCGCCTTTACAATAAAGCCCTGGGTTGATTGGGAAGATGCTGCTCAACCCAGGGCAGATGTTCATTGCCTCCACCCAGTAAATGTACTTTCACGGATAGAGAGGACGAGATTGAACCCGTTCGCCGTGTACATCTAAAATGCCCACACCGTATTCAGGGGCAATGGCCAACACATCCCGGTAAACGCGTAACCCAAACGCATACCCTAGCCAAGGCGGCTCAATGCCCAAAGAGCGCAACTTCTCCACATACGAAGGATCATGTAATTGACGTACCCACCGGAGATATTCCTTGCGCCGTAAGCGTGCTTTAGCTTCCACCAAAGCCCAATATTCCCTACCTTCAGGATCTCGGACCCGCATCACAACATCCACATCGCCGTTAGTGTCTTCAATGAATCCTTGCTCTAAAATGGTATATCCACGTTCGCGTAATGCCCAAGAGAGCACTTCCTCAGCATCAACTTCTAGATCCGCGCCAATAATGTTGGAAAGGGTCCGATAATGCTTCTTCAATTCTTGTACTTCTTCATGCGTCCGCTTCTGCGCCTCCGCCAACGCCGTAACAACCTGCTCCAGCCGGTCCAGCCGCTCCTCCGTCCGCTTCTGCGCCTCCGCCAACGCCGTAACAACCTGCTCCAGCCGGTCCAGC
>CAYPUG010000005.1:0-9670 GCA_964413905.1 uncultured Anaerolineae bacterium | reverse complement strand
CGCTCCTCTGTCCGTTTTTGCGCCTCCGCCAACGCCGCGAGTTGATCCTCAGTACGATGTTGGGCCTCTATTAGCCTTTCAATAGCCTCCCAGGTGTGCGAAAAATTCGCTTCCATCGATTCACGGAGCTTCTTAATTTCGCCCTCGTAGATCTCGCGTTGCAAGCGCGGCGCTTCCTCCCAGAAAATGCGCCGGGCGATACTCTCCATTTCATCTGAAGTGTGGTTTTGTGGTTTCGGCTTTCTTAAAGGTTTTGGAGCCCCCATTTTCTATTTCCTCATGAATCCAATCCAAAAGAAAGAGATGAACCTAATTGAGTGACACATTGCGTTTCATGCACTTCCTCGTAAAGAGAGGGTATAAGTCCGTATAATTTGGGTCCCTCTCATATCATAATCATTTTATGATCTTACATCAAAAATTTGGCAAGTCTCCCGGGACGCCCGAGAAAAAGTGGAGGCACATAAAACGCGATGTGTCAAAGGAGAGGAAATTGTATCTCTCTTATTTATGCGCCAACGTCCAGGGCCCGGTGACAACGTTACATGCCCAAATACGCTTTCTGCACTTCGGGGTTCTTCGCCAATTCCTGAGCAGACCCCGCGATGGTGATTTCCCCCGTCTCCAACACATATCCACGATGGGCAATCTGCAAAGCCATATGAGCGTTCTGCTCCACCAGGAGGATAGTCAAGTTCTGGGTTTCATTCAACTCCTTGATGGTATCGAAAATCTCCTCGACCAAAACAGGTGCCAATCCCATCGAAGGTTCATCCATGAGCAATACCTTTGGCTTGCCCATCAACGCTCGTCCGATAGCCAACATCTGCTGCTCGCCACCGGATAAAGTACCCGCGAGTTGGTTACGTCGTTCTTCCAACCGAGGGAATAATTTGAACACGCGCTTCAAATCTGCCGCGATTCCGTCCTTATCTGCCCGGATGTACGCCCCCATCTCCAAATTCTCTTGCACAGTCATGCGGGCAAACACACGCCGTCCTTCCGGCACGTGAATGATCCCCAATTTTACGATTTCGTGGGGACGGTATTTCAAAAGGCTCTCACCATTAAAGCGCACATCCCCTTCCTTGGGACGGAGGAGCCCGCTAATCGTGCGCAGGGTTGTGGTCTTACCCGCCCCATTCGCGCCGATCAACGTAACAATCTCCCCCTCTTCCACGTAGAGGGAGATCCCTTTGAGCGCGTGGATAAATCCATAATAGACGTGCAAGTTATCAATCTCAAAGAAAGCCATAGGCCTTCACTCCTCTGCGAGATTTCAAAGCGATGACACCCTAGGCTGCTTCCGACAGCCCCATGGCAGCACCACGGCCCAGGTACGCCTCTATCACGCGCGGGTTTGTACGGATCTCTAACGGCGTACCTTCTGCGATCTTTTGCCCGTAATCCAACACGCTGATGATGTCGGAGATGTTCATCACCACCTTCATATCGTGCTCAATGAGAACAATGGTGATCCCACGTTCATCGCGTAACCGCCGAATAAGCGCCATCGTTTCTTCCGTCTCACGCGGGTTCATGCCCGCAGTAGGCTCATCCAACAACAGGACCTTCGGCTTCAATGCTAAGGCACGGGCAATCTCCAGACGTCGTTGTTCACCATAGGGGAGATTCTTGGACAGGAAGAACGCCTTGTCTTCCAGCTCCACGAACTTCAACAAGCGCATAGCCTCTTCACGAGCCTCGGCCTCTTCCCGCTTGTAACTGGGCAAGCCCAGAATAGGTTCAATGAACCAAGAGTGAAGGTGGGAGTGCATACCCACCAATACGTTCTCCAACACTGTCAGATTGGAAAACAAACGGATATTCTGATAGGTCCGTGCGATGCCCATGCGGGCAATCTCATCGGGAGGAAGATACTGAATAGGTTCACCATCGAAAATAATCTCCCCTTCATCTGCCCGATAAAACCCCGTGATACAATTGAATAGCGTAGTCTTCCCCGCACCGTTCGGCCCAATAATGCTGTGAATCGTTTGAGGTTCAACGATAATCGTGACATCATTGACAGCTACCAAGCCACCAAAGCGTTTTGTTACATTTCTAATATCAAGAACACCCACCGGTCACCTCCTATTTTCCCGCGCCCGCGGAGGCGGTTGTGGCTTTCGTCGAGGACGACTGACGGTGCTTATACTCTTCAACGTGCAGGGTCTCCGGCCAAAGCCCTTCGGGCCGGTAAATCATCATCACGACCAAAGCCGCACCGTACACCAACATACGATATTCCGCGAACTCTCGCAGCAACTCGGGCAAGCCGACCAAGGCAAACGCGCCGACAACCACACCGGGTAGACTGCCAATACCGCCTACAATAAGCAAACTCAACACATAGATGGAGATTAGGATATTGAAGGAGTGCGGGGCAATGGAAAACAATTTGGATGAAAAAATAGCCCCACTCAACCCGGCTAGAGTCGCCCCTGTGGCGAACGCGGTCAACTTTGTTGCCACGTGATCAATGCCCATGGCAATAGCCACATCTTCGTCCTCACGGATGGCTTTCCACGCTCGGCCAAGTCGTGAATCCTTCAGACGTACCGAGATAAAAAAGCCTATAGCGATAGCGACGAGGATAAAGTAGAAGAAATCCTGGGGCGTCTTGGCGGCCCATCCTAACAAATGGGGACGAGCCACGCCGGTAATGCCCTGGGCGCCCCCCAAAATGGGCTTGAGCGCGTCGGAAATGACCAACAACCGAATAATCTCGCCAAACCCCAGGGTAATAATCGCCAGATAATCGCCGCGTGTCTTCAACACCGGAACACCTAGGATAATCCCCGAAAGGAGAGACGCCAACAACGCGATGGGCAAAGCTTCCCAGAAATCCATCGGGGGAATGTACTGGCGAACGGCAGGTAATTCCGGAGTGGTTAACACGGCCATCGTGTAAGCCCCGATGGCAAAGAACGCCACATATCCCAAGTCCAACAAACCGGCAAATCCGACCACAATATTCAAACCCAACCCCATTACAATATAAATGCCAACAATATCCAACACCTCAAACACATAACCTCCCCGTTCCCCCAGAAGGGGTGGCAAAAGCAGAAGAATAACCAGGGCTACGAGATAACTGCCCCACCGTAAGGTCTTTTGCTGAGCAGGCGGAAGGGTCTCCAAGGAGGAACGGACCCGTTGGCCCCACATCTCAGAGGCTATGAAGTAGAGAGTCCATATGACAACGAGCACAACGCCCCCCTTCACAGTAAGTCCCGATGATGTGTAGAAAAATCGGGATATGGAGCGGGGGAGGATAACCGCGAATATATCCCGCAAAAGACCTAAAGTCAACGTCGCGGTTAACGCGTACAACAAGGGACGACGCACTCGGGCCGGGAGGATCTCCAAGATACCGGCTACAATTCCCCCTCCCCCCATCACAACCAACAACCTGATCACACCTGCCAACCCCTTCTTCTTAAAGAGCAACACCCGAACCAGTCCTCGAGACGCATTGGCGAACACCTGACGCATGTGCAGCGGCTTAATGCTTAAAGCCAACGCAGCCAACACCAACCCAATAATCAGACCGACGAGCAGGCCGGCCACAAGAGCATATACCTTGTTTCGTTTAGATGCTTTTTCGGCCGCCCAATATCCCGCTCCTAAAACGACCAACAACAAAAGCAACTGCCCCAACGTTACCACATCCTTCACGATCGCGCGTCGGCTAAACGCTTCCACCATGCCGACAAGAGAAACATGGAGCGCCACCACGCTTCCCAACAATCCGGCTCGGATCGTTTCACGCCACGGGAATCCTCGCATGGAACGTCCTCCTCATCACGCCCGTTTAGCAATGCGTTCACCCAAAATACCCGTGGGCCGGAAAATCAGCACAAGCACCAACATGGTGAACGCAATCGCATCTTTCAACTGATACGAAGCAGGGACACCTAAGCCTTCCAGGAAAAGACTCGGTCCCAGGGACTCAAATACACCAAGGAACAACCCCCCTAACATCGCCCCGGGGATGTTTCCAATCCCCCCCAACACCGCGGCCGTAAAAGCCTTGATGCCGGGAACAAAGCCCATGAAAAAGTGCACCTGCTTAAAGATCAACGCGTACAACACGCCTGCCGCACCGGCGCCCGCGCCCCCAACGGCAAAAGTCATGGAGATCATGCGGTCCACATCCACCCCCATGAGCGCTGCGGCCTGTTGGTCCTCAGCCACCGAGCGAATACCCATACCCACCTTTGTCTTCTGCACAAAGGTGTACAAACCCACCAACAGCAGAATAGCCGCAACAAACACCACCACCAACGTTTTCTGAATGTTCAAACCCCCGATACTCCACGTGCCGTGAAGCATAGCAATGTCCGGATACGCTTTCACACCGGAGCCATAGAGACCGCGGAACGTGTACTGGAGAAAGAAAGAAGCACCAATAGCCGTAATCAGAGGCACAAGACGAGGTGAGCCACGCAACGGTCGATACGCGAGCATCTCCAGGACCACGGCCACAAACATGGAGACCGTCATCGCCACCACAAAGACAATGGCGAGACTGATGATGGGATGCGAGTCGAAATACCCTGCTTTATCCAGGGCATTTGCCACAAAATAAGCGGTAAAAGGCCCACTCATAAACACTTCGCTATGGGCAAAATTAATCATTTGAAGCACACCGTACACCATCGTGTACCCCAATGCGATCAGTGCGTATACCCCGCCCTGCGCTAGACCAAAGATAACAAAGTCCATCCATTGACGAACAGTATACCGGCCCGACGTCAGGCTACGATAGGAACCCACAACAATGAGTACAACCAACACCACACTGATCAACCACAGGGCAATATCCGTTCCCGACAGGTGCCGCAAGCGAACACGTATCCGCTCTAACATCGCACAAGTCCCCCTGGTTTTAGGGTAAGTTCGTTGAAATTCGCTGTGCTCTCGACACCGAAATGCCGAAACCACAGCGAACCTCGCACGCCATGAACATGAAAGGGGCGGGCAAGGCCATCCCCCCTGCCCGCCCCGCACAAACTACACTATTTGCCTTGCCTGGCCGAACCCAAGGATTATTTCGGGTACACCTTCACCGGCGACTTGTTCGGGTCATCCGGATTCCACTCGTCCGGATTCGTGATCTGGTACACCGCAATGTGCGGGTCCGCACAGTCGCCGTTAGCATCGCAGGCCAGGTTACCGGTCAGGCCTTTGAAGTTCTTAATCTTCGCCAACTCGTCGCGCAGGGCCTGCCGCGGGATGTACAGAGTGCCGTTCGCATCTTCCACCGCCACCTTGGTGATGGCGTAGAAGAGCATCATGGTGCCGTCATACGCATGGGCATGGAACGCACTCAGCGGCTTCTCACCGTACTTCTCCTCATGCTTCTTCAGAAATTCCTTGTACGCATCCCCAAACGCCGAGAAATCCGGGCTCGTCAGATACATCCCCTTCGCCGCATCTCCCGCCGCCTCCACAAAGTCCGGCGAGAACATCCCGTCCGCACCCATCAGGTACGTCTTCTCCAGCCCAGGCACCTCCTTCGCCTGCCGCGTAATCAGCGCACCCTCTGCTATGAAAATCGGATAGTATATCAACTCCGGCTTCGACGCCGCTATCGTCGTCAGCACAGGATGCATGTCCGTGTCTCCCACGTTCACCGCCTCCTGCGCTACAACCTCCCCGCCTAACTCCTTAAACACCTCCGCAAACACATTCGCCAACTGCTCCGCATACACACTCCCATCATGGATCGTCGCTACCTTCCGCACACCCAACTCCTTGTACGCAAACTCCGCCGCTACACGCCCCTGCACCTTGTCATTATGCGCCGTCCGGAAATACCCCGGCGAATGCGTCGCAGGATCCGTCAAGTACGGCGCCGTGTTCGACGGCGATATCATCACCATCCCCGCCTGCGAAATGATCGGCGCCGCATTCTTCGCCGCACTCGAGCAGTTCGTCCCTATCACTCCCACTATGCTCTTGTCCGCCGCTATCTTCTGCGCCGCCGCTTGACCACCCTCAGGCGAACATTGACTGTCCTCCCCCACTAACTCGACATCGTGCCCAAGTAGTTGACCACCAATGTCATCAATAGCGATTTCGATACCCCGCTTGGAATCGATACCCAACGTCTCATTGGGACCGGAAACCACCAACATGTAAGCAATGCGGATGGGATCACCCTTAGGGACCTCCACACAGCCCAACGGATCATCACACGTATAGGACTCAACCTTCTTCACCTGAGCGCCGGTAATCGCGGGGATAGGTTCAATCGCGCCGGCACCGGCTGCCTTCGGGTACACCTTCACCGGCGACTTGTTCGGGTCATCCGGATTCCACTCGTCCGGATTCGTGATCTGGTACACCGCAATGTGCGGGTCCGCACAGTCGCCGTTAGCATCGCAGGCCAGGTTACCGGTCAGGCCTTTGAAGTTCTTAATCTTCGCCAACTCGTCGCGCAGGGCCTGCCGCGGGATGTACAGAGTGCCGTTCGCATCTTCCACCGCCACCTTGGTGATGGCGTAGAAGAGCATCATGGTGCCGTCATACGCATGGGCATGGAACGCACTCAGCGGCTTCTCACCGTACTTCTCCTCATGCTTCTTCAGAAATTCCTTGTACGCATCCCCAAACGCCGAGAAATCCGGGCTCGTCAGATACATCCCCTTCGCCGCATCTCCCGCCGCCTCCACAAAGTCCGGCGAGAACATCCCGTCCGCACCCATCAGGTACGTCTTCTCCAGCCCAGGCACCTCCTTCGCCTGCCGCGTAATCAGCGCACCCTCTGCTATGAAAATCGGATAGTATATCAACTCCGGCTTCGACGCCGCTATCGTCGTCAGCACAGGATGCATGTCCGTGTCTCCCACGTTCACCGCCTCCTGCGCTACAACCTCCCCGCCTAACTCCTTAAACACCTCCGCAAACACATTCGCCAACTGCTCCGCATACACACTCCCATCATGGATCGTCGCTACCTTCCGCACACCCAACTCCTTGTACGCAAACTCCGCCGCTACACGCCCCTGCACCTTGTCATTATGCGCCGTCCGGAAATACCCCGGCGAATGCGTCGCAGGATCCGTCAAGTACGGCGCCGTGTTCGACGGCGATATCATCACCATCCCCGCCTGCGAAATGATCGGCGCCGCATTCTTCGCCGCACTCGAGCAGTTCGTCCCTATCACTCCCACTATGCTCTTGTCCGCCGCTATCTTCTGCGCCGCCGCTTGACCACCCTCAGGCGAACATTGACTGTCCTCCCCCACTAACTCGATGGGATGACCCAGCAATTCACCACCCACATCGTCGATGGCGATCTCAATACCCCGCTTGGAGTCAATACCCAGCGTCTCGTTAGGACCGGAAACCACCAACATGTAGGCGATGCGGATGGGTTCACCAGGACCAATCTCCACACAACCTAGAGGATCATCGCACTTGTACCCCTCCTCTGCGGGCTTCTCTGTAGGCTTTGCCGTGGGCGTCGGTTTCGCCTCAGGAGCCTTAGTCGGGGTTGCTTTCGCCTCCGCTGCCTTGGTCGGCTGAGCCGCAGGCTTCGGGGTGGGAGTTGGGGTCGCCTTCGCACACGCGCTAACGAGGAGCGAAAGGACCACCAGCACGTACAGGAGCACCATAATTCGTCGCTTCATGGCTCTCCTCCTCCTTTCTCAATGTTGGAAAACCGTATGACATATGTTTTCAGCGTGTACTTCTACCTGTACCTCCTGCACCTTGTTCTGATCCGGTTGTGGAAACGGCAGAACAGCGTTGGGCCTTCGACCCAAGAGGAGCGAAAAACACAACGATGTTCTGCCCTTCCCACTGTTGATTTTTTATTGACCCCAGGCTGATTGACCGATACATCGCGTATTATATACCTTGGCATAATGGACAGGTACACTCCCCGAGATCTATCGGTCAACCAGTGAACTCAGATACAAACAAGGTACAGGTTGTACTAAGGGGATGATACACGCGTCAGAAAGTATAGCGCAATGAAGCATTTTGTCAAACAAGCGACACTCCCTTGATAAGGGAAAAGCCACTCCTCGCTTGAGGAGTGGCTTTTGGTCATTGGCCTATGAAAAGCAGGATATCTACGGTCTCTTGGAATCAGGCTGTGTCCACTCCTTCACCCTCGGGCAGTTCCTCCCAACCGGTAATCATAGCCAAAATGTGAGCATACCAGGTATGGCCGGTTGTCGTGAGGTATACATGCCCGATGACGAACATGATGACCAAGAACGCGCCAATGGTGTGAAGGATGGCCACCGGGCCCAAACGCAAACTAATGCCCCACTGTGGCCATTTGTTGTAATAAATCATCAGCAAGCCGGTGAGGACCATCAAAGGCACCAGCACTACCTGAATGCCCAGATAAGCCAAACGCTGCAGCGGGTTGAGTTTGGAGTAGGCATCATGGGGATGGTACGGATGAGGTTCCCCCTTGAAAATGCCCACCATGTAGTACATCGCCACATCCTTGATCTTCTGAGTCGTCGGGATATAGTTCTTCCACTGTCCCGTGGTCAGAAGCCAGAAGATCTCAATGGCGAACAGAATAGCCAGTGCCCACCCGAAACGTGTGTGCCAATACCAGGCCGTGTGAAAATCGGTCAGATGCCACGTGCCGTGCATCGAAAACCCCGTGAGCACCAGCCCGAGGCACAGGAGCACCTGCGTCCAGTGCCACAGTCGCTCAAAGCCAAGGAAGAGGTATATGCGCTTCGCCTTTGCCATCATCATTTCGCTCCTTTCCTCCCGGAAATGATGCGCAGACCACCGTGTACTAAGACGCCCACCAATGTAGCCGCCACACCCAGCCACCCCAAGATGTCGATAATCTTGAGACGATCACGGCCGGGCATGTAGAAGCCCGTAAGTTTAGACAGGCGTCCATCGCGGCTGTGGCAGTCCTGGCACTTAAGGGCTTGCTCCTTCGGCGCGACCATATGGGTGATCTGCCAGTACATCTTCGTTTCTACAAACCCATACTTGCCACTGTAAGGAGCGCCGGCCGCCTTCATGCCCGCTTCAATGGCCTTGGCCCAGTCAAAATTCTTCCAGTAGGCGGTATCATCCTTGCCGAAGAGATGCGGCACAACCAACGTGTTGTATCCTGCATCGTACGGCTGCTTCCCTCGCATCACCTTGAAGGGATAAATGCGTCCATCATCGTAACTACCCTCGATTTTATTGATGGTAACCACCTTGTTCGGATCAATCTTGTCTCCCAACAAGGTCCACACGGTTTTGCCGTTAAACCATTCGTATTCGGGCACTACATTCTCTTCCCAACGGAATTCGCCCTTCAATGTGTTATACTCTTCCGTGGCGATCTTCTTACCATCCGGGGTGAACTTGCCCGCTTTGGACCAATCCCACCACATCTTTGTGGGCTTTCCACCACGAGCAAACGCCGGGATGTGGCACGTCTGGCAAGCCACCTTATCTACATGGTCGTTTAACTTGGACGCCAATACGGACCCTTTGTGCGGGCTCGAGCCGTGGCAGGATTCGCACGTTGCCCGCTGATGTTTCATGACCGGCATATCCTGTCCCAAGTCATCCATGACCAAGGAATCGTAACGGCTGCCGGACAGGACATGGGCATGGGATGTATGGCATGTCGAGCACTGGAAGTTTAGCCCATCCGGTGACATGTGAACATCCACCT
>CAYPUG010000004.1:33422-52678 GCA_964413905.1 uncultured Anaerolineae bacterium | reverse complement strand
GTGTACCGGGCCACCGGGGAGTACGAGGCTGCGCTGGCAGATTACAACCGCGCGCTGGACCTCTCCCCCAACGACCCGGACATTCTGGCCCGCCGCGGGGAATTGTACTTGAAGATGGGCCGTCCCCGAGAGGCGTTAAGCGATTTGAGTCGTTCTCTGTCCCGCCGGCCTCACGACGCGCGCGTGCGCGCGTTGCGGGGAGAAGCGTATCGCCTTTTGGGGTATTATCCCGCGGCGCTGGCAGACCTGAACCGGGCTATCGAGGCGGACCCCACCAACGCGTGGGCCTTGGCATCGCGTGGAGAACTGTACCGCAACATGGGGCAGTACGAGCGCGCTCTGGTCGATCTCACCCGCGCACTGGACTTAAACCCGGATGATGTCTGGGCTCGCACGTGTCGAGGAATCACGTATCTGCACCTGGACAAACCCAAGGACGCGTTGGCCGATCTCAACCGAGTGTTGAAGCGCACGCCGAACGATCCATGGGCCCTCGCCCACCGAGCCGAGGCATACCGCCGTCTGCGTCAATTGAGCAATGCGATTCGGGACATTACCAAAGCCATCCGTTTGGCTCCGGAGGAAGATTGGTATTTGTACGGACGAGCTCTCGTGTACTTAAGTTATAGCCGTCGCAAACTGGCCAAAGCGCACCGGGATCTGCACGCGGCCATTGCCATCGCGGAGGAGAGGTACCGCCAGGAGCCCGAAGATTGGGCCAACACGCTGAACCTGGCCCTCTACTACTTGGCCCTGGGCGAAGAGGAACGGGCGGAAGCTCTGTACCGGGAGGCATTGAGCAAGGGCGCGACCCCATACCACATCCGGGCCGCGCTGGATGACGTACGTATCCTGGCCGCTACCATCTCCGATCTCATTGAAACCGAGAACATCCAGCGTATCCAACAGGAACGGCTGGGCCCATAGGACACAGAAGCATACGAATGGTCTCCTAGAAACGAATGATGGCCCCTATGAGCCGGATGTACATCAAGTGTTTCGCGACCTCCCGAAACCTGGACCTTTCCCCAACCTACGTTATAATACTCTCCGCAAATGATTATGAGGAGCGATGCCGGCGGATTTTTCTCTCATGCAACCCAAACTGCGAGATCTTCGCATCCATCCTATCACCCATAACGGACAGCGGGGGTTCCTGCTGGAGGATCCCCTGCACCTAGGCGAGGGCATGATTTTCATCCCCCAGGCCCTGGCCCCTGTCCTCGCGCTGATGGACGGCACCCGCACGTTGCGCGGCATTCAGGCGGGGTTCCAACTCCGCACGGGCCTCTACGTCTCCCTGGACATCCTGGAACGCCTGGTCGCGGACCTGGATGCCGCACTCATGCTGGACAACGAACACTATGCCCAGGTGCGGGACGCGGCCTTGCGGGAATACAGAGAAGCCCCCTACCGACCACCCAGCCACGCGGGCGCGGTCTACCCGGAGGATCCGGACGCGTTCACCCGCGCGCTGGACGACTACGTCCGCCGGGTAGAACACCTCCCCCCGCCCCTGGATCATCCCGTGCGGGGCATTGTCAGCCCCCACATCGACTACCAGCGGGGTGGGGTCATCTACGCGGGCATCTGGACCTACGCCGCGGACCACGTGCGCGCGGCCCAGCGCGTCGTCATCCTGGGTACCGACCACAACGGCGATTTCGGCACCCTCACCCTGACCCGCCAGAACTACGCCACCCCCCTGGGCGTCCTGCCCACCGACCAGGACGTGGTCACCGCGCTGGTGGACGTCATCGGTGAGGAGAACGCGTTCCGGGAAGAACTGCATCACCGGAACGAACATTCCATCGAACTGGCCCTGGCCTGGGTTCACTACATTCGTCAGGGAGACCCCGTGGACGTGGTTCCCATCCTCATGGGATCTTTTGCCCACTTTGTCCAGGGCATGGCCGCTCCCGAGGAGGATGAGACCCTGAACAAGGTAACCGCCGTGTTGCAACAAGTGGCGGAGGAGAAGCCTACCCTCTTTGTGGCCGCGGGCGATCTGGCCCACGTGGGCCCCGCGTTCGGCGATCCCTACCCCTGGGGACCCGTGGAAAAAGCTCGACTGCGCGCCGCGGACCAAGAAATCATGGACGCAATCACCCGCGGGGACTCGCGGGACTTCTTCCGAACCATCGCGTCCGTGGAAGACCGTTACCGCATCTGCGGTCTGCCCCCCATCTACCTCCTGCTGCGCGTGCTCGAAGGAGCCACGGGCGTCATTACCGGCTACGATCAGTGCCCCGCGGACGAACAAAATGGGTCCGTGGTCTCCGTGTGCGGCGCGGCCATCGGATGAGCATCATGGCTATACACATATTACCACCCGACGTTGCCGACAAAATTGCCGCGGGCGAAGTCGTCGAACGCCCCGCGTCCGTAGTCAAGGAACTGGTAGAAAACGCGTTGGACGCGGGCGCGACCACCGTCCGCATTGAAGTGCGGGAAGGGGGCATCCGTCTGGTCAAAGTCGTGGATGACGGCAGCGGCATCCCCGCGGCAGAGGTGCCCCTGGCCGTGCGACGCCACGCGACCAGCAAGATCGCGTCCGCGCACGACCTGGAAGCCATCCGCACCTTGGGCTTCCGAGGCGAGGCCCTCGCGTCCATCGCGTCCGTCTCCCGCTTCACCATTATCAGTCGCACCCGTGACGAAAACATCGCAACACGCCTCCTCATCGAGGGAGGGAGAGAACTGCGCCGAGACACGGTGGGCCATCCCGCGGGCACCACGGTCATGGTGGAACACCTCTTCTTCAACACCCCCGCGCGGCGCAAGTTCCTGAAGAAGCCCACCACCGAAGCTGGACACATTCACCGGGTGGTGACCCGGTACGCGCTCGCGTTCCCCGAGGTGCGCTTCACCCTGGTCAGCGAGGGACGGGTAGTCTTCAAAACGTCGGGAAGTGGCCGCCTGCACGATGTGGTGGCCGCGGTGTTCGGCGTGGAGGTGGCCCGGGAGATGATCCCGGTAGGACCGGTGGACATGCCCTGGCCCGATCCCGGTCCCACGCCCACGGTGTGGGGATTCGTGGGCAAGCCCAACGTACACCGGGCCAACCGCCAACACATCATCCTCTTCCTCAACCGCCGTTGGATTCACGATTACGCGCTGGTGCAAGCCATTGTCCAGGCGTATCACACCTTCCTGCCCGTGGGCCGATTTCCCATCGCGGTGGTCCACATCGGCCTGGACCCCCACCTGGTGGACGTGAACGTCCATCCCACCAAGGCGGAAGTGCGCTTTCGGGACCCCCGGGCCGTGTTCCAGGCCGTGCAGAAGGCAGTGCGTCGCGCGATTGCAGGGACCACCCCCATCCGTCAGGCCACGCCTGAAGTCACCTGGGGCCAACCGCCTGGCTGGGGTGAGCGCCGCCGTTCCCTGGTGGACGTGCACGCATCCCACCACCCGACGCTGGATTTGCGGATGGATGAGGAGGTGGGACCTCTGCCCACGCGGCGGGAAGACGAGGAAACGCCCGTCCCTTCGCCATCCTCCACTCCAGCAGGACGGCCTTTGCCCCTGTTGCGGGTGGTAGGACAAGTCGCCGCGACATACATTGTGGCCGAAGGGCCCGACGGGCTCTATCTTATCGACCAGCACGCGGCTCACGAGCGGGTGCTGTACGAGAAGTTGATGGCCCAGCATGCGGCCGGAAATATCCCCGGCCAACGTCTGCTGGACCCGGTGCCCGTGACGCTGGACAGCGAACTGGCCGGCCTCATAGCCGAGCACATGGACGCGCTACTGGCAGTGGGGTTCGAGATTGAGCCCTTTGGCGGTGATACGTACCTGGTGCGGGCCGTGCCCGCGGTGCTCTCGGGGCAGGATCCCCGCCGGGTGGTGGAGGAAGTGGCGCGCGGCCTGGCCGGGGACGAAGATGTAGTGAGCAAGACCGTGGAAGACCGGCTGGTAACCCTTATATGTAAACGGGCCGCGGTGAAGGGAGGCCAGGTTCTCTCCGACGCGGAGATGCGCGCGCTGGTACGGGAACTGGAAGCTTGTCAGACCCCTCACACCTGTCCTCACGGCCGGCCGACCATGATACACATTACCGCGGCCGAACTCGCTAAGCAATTCGGACGAATCTGATGGACTGACGTGAATTTCTGCTCTTCCTTATAGAGTGAAGGAGGTATCGTGACAACCCTGGACGAACAATTGCAACCGTTTCTCAGCCCCAAGGGCGTGGCTGTTATTGGCGCGTCGTCCCATCCCACCAAATTGGGATACGGCGTGCTCAAAAACTTGGCCCACCCCGAATGGGGATTTCCCGGACCCGTCTATCCCATCAACCCCAAAGCCCGGGAGATCCTGGGCCTGAAGGTGTACCCCCACATCAGCGCCGTGCCTGACCCCGTGGACCTGGCCGTTATCCTCATCCCCGCACCCGCGGTACCCCAGGCCGTAGAGGACTGCGGCAAGCGGGGCATCAAGGGCGTGGTCGTGGTCTCCGGGGGCTTCCGCGAGTTGGGCGAGGAGGGCGCTCGCCTACAGGAACAGGTGGTGGCCGTCGCCCACCGCTATGGAATGCGGGTGATGGGCCCCAACGGCATCGGCGTCATCGACACGGTCATCCCCCTGAACACCACGTTCGTCAGCAGCATGCCCCACCGGGGCCACGTGTCCGTCATTTCCCAGTCGGGCGCGCTGTGCGGCGCGGCCATTGATTGGACCCGGCGCCGAGGGATTGGCTTCGCGCGCATGTACAGTGTGGGCAATCAGGCCGATCTGGTGGAAACGGACTTCCTTCAAGTGCTGGCAGAGGACGAGCACACCCGGGTCATCGCACTCTACGTGGAAGAGATCAGCGATGGACGTCGGTTCTACGAGGTCGCCCGGCAAGTAGCCCGTCAAAAGCCCTTGCTCTTCCTCAAGGCCGGGCGCACCGAAGCCGGCCACGAGGCGGCCAAGTCCCACACCGGCGCGCTCGCGGGCGCGGCCGCCGCGTACCGGGCTGCGTGCGAGGACGCGGGTGTCATCTGGTGTACCTCCCTGCAAGAACTGCTGGAAACGGCCCACGCGCTCGCGCATAACCCCACGCCCCGGGGCCGCCACGTCGCGGTCATCACCAACGCGGGCGGACCTGCAGCCCTGGCCGCGGACGCCCTGGCCGAAGCGGGACTTACCCTCGCCCATCCTTCTCCGGAAAGCCAGGAGCGATTGCGAAAACACCTTCCCCCCGCGGCCCAAGTCACATCCGTGGTGGACATGTTGGGCGGTGCCGGTCCCAAGGAGTACCGCGCAGCCACCGACATCATCCTGCAGGACCCGAACGTGGACGCGGCCGTGGTCATCCACGTGCCCCAGGCCACGGTCAACCCCGACGACCTGGTGACTGTGGTCAGCGAGGTGCGACGGGAGCGCACTCGCGTTCCCTTGGTGATGGCCTTCCCCGGCCAGGAGACGGTGAGCGACGCGCTGATACGCGCGAACCGGGAGGGACTGGCCGCGGTGACCTTCCCCGAGGATGCCGCGCGGGTCCTACGCCACCTGGTGGACCGCCGCACAGTGCTGGACCGCCCGGTCCAGGAGCCCCGACGTCCTGAGGGTATGTCCCCGCCTCGGAGCTTCCCCTCCCCGTCCCTGCTCACCGACTGGGACCTGCGCCCGGTGCTCGCGGCCTACGGCATCCCGACCCCAGAGGCCGCGCTGGTGCAATCCCCGGAGGAGGCTGTGCGCGCGGCCAAGGACATCGGCTTTCCCGTGGCGCTAAAGGTCATGTCCCGGGCCGCGTTGCACAAGAGCGATGTGGGCGGGCTCACCCTGGGGTTAGAGGACGAGCGCGCGGTGGAACGGGCGGCCCGAGCCATGCTGGAGGCCTTCGCGGGAGAGGAGGGCTGGCTGGGCATGGAAGTTCAGGCCATGGTGCCGGAGGGCGTGGAGGTCATCCTGGGTGTGATGCGAGACGCGCAGTTCGGCCCCCTGGTAATGTTTGGGACCGGTGGCATCTGGGTGGAGGTGCTGAAGGATGTCGCGTTCGCGGTGCCGCCTCTTACCGGGGAACGGGCCCGCGCGCTGGTGGAGCGGACGCGCGCGTCTGCATTGCTACGCGGGGTGCGAGGCCGTCCCCCTGCGGATGTGGACGCGCTGGTGGACGCGCTGGTACGCCTATCCTGGCTGGCCGTGGACTGGCCCGGCTTACAGGAGTTGGACATCAACCCTTTATTCGTGTTGGATAAGGGCGTGGTGGCCGTGGACGCCCGAGCCAGGCAGGTGGAGAAAACACCCCAACATCACACCGCCACATGAAATGGAGTGAAGGTCGGTGAAAGGGCCCTTTCGTCCACCGGAAGCCCCTAGACGAATGGACCGGACTTCCCAACGTCGATGGCGTGGTATCGCCGCGGTGTTGGCGATCGCCCTGGGCATCATGCTGCTGCACCGGGCTCGAACTCCCGAATTCCCCTTGCCCACCAGCGCCTATGTTCATCCCTGGATGTGGGGCACTGCTGCGCTTCTAGGGGGACTGCTTTTAGCCATAGGGGCTCTCCCGCGGGAAGAGAACAGCATGCCTCAACTCGCGGGGTTTACCCGTGGGGATGGCTTACTTCTCATCGGTGTCTTGGCCGTGGCCGCGGCCACACGCTTTTACCGTATCCACGATATTCCCGCGGGGCTGTGGCTGGACGAGACCGACATCGCGAAGCAGGCGTTGGAAATCGTGCGGGGGGCTCGGCCCAAACCCTGGGATGTGGCCCGGCTGGAGGTGCCCTGGGCCTATCACTACTATGTGGCCCTGTTCTACAAACTCCTGGGCCCCGGCTACCTGACTGTCAAACTTCCGCACCTTATTATCAGCGTCGCCACCGCGGGGGGCCTCTACCTCCTGGCCAGGGAATTCTTCCCCCGACCGTACGCGATGTTCACTGCACTCCTCTGGGCGACCATGCGCTGGTCCGTGAACATGTCCCGCTGGGGACACGTCAACACACTGACCCTCTTCTGGTACACCACCGTTATTTGGCTGGTATGGCGGGCTCGGACATCGGAAAAAACGTGGTTATGGGGCGAGGGCGGCATTGCGCTGGGACTGAGCCAGTACAGCTACCAGGCCACCCGGTCCCTCGTTCCGGTTGTTGCCCTGTTCATGGCTTTGGACGTGTGGCAACGGCACGCCCGTGCTCGCAAACATCTGTCTCGCATCGCGTTGTTCTGGGGATTGTTCGCGCTTGTTTACGCGCCTCTGGCTTGGACATACATCCATCATCCCAACCTGTTCTTGGAACGCTCTCAGGCCATCAGCATTTTTAATCCCTTGTTCACCCGAGACCCTTGGGCCGCGCTGAAGGGGAACATCGGCAAGTACTTCGGCATGTTCTTCTATAAGGGGGATCCTAATGGCCGCCATAACATCCCCTACGCGGCCGTCGTGGACCCCATTACGGGTGGATTGTTGGTATTAGGCTTTGCGCGAGCTCTCCGCTCTCCCCTTCACCCCCGACACGTGATATGGCTTCTGTGGACGGCCGCGTTCATGACCGCGGGCATTCTGACCACCGAGGCGCCCAACACCTTCCGAGTGTATGGTATGACTCCTGCGCTGGCCATTATCGCGACCTTGGGCCTGGAATCCCTATCACGCATCCTGCTGACACCCCCAAAAGCCACAGGCGCAGAAAAGATCCCTCGGGGTTTCCTTGTTCCTCGCGCGGGGAGGCTAGCTCTTCCGGTGCTCCTGGTCCTGATCATCTCGGGCCTAAACCTTCACACATACTTTGCACGACAGGCCAAGGATCCCCGAGTGGTTCACATGTTCAATGTAGGACCGACCAAGGTGGGCCAGTACATTGCCACATTACCGGAGAATGTCACCATTTACCTGGATCGGGAATTCTGGGCTTTTTCCCCTATTGAGGTCATCAACCCGGAGCGGACATTCACCCGCTTGAAGACGCCGGACCACGTGCCCCCACCGCCCGCGCAAACAGGGCCGGTGGTGTATGTGCTGGGACGATACGGTTCTTTGCTCACCCCTTATCTGCGCACATTGTTCCCAACGGCGCGAGTGGACGAAGGTCAGGGCCCCCTGGGAGAACACATTTACACCGGCATTCATGTGGATGGAGACACGGTCCGGCGGCGGGGGTTGCTCAGTCGGTGGTGGAAGGGAACGACCGCGAGGGGTACACCCCAAGTGGAGGGGATAAGTTTTCCGTACCATCCTCCGATTGCCGCGCCCGCGCATGGCGTGTTGCGGGGAGGATTGTTCCTCCTACGCGCGGGGATGTACGATTTACGGGTAGAAAACGTAAGCCGGATCCGTTGGTTCCTGGCCGGCCATGAAATCCTCTCCCGCCCCGGCAAAACAGTGCGTGTCCCTCTCCCCGGCGGACTGGTCCCCGTGCGTATGGAGATCACCACTCAACCCGGTGATAGTCCCCGCTTTCTCTGGCGTCCCCCCGACGCATCCGACTGGACGCCCATTGCCGACGTGTACTGGTACCCCCTAGAGGTGCCGGAAGGAGGTCTTCTCGCTCTCTGGTTCGAGGGAGGCGGATTGCGTAAGCCGCCGGTGCGCATTACCCACGCGCCGATCCTCTTCGCGGACAACGCGGGCAATCTGGCCACCGCGGCCATGCGCTGGTTGGGTCGAATTCGCATCGATGTGCCGGGCACGTACACGTTTGGCCTTTCCTCGGACGACGGTTCCCGCCTGTGGATTGACGAGCGCCTGGTGGTGGACAACTGGGGCCTCCACGGCGCGGGCTGGCGGGACGCGTCGGTGGACCTGACCGCGGGGTGGCATCGGTTCCGTATTGACTACATTGACAACGGGGGCGCGTTCTGGTTCCAAGCCCGGTGGGCGCGACCCGCCCATCCCCCCGAACCCATTCCCGCGTCTGTGCTCTCGTGGACGTGGGAGGATGTGCGCACCGCGCTGACCCCACCCTCTAACCCGCAGCCGATCATCCGGGTGGTGAACGAAGAGGGGCGTGAAGTGGAGACAGTGCCCGTGGCCGCGGCTCGCCTGGCCGATGAGCGATTCTCGCAACCTGTAGGCGACGCGAATTTCCAAGGTTGGCCCATGAAAGTGAACAACCGCATGTACGATCACGGTATTGGCGTCTACGGTCCTGGGGAATTGGAATTCCACCTAGAGGCGCGGTATCGTCGGCTTGTGGGTATGGTGGGGGTGGACATGGACACGTATGGGGACTCGCACACCCAGGTGCAGATCATCGGTGATGGCCGGGTGCTGTGGGATAGTGGCGAAATTCATACATGGGATCCGCCGCGCGCGTTTGACGTGGACGTCACAGGCGTCCGAGTTCTGGTACTCAAACAAATTGAAGCCGGCCACTTCAAAGGCCGTGGTGATGGAGTGGACTGGATTGAGATTCGTCTAAGTCGGTAGGGGTTGAACCCCCTTTTCGCGTGTGATATAATGAAAGTGGATGGCCACCCAGGTGGAGAAAACGAGTACGTGTGAGCCCGACATTTAACGTACACGTGGAAAGGGATTGTCCATGAGCACACATAAACCATCGGCTTTCACGCGAGCCCTTTTGCAAAATCTACAAACAAAACGAAATCACTTGGCCGTGTTCCGCATGTGGTGTGAGGAAAAATCCCCACCTGAGTGTCAGCACGTTTTCGGCGATATCATGACAACGACGTCCAAAATGATAGACTTGATCATCGAGGCCTTACATCGAGAGGGGGAAGAGATACCGCCTCCTTCACCTGACCCTCAATTTATCGCCGAAGCGCGCAAGCAACCGAACAGCCGATCACGTGTGGGCTTTGCAGAACGGTTTCTCCGTCGCTCCCTGGCCTGGTATGAAGAACGACTTTCTGAAGCCAAAACCCCGGAGGAGCGAGCTTTCTGGGATCAACTCTTTACCCTGGAGACCAGCAACTGGGCCAGGGTCGAGGACTATCTCTCCCCTTAAGCGCGCATATCCATGAACACATCTTCTTGGGAACCAAAAGCCGTTCCTTACCAACGATGGTTCTTTAAGTTAAACGCGACCCCGCTCGCTTTGTTGGTGGGATGGACATATGCGCGTGAAGGGACATCGCGCGTTCAAATAAGTATCCAAAGTGTGACTCATCCGGAACTCATCCAGACCGAGACCACGATTCACCCCCGGCCTGGGGGGATTTCCACAACCCGCACAGAGTTCTCGCCTTTACATACCCGGGGCGATGTGGCTCACATCACATGGGAGTTTGAGATAACGCACGTTCACGCTGTCCTTGATCCGGTGGCTGCCCTCCCCGCCCTTATCCGTGTGCTCCCTGTGTCAACACGCATCCTCAGCATCCCGGCCGCCCGCTTCCGGGGACGTCTCACGTATAAAGGAAGATCATGGGAAGGGGAGGCGTGGGGCTCGTTGGCCCATTACTGGGGACGCTCGCGGCCACCGCATTGGTTTTGGCTGAACTCCGTTCTGGACGGTGGAAAAGCCTTTGTTGAGGTGCTGATATCTGAATTGCCGTGGGGACGACTCCCCTGGCCTCGGGGGCGCATGGGCTATTTTTGGTTACGCCAAAGAACACAAGAATACCTGTGGTTTCACCCGTTCACCGGCCGTGTACACATCCACGGTCTCCCCGATCAACCCCTTGTGCGTGCCACCCCCTGGCACGGGAAGGGGTTCCGCGTCCTTGGTCGTACCCATCCCAAAACCTGGCAAAAACTGGACGGGGATATCATCAACAGCCTGACAGGCGAAGTCCATGTCCCCGGTGTGGGCGATGCATACGGCGTGGCCGCGATTGAATGGCGCAGGCCGCCGGTGTATTAGTAAACGAGTAATGAATAACGAGTAAGGTGGGGTTCATTGTCCTTCTAAGCCAAGGTGCATTCGCAGAGTTTTGTCGGTCACTCAGCTCATAACGTACGGAGAACATCGCATGAGCAAGAAACTGTGGGGAGGACGATTCACAGGGGAGCCCGATCCCCTGATGGAGGAGTTCAACGCGTCCATCGGCTTTGACATCGCGCTCTGGGAAGCGGATATCCGCGGCAGCATCGCGTACGCGCGCGCGTTGCACCGCGCGGGCATCCTCACCAAGGAAGAACAGGACGACATTATCGTGGGACTGGAACGCATCCGGGAGGAGTTCGAAGAGGGCACCTTCCAGGTCCAGCCCTCGGATGAGGATATCCACACCGCGATTGAGCGTCGCCTGCACGAACTCATTGGACCCGTCGCGGGCAAATTGCACACGGGCCGCTCCCGCAATGACCAAGTGGCCACGGACGTGCGCCTCTACCTCCTGGACCGCATAGATATCCTCGCGTCCCTCCTGAGTGGACTTCAGGAAGACATTGTACGCGTTGCGGAAGCTGCACTGGATGTCATCATGCCGGGGTACACCCACCTCCAGCGGGCCCAACCTGTCCGCTTCAGCCACTGGCTGATGAGTTACTTCTGGCAGTTCCAGCGGGATTGGGAACGCCTCAACGACCTCCGGCGGCGGGTGGACATTTCCCCCTTGGGGTCTGCCGCGTTCGCGGGCACGGCCATTCCCGTTGATCGCAAGGCCCTGGCCGAGGATTTGGGCTTCAGCGAGGTGTCCCAAAACAGCGTGGACGCGGTGAGTGATCGGGATTTTATCCTGGAATTCCTCGCCTGGGCTGCCATTTTGGGCACCCACCTGAGCCGCCTGGCCGAGGACCTCATCCTCTGGTCCACCAGCGAATTCAGCTTTGTCACCATCGCGGAAGCGTACAGCACCGGTTCCAGCATCATGCCCCAAAAGCGCAACCCGGACGCGCTGGAACTCCTGCGGGGGAAAGCAGGACGGCTCACAGGCAACCTGGTTCGCCTCCTCACCACGATGAAGGGGCTACCTAGCACGTACAACAAGGATCTGCAAGAGGACAAGGAACCCCTGTTCGACACGGTGAACACCCTGGAACTCGCACTGCCCATCGCCGCAGGGGTCGTTCGTACTCTGCGCATCCACCCTGATAGGATGCGTGCGGCCATTACCCCAGAGATGCTGGCCACCGACCTGGCCTATTACCTGGTGGACAAGGGCGTGCCCTTCCGGGAAGCGCACCACATTGTGGGGCAGGTGGTCCGCCGAGCGGAGGAGTTGGGCACCACTATCGATGCGCTTCCCTTGCTGGAACTTCAGGCCATCTCTGGCCACTTCGAGAACGACGTCGCGCAGGTGTGGGATGTGGAAGCCGCGGTCGAGCGGCGTCGGGCCATCGGCGGCACCGCGCGGGACGCGGTCTTGGCCCAAATCGCCACGGCCAAACGCATTTTGCACCTGGACGACTGACCGCGCGATAATAGCGGCAAAACTGATTGACTGACACATCGCGTTTCATGTACCTCGGCGTAAAGAAGAAGTAGAAATTCGTGGGATTTTCGCCGCCTTCGGCGGCGAAAATCCCACGAATTTCCCTTCCTCTTTCTAGGCCAAGGTGCATTCGCAGAGTTTTGTCAGTCAATCAGGCGGCAAAATGAGAATATGTCGGTCAATTAACCCCATACTCAAAGGAGAGTAAAGATGGATATCCCTGCAAGGATGCGGGCGGTAATGAAAACCCGACCAGGGCCGGGGCTGGAACTGGCCGAGGTGGATGTTCCTCAGATCGGTCCTCGTGATGTGCTGATTAAAGTTCGAGCCGCTTCCATTTGTGGTACCGACCTCCACATCTACAACTGGGACCCCTGGGCCCAAAGTCGCATCAAGCCTCCCCTGATCATCGGTCACGAGTTCTGTGGCGATGTCGTCGCCGTGGGGGAGGAAGTCCACAATGTCAAGGTCGGCGATTATGTGTCCGCGGAAAGTCATATCGTGTGCGGTACGTGCGCGTACTGCCGCACCGGCCGCGGGCACCTGTGCCCCAACACCCAGATCATCGGGGTGGACCGGGACGGCGCGTGGGCCGAGTACGTGGCCATCCCCGCGGAGAACGCGTGGCCCAATCCCCCCACAGTGCCGCCCCACATTGCCACCCTGGAGGAGAACTTCGGCAACGCGGTCCACACCGCGTTCGCGGTGGACCTGCGCGCGAAGAAAGTGTTGGTCACCGGGTGCGGGCCCGTGGGCGTGATGGCCATTGCCGTGGCCCGGGCCATCGGCGCTCGCGCCATCTACGCCACGGACATCAGCGACTACCGACTGGATCTGGCCCGGAAGATGGGCGCGGACGTCACCATCAACGCCCGTCGGGAGGACGTGGTCGCGCGCGTCATGGAACTCACCGAAGGCGAAGGTGTGGACGCGTGGTTGGAGATGTCGGGCGCGCCCTCGGCCATCGAACAAGGATTCCAGGTCCTGAAGCCCGGAGGCGAGGTCGCGATGCTTGGGCTTCCCCCTGAGCCTATGTCCTTCGACTTGAACAACTGGGTCATCTTCAAGGGCGCGACCATTCACGGCATTATCGGCCGCCGCCTATGGGAGACCTGGTTCCAGATGCGAGGGCTCCTGCGCAGCGGCGCGGTCAACCTGGAAACCATTGTCACCCACAAATTCCCCCTGGAAGAGTTTGAGAAAGCTCTGGAGACCATGGCCTCGGGGGAGAGCGGCAAAGTGGTGCTCATCCCCTGAGGAGAAAGGAGGCGCGTGATGAGCGATCCGTTGGCTTGGATAGATGAGGCGCTGCAGGATCTGAAGGAGCGCGGACTGTACATCACCATCCGCACGCTGGAGTCCCCCCAGGGCGCGTGGCTGGTGGTGGACGGCAAGCGGGTGTTGAACTTCTGCTCCAACAACTACCTGGGGCTCGCCAATGACCCGCGCCTGGTCCAGGCGGCCAAGGAGGCCATCGACAAGTACGGCGTGGGCCCCGGCGCGGTGCGCACCATCGCGGGCACCATGAAATTGCACGTGGAACTGGAGAAGGCCCTGGCCGAGTTCAAGGAGACGGAAGCGGCCATCTCCTTCCAGTCGGGATTCAACGCGAACCTGGCCACCATCCCCGCGCTGGTGGGCCGTGGGGACGTGATCTTCTCTGACGAGTTGAACCACGCGAGCATCATTGACGGGTGTCGGCTAAGCCGCGCCCAGATCATCCGCTATCCCCACAACGACGCGAACGCGCTGCGAGAACTGTTGAAGGAGCATCGGGAAAAGTACGAGAAGGCGCTCATCGTCACCGATGGCGTGTTCAGCATGGACGGGGACATCGCGCCCTTGCCCGAACTGGCCGAGCTCGCGAAGGAGTTCTCCTGCATGTTGATGGTGGACGACGCGCACGGCGAAGGTGTCCTGGGCCACGGTGGTCGGGGTATCGTCCACCACTTTGGCCTCCAGGGCCAGGTGGACATCGAGGTGGGCACCATGTCCAAAGCGTTCGGCGTGGTGGGCGGCTACGTCGCGGGCAAGGCGAAGATCGTGGAATGGCTGCGCCAGCGGGGCCGACCCTTCCTCTTCTCCTCGGCCATGACCGTACCGGACACGGCCGCGTGCCTGGCCGCGGTGCACATCCTGCAGGAGAGCACGGAATTGGTGGATCGCCTGTGGGAGAATACCCGTTACTTCAAGGGCAAGATGAAGGACCTGGGCTTCGACATCGGACAGAGTGTGACGCCGATTACCCCTGTGATGCTGGGGGACGAGAAGTTGACCCAGGAGTTCAGCAAGCGGCTATTCGAGGAGGGGGTGTTCGCGACGGCCATCGCGTACCCCACCGTGCCTCTGGGCAAGGCCCGCATTCGGGTGATGATCTCGGCCGCGCACACGCGTGAAGACCTGGACCAGGGCCTTGAGGCATTTGCCAAGGTGGGCCGGGAATTAGGTGTCATTCAGTAAAGAAAGGAAGAACTCGTGGGATCTTCGCCGTCTTTGAGGGCGAAGATCCCACCTTGTGACCTCACCCAGATTTCGCCCCCTCCGGTACGTGATGTACAATCCCGATGACATCCAACCGTTCGTACGCGCGTCATCAAGGGGTGATAACACATGGGCACGGCCATACTCGCGTTGGAAGATGGTACTGTCCTCCGGGGCCGCGCGTTCGGCGCTCGGACCACGGTCGTCGCCGAAATCGTCTTCAACACCTCCATGACCGGTTACCAGGAAATCCTCACCGACCCTTCCTACCACGGCCAGATGGTGGTGATGACCGTCCCTCACGTGGGCAATGTGGGCGTCAACCCTGAGGACGTGGAAAGCCACCGCCCCTGGGTCCAAGGCTTTATCGTGCGCGATGTGAGCCCTGTGACGAGCAACTGGCGGGCCACCCAATCCCTTCACAATTACCTGGCCCGGCACGGGGTTCCCGGTATCGCGGATGTGGACACCCGCGCGCTTACCCTGCACCTGCGCGAACAGGGCGTCATGCACGCGGCCCTTTCCACAGAGGAAGGCACGGACCCCCAGACCCTGGTTGAAATGGCCCGGACATGGGAGGGACTGGAAGGCCGGGACCTGGTGCAAGACGTCACCTGCCGGGACATCCACCCGTGGGACGAGAGATCCCGGCCCGCTTGGTACCGCCACCTCCCCGGTGCGCCCGACCTGAACCCGTGGCAGGAGCAGCTTCACGTGGTCGCTTACGACTTCGGCGTTAAGTACAATATCCTGCGGCGGCTGACCGCGCACGGCGCGCGGGTGACGGTCGTGCCCGCGCAGACCGCCGCGGAGGAGGTGATAGCGCTGCACCCTGACGGCATCTTCCTCTCCAACGGGCCGGGGGATCCCGCGGGTGTGCCCTACGCGGCCCGGGCCGTGGCCGCACTGCTGGAAACGGGCATCCCCCTGTTCGGCATCTGCCTGGGACACCAGATCCTGGGCCTGGCCCTGGGCGCGCGCACGTACAAGTTGAAGTTCGGCCATCACGGCGGCAACCACCCGGTGGTGGATGTGGAAAGTGGTCGTGTCCAGATCACCGCGCAGAACCACAACTACGCGGTGGACCCTGACACCCTGCCCGGGAACGTACGTGTCACCCACTGGAACCTGAACAACCACACCGTTGAAGGTCTGGAACTCACCGACCGCCCGGTCTTCAGCGTCCAATACCATCCCGAAGCCAGTCCCGGCCCCCACGACGCGGACTATCTCTTCGCCCGTTTCATGGACCGAATACGGGAGATAAAAGGGGGAGTAAGCAGGTAGGCACATGCCGAAACGAACCGACATTCATAGCATACTCATCATCGGCGCCGGCCCCATTGTCATCGGCCAGGCCGCGGAATTCGACTACTCCGGCACCCAGGCCGTCAAAGCCCTGAAACGGGAAGGCTATCGCGTCATTCTGGTGAATTCCAACCCCGCGACCATTATGACCGACCCGGAACTGGCCGACGCGACTTACATCGAGCCCCTGGTGCCCGACATCCTGGAGAAAATCATCGCCCGGGAACGTCCCGACGCGCTGCTTCCCACCGTGGGCGGACAGACCGGTCTCAACCTGGCCGTGGCCCTGGCCGAGGAGGGCATTTTGGACCGGTACGGCGTAGAACTCATCGGCGCGCGACTGGACGCGATCCGCATTGCAGAAGATCGGGAGCAGTTCCGTCAAGCCATGATCGCCGCGGGCCTGGAGGTCCCCCGTAGCCGCACCGTCGAGAGTGTGGCCCAGGGCCTCGCGTTCGCCCGGGACGTGGGCTATCCCTTGCTCATTCGCCCCTCCTTCACGTTGGGGGGGAGCGGCGGCGGCATCGCGTATGACGAATCCGATTTTATCTCCAAACTGGAGCGGGGATTACGGGAGAGCCCGGTGCACACCGCGTTGGTGGAAGAGAGCGTGCTGGGGTGGAAGGAGTACGAACTGGAGGTCATGCGCGATCGCAAGGACAACTTCGTGGTCGTCTGCTCCATTGAGAACCTGGACCCCATGGGCATTCACACGGGGGATTCTATTACCGTCGCGCCCGCGCAGACCCTGACGGACAAGGAGTACCAGCGCCTGCGGGACATGGCCCGGGTGGTCATGCACTCTGTGGGCGTGGAAACCGGCGGGTCCAACGTGCAGTTCGCGGTGAACCCCGCGGACGGCCGTGTTTTAGTTATTGAGATGAACCCCCGGGTAAGTCGGTCCTCCGCACTCGCGTCCAAGGCCACGGGATTCCCCATCGCCAAAATCGCCGCGCTCCTGGCCGTAGGCTACACCCTGGACGAAATCCGCAATGACATCACCCGGGTCACCGTGGCCGCGTTCGAGCCCAGCCTGGACTACGTGGTCGTCAAAATCCCCCGCTGGGATTTCGCCAAGTTCCCGGGCGTGGACCCCACCCTGGGGCCTCAAATGAAATCCGTGGGAGAGGTCATGGCCATCGGCCGCACCTTCACCGAGGCACTGCAAAAGGCCGTGCGAGGTCTGGAGATCGGGCGGGATGGCCTATCCCCCACCGACACAGATGTTCCCACAGAAGAACGCTTGCGGACAGCCACCCCGGATCGTCTGTTTGCCACGTATGCCGCGCTGTTAGACGGATGGGACCCGGACCGGGTGGCCCAGGTAAGCGGATACGACCGCTGGTTCGTCCACCAGATCGCCCGGGTGGCTCAGGTAGAGCGCGCGCTGCGGAATCGATCCCTGGAGGAGGTGGACGCGACCCTCATGCGAGAGGCCAAGCGGCACGGGTTCAGCGATCGACAGATCGCGCGCGTTTTGCGTGTTCCCACCACGGAGACGGCCGTGCGGGAACGACGCCAAACCCTGGACATTACGCCCGGCTACCTGCGGGTGGACACGTGCGCGGCCGAGTTCGAGGCCTTCACCCCTTACCTGTACTCCACCTACGAGGACCATGACGAGGCCGAGCCCACATCTCGGCCGAAAGCCATCATTCTAGGCGGCGGACCGAACCGCATTGGTCAGGGCATCGAATTCGACTACTGCTGCTGCCACGCGGCTTTCGCGCTCGCGGACCTGGGCTATGAGACCGTCATGGTGAACTGCAACCCGGAGACCGTGTCCACGGATTACGACACCTCCGACCGCCTTTATTTCGAGCCCCTGACGTTGGAGGACGTAATCCACATTGTACGGGAGGAGGAACGCGCGCTGGAAGATCCCACCTCTTTGGGGCTCATCGTCCAGTACGGGGGGCAGACGCCTTTGAAGTTGGCTCAGGGATTGCAAAACGCGGGGGTTCCCATCCTGGGGACATCCCCCGATGCGATTGACCTGGCTGAGGACCGGGAACGCTTCGCGGCGCTGTTGGACCGATTGGGCATTCCCGCGCCCGCGCACGGCATCGCCACCTCCCCGGAGGAGGCTCGGGCCGTGGCCCGGCGCATCGGGTACCCCGTCATCGTGCGCCCTTCCTACGTGCTGGGGGGCCGCGCGATGGCGATTATTTACGATGAGGACACACTGGACCGCTACATCCTCAGCGCGGTGGAAGCCTCGGAAGCGCACCCCATCCTGGTGGACGAATACCTGGAGGACGCGGTGGAGGTGGACGTGGACGCGGTCGCGGATGGGGAACGGGTGGTCATCGGCGGGATCATGCAGCACATCGAGGAAGCGGGCGTCCACTCGGGGGATTCCGCGTGTGTGCTCCCGCCCTTTAAGGTGAGTTTCTACCACCTGAACATTATCCGTGAGTACACGGAACGCCTGGGATTGGCCCTGGGCGTCCGCGGCTTAATGAACGTCCAGTACGCGATCAAGGACGATGTGGTGTACGTGCTGGAGGTGAATCCTCGTGCGTCCCGCACCGTGCCCTTTGTCAGCAAGGCTACGGGGGTGCCCCTGGCCAAGATCGGCGCAATGGTGATGGCGGGGAAACGTTTGGAGGAGATCGGGTTCACCCAGGAGCCCGAAGTGCGGGGCTTCTTCGTCAAGGAGGTGGTCCTCCCCTTCCGCAAGTTCCCGGAAGTGGACGCGGTGCTGGGGCCGGAGATGCGCTCCACGGGCGAGGTGATGGGCCACGCGGAGGATTTCGGCCGCGCGTACGCGAAGGCGCAGATGGCCGCAGGCATGTCCCTGCCCACCCGGGGCACCGTGCTCATCACGGTCAACGACTTTGACAAGGGCGCGGCCGCGAAGATCGCTCGCGACCTGATCCGCCTGGGATTCCGCGTTGTGGCCACCCGAGGGACGGCCGCGTATTTCCGGCGCGCGGGACTGGAGGTGGAGAGTATCAACAAGGTGAGCGAGGGATCCCCCCACGTGGTGGACGCCATCCGCGCGGGGAGCATCCAGATGATCATCAACACCCCCCTGGGCAAGGGGAGCCGAATCGATGGGCGCCTGATCCGTCAGGCTGCCTACCAGTTCGGCGTGCCCCTGATCACCACCCTCAGCGCGGCTACGGCCGCGGTGGCGGGCATCCGCGCGCTCCAGCGCCGCCGCCTGGACGTGCGACCGATTCAGGAGG
>CAYPUG010000004.1:0-33412 GCA_964413905.1 uncultured Anaerolineae bacterium | reverse complement strand
GGTCGGGTTCCTCGCCCCCTTTTTAAGCCAACACACATGAGCACCCAAGGAGTCAACCATGAGCAGACCTTCCCATCTACAGAGGAACGCCCGTCCCCCCACGAATGTGGACTTCGACGTGTTTGCCCGGTTTTACGACGCGGATTTCGGTGACTACGACGAGGACATCCCCCTCTACATCAACTTTGCCCATCGCACAGGCAGTCCCATCCTGGAAGTGGGGTGCGGCACAGGGCGGGTGCTGATCCCGCTGGCCGAAGCCGGGTACACGGTCACGGGCGTGGACATTTCCGCGGCCATGCTGGAGCGCGCCCGGGCCAAGGTGGAGGCCGCGGGCCTCACGGACCGGGTCACCCTGGTGCAAGGCGATGCGCGTGATTTGGACCTGGGACGCACCTTCGCGCTCATCATCTACGCGGCCAACTCCTTCATGCACCACGCGTCCCAGGACGAACAGCTGCGCGTCCTGGAGCGTCTGCGGGACCACCTGAAGCCCGGGGGATTGCTCATCCTTGACCTGTTTAACCCCGACATCCACATGTTGGCCCGACAGGAGGGCCGGGTGGAACTGGTGAAGACATGGCAGGAGGAGGATGGTACCACGGTGCAGAAATTCCAGAGCGTGACCGCGTTCCCCAGCGAGCAAATCCTTCAGGTGACATACATTTATGACCTCCTGACGCGGCAAGGGAGGGTTGAGCGGATCGTTGCTCCCTTCCATCTGCGCTACCTCTGGCCCGGGGAAGCCCGGCTCCTGGTGGAGCGCGCGGGGTTGACATTGGAAGCCCTGTACGGTTCCTATGAGTTGGACCCCGTGTCCGATGCCCAACCCCGGATCATCGTGGTCGCGCGGGGGAACTAAATCCTTCGCCAGGGCGTCCCTGATAGTAGGAAACACGCATTGGCGATAAAACGTTGCCCATGGACCTTGGCGAAAAATCTGCTTTACAAGCCAAGAAAGGAAAGGAGAGAGAAAGGGATGAAACGGCGGATGATTGTAAGCCTCCTCATCATTGCAACCGTGGCTGTGGCGGGCATGGTGCTTAACCGCTCCAACTCGGAGCCGGTGGTGGCCGCCACAGGCGGGCCGGAAGTGACTGTCTACAACAGCAACATTGCCCTGGTCAAGGAAGTACGCTCTGTGGACCTGGAAGAGGGCGTCAACCAGGTACGCATTACCGACGTGCCCACCCAAATTGATCCCACAAGCCTACACTTTGTCAGCCTGACAGACCCCGAGCACACGGTCGTCCTGGAACAGAACTACGAGTATGACCTGGTGAACACCCTGAAAGTCCTGCGCAAGTACGTGGACCGGGAAGTGCGTATTACCACCCAGGACGGCAGCGTGTACGTGGGCACCCTGCTCAGCGCAGCGGGGGATATCATCCTCTCCAACGAGAAGGGAGGCATCACCATCCTCAAGCAGGATCAGATTCAGAAGTTTGAACTGGCCGAACTGCCCGAAGGGCTCATCACCCGGCCCACCCTGGAGTGGCTGGTGCGGGCCGCGCAGGCGGGCACCCATGAGATGGAACTCGCGTACCTGACCAACGGCATCAACTGGCACGCGAACTATGTTGTCCTGCTCGCGCAAGATGAAACTTCTCTGGACCTCAACGGCTGGGTAACTGTGGACAACCAATCCGGGGCCTCTTTTAAGGACGCGAAGTTGAAGTTGGTGGCGGGTGAGATCGCCCGGGTGCAACCTCAGCCCGCTGTGACCCGCGAGATCCTGAAGACTGTAAAAGCGCCCATGCCCACCCCGGAGGTGGAAGAGCGCAAATTCTTCGAGTACCATCTGTATGAAGTCCAGCGGCCGGTTACTCTGCTCAACAACCAGACCAAGCAGATAGAGTTCATCTCCCAATCGGAGATCCCCGCGAGCAAGCGGTACATCCTGAACCTGACGCACATGACCTTCCAGGGCGGTGTGGTGACCGATCCGGAGTTTGGATCCACCGCCAAGGGCAACCCCGACGTGTTCGTGGAATTTCAGACGGGCGAGGAGAGCGGGCTGGACAAACCCTTGCCCGCGGGCGTGGTTCGCCTGTACAAGGAGGACGTGGACGGCGCGCCGCTGCTCATTGGGGAGGCCCGGATCGGGCACACGCCGGTGGGAGAGACGGTCAAACTGCGGGTAGGACGTGCGTTTGACATTGTCGGTGAGCGAAAGCAGACCGACTTTACCAAGTTGGGGCCTCGGGCTATCGAGGAAAGTTACACCATTACCATTCGCAATCACAAGGACGAGGATGTGACCGTTCGCGTGGTGGAGCCCCTCTTCCGGGCCGCGGAGTGGGAGATTGTCAAGTCCTCCCAGGATTACACCAAAGCGGATGCTCACACTATCTTCTTCGACGTGGAGGTATCGGCGAACGACGAGGCAACCGTCACGTACACCGTGCGCTACCGCTGGTAAACGTGGGGACGCGGGTAGGGGCGATCTTCATCGCCCCTACCCTTATGCCAGCGCCGGGATCCCTTCAGGGGCTGTGGTTTCTTCATCCCACCCCATCACACGGAAGAACGCGATCACCACCTTCGGATCCCATTGCACCCCCGCACCCCGTTCTAACTCACGACGAATCACGTCGGTGGACAACGCTTTCCGGTAAGGACGATCGGTCGCCATCGCGTCGTACGCATCGGCGACCGCGATGATACGAGCGCCCAACGGAATTTCCTCCCCCTTCAAGCCGTATGGATATCCCCGACCATCCCATCGCTCGTGGTGATAACGGATATAATCCGCTCCACGAGCGAATTCGGGAAAGCGCGAGATGATCTCCGCGCCGACGATAGGATGTCGGCGCATAAGTTCCCACTCACGGTCATCAAAGCGGCCGGGTTTGCGTAACACATTGCTGTCAATTTCAATCTTGCCCAAATCGTGGACACGCGCAGCCGCGCGAATCAATTGGATCTCCTCCCAAGGCAAACCCATTTCCTGAGCAATCCGCGTGGCCAATTCTGCCACCCGAATAGAATGTCCGGCCGTGTAAGGATCACGGTGGTCGATGACATCGGCCATCTTCTCCACCGCGTCCCGAGTGAGCACCCGCAGTTGCAGACTGTTACGCAAGGAGATGTACACCAGAGCAATGGGAACGGCGGTTAAAAAGATGGCCCAAAGGTGGATTTGAACGACTAAAACCGTTAGAAATCCTAACAGGAAAAGAGCGATCTCCTCACGTAAGGCTTCGTACCATATACTTCGAAATACAGACCAGGGACGTGAATGAGCATATATAGCCACCGAAACAGCGACCAACCAACGTTCTACTATGAATAAAACAACAGCCGCCAGAATCAAGGCGAGTGCTTCTTTTATATCTATATGGGATGGAGGGATATGACCGCCCACAGTGACAAAACTTATCTGGGCAGATTCAGATGCCAGCATAGCAATTCCGCCATTAATAATACCATCCAGATGTGGACGCCTGGAAAGCTCATGGCCCAATAAAACACCCGCCCCAATGATTAAAGCAGACCAAGGAAGCGGTAATAACAAAATAGCCGCATAAATTATACTCGTTTGGACGACAATCTTTACATTGAAAGAAATCGCTAATGGATAATATTGCGCTAAAATCAAAAAGATAAAAAGCATGGCCACTAGAATTTTATCCTTTAATTCAAGTGGCCATGCCAAAAAACTCCAGGAATGGGAAATACTAAAAGCTAACAAAGTAGCAATTACGAGCAAACCTCCCGCATAAACGTAAGCGTTTAAGAAATCTTGGAGTTCCACACGCGCCTTATTACGCTTCATGATTCAAGCCCTTTCCCATTCCTATTTCCATTCGCCGATTTTCGAAAAGCATTCCGAGGATTTACAGGTTCTCTCATAGGCTGAACGCTAAAGCGTCTAGTTCAATGAAAAGCACTTCCAACGGGACGCCACGCTAGACTGAAGAGCCTCCTTTTACCCAAGAGGCAAGCCTGCCGATCCGCTACAAAACAGTCAACATTTCCGGGGGGCAACACAAAATCATATCTTCGCCCCCCTTCTTCCATTTCAAAAAACTCATGCTTAAAGTTCGCAAAAGCCTCCTATGAGTTACCAAGGTATTGTAAACATGATATTTCGACGTGTAGTCTCTACCTGTTTCACCTGTACTCCATCTACAAAGACGGTAATTCGCATCATTTGAAAACTTTGCACATGTGGAATGTGTACAAAAATTCCCACTTTAGAATACCACCATTCAAAAGCCATGGGCCATTCTGGAAAATCCCCACTCACACTTATTACCTCAGGATTTGTTCCCATGGGTGCCATTAATACTGTAACTACTGGATTATACGGATGAATTTGATCCTTCACTTCATACGGCGCGAGCTCAACAAGTACGTTTACTTCGTGACCACCTACGTTAAAAACGGGATCAGAGGAACAAAATTGCAAACTTGCCAACACCGGCGCTGCGAACAGGGAGAGCGCTACCAACACAATCAGGGTTGCAAAGATGCTGCGACGGAACATGACCGAACCTCCTTCAAAATAATGGTGGGTAAATTGGTTGACAGGCCGTTCGGCTTTACAAGTGAGTGTTCAGTAGAGAATACACCATCCTTCCCGAAAGGGGAAAACTCCACTTGTGGGGGTACAAACCCGAAGACAACTTCTCATCCAACAAAAAACGGCCGCCGACACGGCCGAGAAGAAACGGATATACCTATTTCGAGAAAACAGGTACACCCGTTACCCTCGGCAGCCCGGCCATCATAGCGCCTTCGCGCCTTAGACCCGTTGGCTTTGCGTCCCCGGGTTTCCCCGAGTTTGCCCTTTCGGGGTAACGGCTCTGTTCTGATTTAAAGTATAGACCACCCCCAGGTCAAAGTCAATAGAAAACTCTGCTTAAAATCGTTCCCCCACATAGGAAAATAGTACTATTAAATAAGGCGATACTCTATAGAAAATTCACGACTTTCGCACAACTTGACACACCAACGCAAAATAAGGAACTTGAGCCCCCCTCCTTTCCTCTGCTATAATCCCCCTGGCTGATCGACCCACACATAAAGACACCTACTCTCAACGGCATTTGGGCGAAATATCCGACGAAATCGGGAGGCAACGGTGAGAAGACCCCTAGGTTCGGCCATAAAGCGCGTCTTTTTACTACGTGTACATGTATGGCCTCGGCATCTCAGTCCACGCTGGCCCGCCCTCCTGACAGCTGCCTTAGCCCTTGTGCTGGGCTTGAGCCTGCTGGTTGGGTCCACCGTATTGGGGGTCATTCACGGCATGCAGGAAACCGTGGAAATGCGCCGACGCTCTGCCGCGTTCCATTATGAGCAAGGACTCCGCTACTTGCGGACCGGACACCGAGAACTCGCGTTGGCCGAATTCCAAGAAACACTGCGTCTGAACCCGCGACACATGGGCGCCCAACAGCAGGTCCTCTCCCTGCTCCTTCCCACGCCCACGCCTACGCCCACCCCGACCCCCACGCCTGTGCCAACGCAGAACCCGGACGCCCCCTTGGCGAGCGTATTGGCCGCGGCACGGGAGGACATGGCTGCTCACCGATGGCAACAGGCGTATGCCCGCCTAGAAGAACTTCACGCAGTGGCCCCCAATTTCCGTCCCCGAGAGGTTCGGGAACTTCTTTACCGAACAGCCTATCAGGAAGGCCTGGAACTGGTTGAAGAAGATCGGATGGAGGAAGCTTTACGTGCATTCGATCGAGCCTTACGCTGGAAACCTGATGACCAAAAGGCTCGGAACCAGCGGGACTGGGCAGAAGCGTATCTCTTAGGCATTTCCTATTTCTACGTTGACTGGGACAGCGCCATTGCCATTTTCCAAAGCCTGTACCGGCAGGCGCCCGACTACAAAGACGTGCGTGACCGATACATCGAGGCCCTGAAAAAAGGGGCAGAATACTTCCTCCAGAACAACAACCCCTGCAAAGCGTTGAAATACTACAATCGCCTACGAGAACTTGAACCACAACGCCCTGCTTCGCCCCAACAGGCAACGGCCGAGCAAGCATGTACAGGGCAATGAACGGGCCTGATGGACCGACAAAGATCTGCAAATGTACCTGGGCTTAAAAACATTGTGGGATTTTCACCGCCTACGGCGGCGAAAATCCCACAATGCCGTCCTGTTTTCCCTTTCGTGCATTGAACAAAGATCAAGGAATGATCAATCGCTGCCCCACATAAATCATGTCGGGGTTGGAAAGACCGTTCGCTTCGACAATGGCCTCCACCGATGTGCCATAACGCACCGCGATCGCACTAAGCGTCTCACCACGCCGCACCACATGGAACCGTGCCTGACGCGCTTGAGTAGGCATGCAAGGCACCTTCAGTACCTGACCGACGTAGATCACGTTTGGATCGGCGATGCTGTTCGTGTTCGTAAGCCAATCAACCGTAGTTCCATACTGCTGCGCGATAAGACTCAGCATCTCCCCCGGCTGCACCACGTGCGTACACACCCCGCCCTGTTGTTGGACAGAATCGGGAGCCAGCACCACCTTTACTTCATCTATGTTTACATTCAACTCCCGACCGACAGTGCCCCACTTCTTCACCGCCCGAATGAACAACGTCACCCTCGAGGAAGGAGCAACAAACCGCACGGCATAATCCTGCATAGGGCCGGGCGCGGTGCGCAGGTAAATCAAGTGCCAGGGGACATCGACCCAATGTTCCACTTTTCTCCAATCTGTCTCCCCATCCGCCGCGAGGCCCCACTGGACCAAGTACCGATAAGGATCTTCTGCCGGATGGGCGACCGCCTCACGAAGCATCCCGGAAAAACACAGTTCGTAGGTTGCGCCCGGAATCAAGCCCTCCATCACCTGATAAATACCTGCGTACCGATGAGGATCCGCGGCAGCATATCCATACGTGTTGATTTCGATAAGTTGACTGTGAGCCCCCGCCTTCACCACAGGAGGCCACACATCATCGTAAAAGCCGTATGTGGCCCGTCCCCCATTGGTAAACCAGTTCCAATGGACGCCCACCGCCTTATCCACAAAGCCTCCTTCAAAATCCCCGTTTTGCACCAAATTGGGGCCCTGACAATAGATGTCCCCTACCCCGCTCGCCACCGGCGTAGGTGTCGGTTGCGGTTGGGGCGCAGATTCCGGCGTAGACGTAGGCTCTGCAGGTTCAGAGGAAGGAGTTCTAGAAATCGTCGGCGTTGGCGTGGTCGTACCACCGGGCAGCATCGGGGTGGGCGTCGGCGTTATCCCCATCGCATGCATATCGCCGGGCGGATCATCGGGAGGCAAAGGTCCCACCAGGGAAACGTCATCTAAATTCAAATCCACCATCCGGAACCACATCCCCCACTTCATGCGCAACCGCAAGAAAATAGTCAACATATGTCCTGTCGCCTTTACATGAGCGGTGAACTCATTAATGGGCCCCGGATGTAAACGTGAATCATAACGATTCCACGGCAAAACGTACCAATCCCTAACCTGAGTCCAATCCGTGCCTCCGTTCGGATCATACCCCCATTCAACCACATAACGCCACGGATCCGCATCGGTATCATCCGCACGCAGAATGCCACTTACACGAAGCGTATACGTTTCACCGGGGACCACTGAAACCACTTGGTAAATCCCCGCGATGCGGTCATTCTGGCCCCACATCCGATGGGTGTTAATCTCGATCAATTGACTGTAGTGCCCACTCTTGACCACCGGTCCCCACCGATCCGCGTAAAAGCCGTAATCCGCGGCTCCGCCGTTGGTGAAGCAGGACCAACCATTCGCCACCATACCACAATCGGGCACGTACGTAAAGCCTTCTTCAAACCCACCGTTCGTTAAAACATTTCCGGAGGTCACCGCGAAGATCTGAACCACGGCCAATCCGATAATGAGGAGGGTAAGGAGAAGACCCAGGAGCATCACACGAGGGAACGTTAGGCGTCTCATACATCGCCTCCTTGGATATCGTAAAATCGAACCGTGTAGGAGTCGGTCGTACACCGACCTGCATATTCGTTAAAACGTGCCCGCACTTAAATTATATCACAGTTGTCAATCCATCGCGAATATTTTTTCAAGGACGAGGCGTACCACGCATGTTTTCTCCCTTTTCAGAGAGGAGATGCAGGTCCGCCAGGTAGGGATTAAACAGATAACGGTGGGAAAAAGGCGTGGAAAACGTGGCATGAAAAGCCAACGCCTTGGCTGGATCGAGAAACCAATCTCCACGATGTAATTTCCGACCTCGCTCCTGGTCATATCCCCACGGTGTATTCGCCTTATCGAACCCGTACGTATCCCCATCAAAGGCTGCAGGCAACACATTACGACCGTAGAAAAAGGGCCGATCAAAAGCATGGCCATCACCGATATCCTCACGCCGCGGCCACAACGTGTCATAAATAGAAAGCAACCCGTAAATCGCTTCCCCTTGCAGGCCGTGGGCCATGCGCGGATGCTTCCCCACCCGATATGTGACTTTACCCTGCCGCAATGAAATCGGCTTGCCACGAATCCCATGCCCGTAGGTTTCAATGTAAACTACAGGACGTCCCGCTTCGAGCAGAGCGGGGCCATCGGAATGCAAGTAGCCATCGGTCACCGTCTCATCCGCGGGATACAAATAAATGTGATTATGGGCCAACGTCTCCAGGGCCTGAACTTTTCCGTACCGGGAACCATCCTTTAAAACCACAAGTTGTAGAGATTCCAAATCATTCTCGTGACACCCGTTGGAGGTCTCACAAGGCTCTGCCGTGTAATCGCGAGGATGAAACACACTGTAGAACAAAAACCAATGCGTTTCCGTCTCGATGACAGAATAATACACATAGGGCGTCAAATCCCCCGCGGGCTGATGCTCCCAATTGTTATTTCCGATCCAATCATTGTCGAAGTCAAAACGTGTGGGATAATCCTGGTTCGACGCGGTGCCGTGGTACATCACAGGCGCGTAGTGGAAAGCGAGATCCTTGTATGAAAGGGAAGGTGTCATAGGAGGAGGAACGTGTGGCGCGCATCCACCGAGCAGACTCCAAAGAGCGAGAATGCCCCATACGGCCCACCCCCACCGAATACCCCGCATCATGCTCCTCCTTCTAACGTGCAATAAAACGGCAGCCCTGTCAAGCACCATCTGAAAGAAAAGGAAGGCTCCATTGGGGAGCCCTACATGATCGAATGGAGTCATCTGTCCGGGGGAACGAAGGTTCCACCTTCGCTCCCCCGCGTTTCATCCGTCACGCTGTGGTTGAGAGAGCATTACGCCTCTTCAGATAACGCGGATACCAACAATTCGGCAATGTCCTTAACTTGCATAGCCTCGTCCGCGGCGTTATTCGCGTCGGAGAGCATGCGGAAGCAGAAAGGACACGCGGTGGCGAGAATTTCCGCGTCTGTAGCACGTGCCTCCTCATAGCGCTTCATATTTATCGCGATCTCACCGTGCTCTTCCTCCTTCCAAAATTGGGCGCCGCCCGCACCACAGCAGAGAGAATGCCGTTTGTTGTGCTCCATCTCCACCAGTTTAAAGCCCACCGAGATCAGTGCGTCTCGCGGTGCGTCGTACACACCGTTGTGGCGGCCCAAATAACACGGATCATGGAAAGTGACCTTTGCACGAAGTTGCCCATCCAGCTTCAGACGTCCCTGGGCAATGAGTTCGTCCATGTACTCGGTGTAATGTTTGACCGTGAAGTCACCGCCCAGCGCCTTGTACTCCTTGCCGATGGTGTGCATACAATGGGGACACCCCGTGATAATCAGTTTCTTATCCGCACCAACGTCTTTCAAGGTTTCAATATTGCCCAAAGCCAACTCGTAGAAGATATCCTCACTCCCCGCGCGGCGGGCCGCGTCGCCCGTACACGTCTCCAGATTGCCCAAGACCGCGAAATTGACCCCCGCTTTATGGAGGAGCGTCGCAATAGCCCGGGCTTGCTTCTGTCCGTCGGGGTCAAACGCGCCCGCACACCCCACCCAGTAGAGCACGTCGAAATCGGGATTCTCCTCCACGGTGGGCACTTTAAAGTCCAGCTTCTCAGTCCAGGCCATGCGGTCCTCGCCGGAAGACCAGGGATTGCCCACGCGAGCCATGCCGTTGAACGCGGTCTTCAACTGCGCGGGGAAATCACCTTCCATAAGCACTTGATTACGGCGGATTTCGATAATATCAAACATGGGCTCATTGCCCACCGGACAAACGGCTACACATGCGCCGCATGTGGTACATGCCCAGAGCGCACTTTCCGACAGGGCATACTCCAAGAGAGGGAGATCATCCTTGCCCTCGGGCAACGTGGACATGTTCTCCTTAGCGTAATAGCGTTTGTTGATCTCCAACGCAGAGGGAGAAAGTTCCTTGCCCGTCAAGTAAGCAGGGCACACTTCCTGGCACCGGTTACACATAATACACGCAAAAGGATCCAGCACCTGAGTGATGGGCAGGTCACTCAATTTCGCCGCGCCGAATTGCTCGATGGTTTCATCCTCAAAATCAATGGGATCCAGCGCCCCCAACGCCTCACGTTCGGGTCGGGTCATCCAGTTAATCGGTGCCATAAAAAGGTGTGCGTGCTTACTGTAGGGGAAATACGGTAGAAACGCGAGGATAAGACCCAGCGCGAACCACCAGAAAATATGCTGCCCGATGAGCTGAGCCGTGGGAGATAAATGGCTCCACAGCGCGTTGCCGACCCACGTCGCGAAGGGTTGCCACGGATCGCCACCCCGTTGAACCACCTCAAAACTCGCTCCCAGAAAGCGACCGCCTACATGACCTAAAATGAACAGCCCGACGATGAGAGAGTCCCTAGGGATGCCCGTGGACGCGTGAGGGTGAAGTTTGACGTTTTCGTGGTACTTCAGGGCAGGAGAATGGACGACAAAACGGCGGATAAGAAAATACGTCATGCCCACGATCACGCTGACACTGAACACATCGGCCAGAAGATCGTATAAGTGGCCGATGATCCCGGTGCCAAAGGGGTGAAAGTCAGGCACATACCCACCGACAACGTCGAACGTGTTGACCAACAGGTAAAAGATAAAGCCCCAGGCGATAAAATAGTGGAAAATGGAGGTTATCGTCCGACGTCGGATGATACCATCTTGCAGGAAAAACGCCCACAACCCGGTCTTGATACGCTTCAAGGCCAGCGACCAATCGACCTCGCCCTGGCCCAAATTGATGATGAGCCACATACGACGAAACGTCATGTACGAGAGATACAACGACGCAAAAACCGCAACGGGAAACAAAACTTTCTCCACCAGTGTGAGCACCGTCGCCCTCCTTAGCGTGGAATGAAGTACACGTTTGGATGATGCGGATTGTAATTTAGCCGGTTGATGTGGTGAATGTGTTGAATTTCCGTTCGGTGATAATCCATGCCGCGCTCATCGTAAATACCCGCCAGCCCGTGCCCCTTCTGGGCGCCCGCCCGACGGAGAAATCCACCTAACAAAAAGGGGGTGAGGAAGCCTCTTCCTCACCCCCACCACAGTTCCGAATCATCACGTCACAGCCCCAACATGGCCAGGGCCGAACCCGTTGCAAGTTGAGCAAACCAATTCATCAAAATACCCACCGCGAACACCCCCACAATGCTGGCCCACAGCGCGATCTCCATCCCTTTCGCCAAAGAGAACGTCTGACCGGACGTATCCTCCACGAAAAACATCTGCTTGACCACCCGTAAGTAGTAGCCCGCGGCAATGACTGCATTCACCAAGCCGAAAAGGGCCAACACATAGTACTCGTTGCGGATGACCGGAGCGAAAACGAAGAACTTCGCGGCAAATCCGGCCAGAGGAGGAATCCCTGCCAAACTCAACAGGAAGATCAACATCGCGGCCGCCAAGAAGGGTGACTTCTGCACCAAGCCCGCGAAATCGTCCAACATGGCCGATCCGCTGGCGTCCTCTACCGCGGCCACCACAGCAAAGGCCCCCACATTGGTGAGCGCATACGCCAGCACGTACATCAACACACCGTCCAAGCCGTTAAACGGCCCTTCCGCGCCGGCCATAATGCCCACCCGGCCCATGAGGATGAAGCCCGCGTGGGCCACACTGGAGTATGCCAACATGCGCTTGACACTCCTTTGGCGCAGCGCAATCACATTCCCCAACGTCATAGTCAAAATGGAAAGGCCGTACAGCAGGGATAGCCAATGCTCGCTCAACGCGGGCAACGCCACCACGAACACCCGGGCCATCACCGCGAACCCCGTCCCCTTGGAAATCGTGGACAGGAACATAGTCACCGGTGTGGGGGCGCCATCGTACGCATCCGGAGCCCACTGGTGGAAAGGCACCAGCGACGATTTAAAACCAAAGCCTACCGTCACCAACACCACCGCGGGCCACCCCAACCACGCCAGAGTTCCCGCGTCACCGGCCGCCAGCTTCTTCGCGATCTCCGCGATGTCTGTCGTGCCGGTGATGCCGTAGAGCAAGGAGAAACCGTACAACATCACCGCGGACGCGGCTGCGCCGTAGAGGAAGTACTTCACCGCGGCTTCATTAGACCGCTTATCGCCCCGCAGGAACCCCGTCAACACATACGACGTAATGCTCAGCGTCTCCAAACCCAAGTAGAGCACAATGATGTCCGTGGCCGACACCGCGATGCAAATGGCCAACGTCGCGACCAACAACAGCGCGTAGAACTCACCCAGAAACCGCGTACGCTTACGCATATAATCCACACCGGCCAGGACCACCAACATCATCACCACGGCAGCCACCATCTTGAAATAAAAGGCGAAGGAATCGGCCGCCAGCGTATACGCGACCCGTTCCTGCGAAGCCCACAGGGAAAATGATGTGACCAACGCCAAGAAAAGGCCGACCAACGTCATCCCGGGCAATAACCACCGAGCCGTCCGTCGACGGGCGTACAAATCCGCCAGGATGACCACGATCGCGGTCACCAACAGGATAAGTTCCGGTAAAAGCCGAACAAGCGTTTGTGTCATGGCCCGAATTCGCCTCCATAACAGGCGGTTGATTTGCGATGTACAGCCGTGAGTGAGTCCGGACTCACCCACGGCCCTCTTAATCCCTAGAACATGAACCCTGCTTTAGTCAGAATCTCCACCGCCGCGCGGTTGAAGAAATTCACCAAGGGGGTAGGATAAAGACCGATGAGCACCATCACCGCAATCAACGGCCACAGCGTCACCTTCTCAAACTTCTCCATATCCCACAACCGATCACCCCACTCCTCATTGTACTCGCCCAAGAACACACTCTGGACAATGCGCCAGAGGATGTATCCCGCGGTCACCACCACACCGATGACACCGATAGCCGCCCACGCGCGCACAATATCGAACGCACCACGGAACACAAAGAACTCCGCCCAGAACCCGGCCAGACCGGGCAGTCCCAGCGAAGCAAAACCGGCCACCATAAAGATGCCGTAATAGTACGGCGTCTTGCCACTTAACCCGCCGAACCGGGTCAAGTCAAAGGTGTGGGCCCGTTCGTAAAGAATACCCACCAGGAAGAACAAGGCGCCGGTAATAATACCGTGATTGAACATCTGCAGCATCGCGCCGTCCATCGCCACCGCAGCACTATCCCGGCTAAAGAAAGACACATCCCCACGGAGTGCCACGGCCGCCGCGCCCAGCCCGAGCATCACATACCCCATGTGGCTCACCGAGGAATACGCAATCAGCCGCTTGAAGTTCGTCTGCGCCATGCACACGAATGCGCCGTACACAATACTAATAACGCCCAACGCCACAATGAGCCACCCCCAATATGCGAACGCGTTGGGCAGAATGGGGAAGAGCAAGCGCAAGAAACCGTAAGCGCCCAACTTCAACAAGATACCGGCCAGGATGACGGAACCCGCCGTAGGCGCTTCGGTGTGCGCATCGGGCAGCCACGTGTGGAACGGCCAGGACGGCACCTTGATCGCGAGCCCAAGGAAAATACCGAAGAAGACCAGGCTCGCGCGGAACAGATCATCCGCAAAGGGCTGCATCTCTGTCAACTTGACAATATCGAACGTTCCGGTGACAAAGTACAAGGCCAAAAAGGCCAACAACATCGCTACCGATCCCACCAGAGTATAGAGGAAGAACTTAATGGCCGCGTACTCCCGGTTCTCATGCCCCCAAATACCGATGAGGAAGTACATGGGCACCAACCCGATCTCCCAGAACACGTAGAAGAGCACCAAGTCCAGGGAGACGAACACCCCGAACATCCCCATCTGAAGGAGCAAAAACAGGAAGAAGAACTCCTTCACCCGATGCTTGATCACCCGCGCCGAATAATACAGCGAGAGCGTCGTCAACAACGACGTCAGGAAAATCAGAGGCACGCTTAGACCATCCGCGCCGATATGGTACGACGCGCCGATCTGGGGAATCCAGTCCACCTTCACCTCGTACTGGATTCCCCCTTTGCCCCCCAGGAAACGCACACCATAGTCCCAAAAGACCAACGCACTTAAGACCAGTGGGACCATGCTGGCCCAAATGGAGAATCGCCGAATACGATCCTCCGCTTCCTTAGGCATAAAGAGCACCACAATGGAGGCCAACAACGGCCAGAAAAGGATAATAGTCAACACCCACTTGTCGAACAAAGCCATCGGCGTTCCTCCCAACAATTAGGAGTGATAATAATTTACGTGTTCCCGATTTTATGTCAGGCGACGACTCCAACCTGCCACTTACCAGCCAAGCCCCAACACCAACAACACACCCACCGTCAGCAATATGGCCAGCAGATAATTCTGCGCCTGCCCCGTCTGAATCTGTCGAGCCCACTCGCCCACCAGGTTGGACACCCAAGCAGTCGCGTTCACCAGGCGGTCGATAATTTGCTCGTCGATAAAGCGCCGCACCGTCACCGCCAGCCAGCGACCAAACCGTCCCACACCATCCACAATGGGGTCAATGACCCACTTATCATCGAACGCGTAGGCGAAGTGAGCAAACCACTTCGCAAACGCGATCACCGTGCCCTGATATAACTCATCCACCCACCACTTATTGTGCATGGCCACCCACAGGCCCCCCAGTGCCGGAGCCAGCGGGTCTACATACCCTTGTTCCGTCACATTAGAGCGCCGGCCGTACAACAACCACGCCGCAGTCATACCGCCCAGCACCAAGACCACCGAGATGAGCAACGGCCGTACGTCAAAGGGCAAGTGTTCCACCTCCAAACCGATCGCGTGGGCCTGCGCGGCCATAAAGGACTGGAACCACCCATGGACCAACGCGCCCAGCCCGGGGAACGTTTCCGGAATGCCGCTCCAGCCTGCGGCAATCGCGAAGATGGCCAGGATGGTGAGAGGCACCGTCATCGACTTCGGACTCTCATGCGCATGTTTCGCGGCTTCGGTGCGGGGTTCGCCGAAGAACGTCATAAAAATCTGGCGCCACGTGTAAAACGCGGTCAAGAACGCAGCCAGAGCCAACGTCCAGAAGACCACCAAGTGGCCCCCGTGCCACGCGTCGGCCAAAATCTCATCCTTGGACCAGAATCCCGACGTAATCAACGGGAACCCACTTAAGGACAGGCCCCCCGCGATAAACGTCCATCCGGTGACCGGCATCTTCTTCAGCAAACCACCCATGTTCCGCATATCGTTGGGGTTGAAATGGTCCTCCTCCGCATGGTCACCGTGTCCGTGCTCATGGGCCAGGTGATGTCCATGATGCATCGCGTGGATGACCGACCCAGAGGAGAGAAAGAGCAGCGCCTTGAAGAACGCGTGCATGATCAGGTGGAATGCGGCGGCGATGTACGCACCGATGCCCAACGCCGCGAACATATAACCCAATTGGGAAATCGTGGAATATGCAAGCACCCGCTTAATGTCGAACTGAGCCACACCGATAGTCGCCGCGAAAAAGGCCGTGAACGTGCCGATAAAGGCCACAAAGAGCAACGCACCGTTGTGGCCCTCCATCACCGCGTGGAACAACGGGAACGTGCGGATGATGAGATACACACCCGCGGACACCATGGTCGCGGCATGGATGAGCGCGCTCACAGGGGTGGGGCCTTCCATCGCGTCGGGCAACCACACGTGGAGGGGGAACTGAGCCGATTTCCCAATGGCCCCCCAGAAGATCAAAATGGCCAACACCGTGGCCCAAGGCGTCAACCCGAAGAAGGGCACATTCGCTATCTTCTCCGTAAGCATGTGCAATTTCTCCGGGCTGAGCACCTCACTCCAACGCAAGGAGCCGGTCATCGCGTAGAGGAGGACCATCCCCGCCAGCATCACCGTATCCCCTACACGGGTGGTGATAAACGCCTTAAGGGATGCATTCCGTGCCCGGATCACCTGGGCGTGGTCGATGTGTGTTTCTCCCGGCTTGCGGTAAGACCAGAAGCCGATGAGCAAATACGAACACACACCCATCAGTTCCCAGAAGATGAAGGCCAGGAGCATGTTATCGGCCATGACAAAGCCCAACATGCCCGTAGCAAAGAGGCCCAGGTACGCGAAGAAGCGACTGAACCGCGGGTCGCCTTCCATGTACCCGACCGAGTAAATAAAGATGAGCAGACAGAGGAAAGGCACCATAAAGAGCATGGCCGCGGTCAGCACATCCACCTGGAACCCCGTATAGAACACGGAATATCCACCCGCGAACCAGGGAAAAGTCAGCCGGATGGGTTCGGTCGCGATCTCGTGAGGCGAGAAAAACGCCCGGAACGCGAAGTACCACCCCAACAACCACGACACCGCCGTCGTACCGATGGTCAGTCCGGCGCTGACCTTCTTATTTTGATTCGTGAATAATACAATGAGAACGAATGCCGTAAACGGCAATGCCGGTATTAGAAACAACGTTGCGTTCATAGCCGACCTCGAATCAACAGGGTTACGGTTTTTACGGGCTACAGGTTATCCCTCACAACTCGGCACAACCTGCCACCAGAAACGTGCAACCGCGACTCATCATCCCTTCAACAAATCCACCTCGTCCACATTCACCGTATCACGCAGGCGGTACAACGCGATGAACAGCGCCAACCCCACAGCCGCCTCAGCCGCAGCCACCGTAATCACGATGATAGCGAAGACCAAGCCGGCCACATCCGTGGGATGGGTGTACCGCCAAAAAGCGAGCAAATTGATGTTCACCGAGTTCAACATCAACTCGATGCCCATCAGAATAGCGATCGCATTACGCCGCGCCAACACGCCGTAAAACCCCACGACGAACAAAATCGCGGCCACGGCCAGATACCAGGACAACGGAATCATAAGCGCACTCCTTTGCGTTCAGGGCTAAACACACCGTACAGATAACCCTAGTACTCTTTCTCCCGCGCAATCATCACAGCACCGACCAACGCGGCCAGTAACAGCACCGACGCCACCTCAAAGGGAATCACATAATGACCCACCAGGGCCGCACCCAGGTTCGAAATAGTATCCGCGGGCACCTGTGCGTCCGTCACCGGCCAATCCACCCGGAAGGACACAACGTACAACAACAACAGCCCCAGAACTACACTCCCAATACCCGCCCACAACGCCTGGGCATTATACGGTGACGTGCGCCCCATCATCATGCCACGGCTCAACATAATGGCGAAAATAATCAACGTTGCAATGGCTCCGATGTACACCAAAATTTGGGCCACAGCCAAGAACTCGGCCTCTAACAGCACATACAAAGCCGCCACGCCGAAAAACGTGGACACCAAGAACAGAGCGCTGATGAACAAGTTTCGGTGGGTGACCACCATCAGCGCGCTGGCCAATGTGAACAAACTAACGATGATAAAAACGCCTTCTAAGACCATGGGTCCCGTTTGCTCCTATACGCTAGGTGTGTGAACAGGACAACACTCTCTCAGCTCGTGGAAGGCACAGGACGCACTTCCACCTTATACCGCTCCGCCTCCTTGCGCAGGTGCCGCCCAATAGCCCCCAACGCGACGGCCAAGACGATAACATTAATAAGAAACAGAATAACACTCTGCAGCCCCGTACCGACAGGCAACTTAGCCACCGCGGCTGCGGCCAGGACCAGAACCAACCCCATAGGAACCAGCACCTTCCACGCAAAGGCCATCATCTGGTCAATGCGCAAGCGCGGGAACGTTGCGCGCTCCCACATGAAGAAAGCGATAATAACCGTCGTCTTAATGAAATAGTAAATGATCCCCAGAAGGGGCACCTGTTTCACAAACGGCCCCTGCCAACCGCCCAAGAACAACGTCGTCGCAATAGAAGCCAGCAACAGAGTATTAAGGAAGAAGCCTAGGAAAAACCAGGCAAACTTCAACCCACTGTACTCGATGTGGTAGCCGGCCACAATCTCCGAATCCGCCTCCAGGAAATCGAAGGGCGTGCGCTCATTTTCGGCCAACGCGGCCAGGAGGTAAATAATGAACATCGTGGGCATGACAATGCCGAACCAGCGCCCCCCCTCCTGCGCTTCGGCCAGCCCGTTCATGCGCATCGTCCCCGCCAAGATCACCGGCGCGGCAACCGCCAGCACCATGGGAATCTCGTAGGAGAGCAGCTGAGCCACCGCCCGGAACGCGCCTAAAAGCGCGTATTTGTTGTTGGAGGACCAGCCGGCCATCAACGCGGCCATAATTCCGATAGAACCCATCGCCACAATGAACAGCACCCCAACGTTCAAATCCACCCCGATCAGACCGGGGCCAAAGGGGATGACGAGCAACAACATCAACACCGCGAACACCGAAAGGCCCGGGGCCAGATTATACACAATGCGGTGCGCGTTGTCGGGCGTGATGTCCTCTTTGGTCATCAATTTCAACGCGTCCGCCACCGTCTGGATAAGGCCATACGGACCCAACCGGTTCGGGCCCAGGCGATCCTGCACGCGAGCAGCCAACTTACGTTCCAGCCAAATAAGGAAGAGAACGCTGGTCAGCCCGAACCCCAACAGGATAACCGTCACCACGATGGCGTTGATAAAAACAATCCAGCCCGACGACAATCCCAGGCCCTCGAGAAACGACTTCCACCACGTACCGAGAATAAGCGGGTCCAACATGCTATCCTCCCCTTATTGCCATTCGAGGATACCCTTCTTCCAGGCATACACCAAAGCCAAAGCCAACAATCCGATAAAAAGAGCCATCTCCGCCAGGGCAAACAGCCCTAACTTGTGATAGGCCACTGCCCACGGGTAGAGGAACACCACCTCCACGTCGAAAATCACAAAGACCAGGGCGAAGAGGTAGTACTGGGCGCGAAACTGGACCCAGGTGTCGCCGATGGTTTCCATACCACACTCGTAGGTGGAGTTCTTCAAGGGGTTGGGCTTGCTTGGACGGAGGAAACTGACAAGATAGAGTACGACAAAGGGGAAAGCCAACGCAATGAGCAGGTACACGCCTACAACGGCATAGGAATTCAACATGCCGTGCCTCCTCGCACTGTCGTTAACGGGTTACAACCGCACGCCGCTTACAGGCCCAAATTATAGGCCCGTTACGCCATTCACACCAAAAATGGATGCATTTCTGGCGAACCCACCCTTACCTTGCGGCCCCCATCCCTCTCCACTCTGGAAACAACGTGTTCTCAATCCTCAAACGAGCCAACATCCGCCCCACCAACTGATCCACCACCTGCTCCAAGGTTTCGGGTCGGGTGTAGAACGCGGGCACGGGTGGGAAAATGATGGCCCCCATCTCCGCAGCCTGTACCATCAGGCGGAGATGTCCCACGTGCAAAGGCGTTTCCCGCACCACCAAGAGCAAGGGACGTCCTTCCTTCAGCGTCACGTCCGCGGCTCGACTTAACAGATCTGACGCGTACGAGTGGGCCACCGCAGACAACGTCTTAATCGAACAGGGCACCACAATCATGCCGAGAGTCGCGAAGGATCCGCTGGCAATGGCCGCGCCCACATCCCCCGGACGGTACACTACATCCGCGAGCGCGGCCACCGCGTCCGGAGACCAAGACGTCTCCTGCACGATAGTCGCGCGCGCGGCCGCGGACATCACCAAATGCGTCTCAATATCTTCCCGCTCTCGCAGCACCTGGAGCAGCCGAATCCCCAGGATCTGTCCGCTGGCCCCGCTCATTCCGACAACTAACCTGGACATCACCACACCTCGCCCACGTGAATGGCCACGGTGCCGGGGATAGGAATGTGATAACGCACATTTCTCAACCCCACCTGCCGCATAATCTCCGCCAGCCCATCCGGATCCGGGAAAACCAACGTCGAACGCGGGAGATACGTATACGCATCTCGATCCCCACCAATGACCCCCCCCAACACCGGCACTACGTGTAGAAAGTACATCCGGAACACATACCGCCACACCTGTGAACGAGGATGCGTGATCTCCAAACACACCACCCGTCCACCGGGCCGCACCACGCGCCGCTGTTCCGCGAACGCCTGGACGATATCCTTCACATTACGCATGAGGAAACCACTACATACCGCGTCGAAGGTCCCGTCCGCGAAAGGCAGGGACAACGCATCCCCCTGGACAAAGCGAATGCCTGACGGAGCCTTTTGGCGCCCCACATCCAACATCGCGTGGGTAAGATCCACACCGACAACCTGTGTCTGCGGATACATGCGCCGAATTTCAATCGCGATGTCCCCCGTCCCCGTCGCGACATCCAGCACACGACCTCGGGCGGGGAGATCGCACAATTCCACCACCGTGCGCCGCCAGGACCTGTCAAGCCCCAAAGACATAATGCGGTTCATCAAATCATAACGCCGGCTAATCGCGGCGAACATGCGCTTCACATAATGGGGTTTTTCCTCAGGGAGAGGAAGGGTAAACTCGTCCATCCCCGGTTGCCTCCCATCTCAAGATGTGCTCCGAGAACGCCTAATGTATCATAAAATCCTCTCCCCACAAAAGACGCTCCGCCAACAAGGGATCGGGCAGCAGAACACCTTCACCTCCTTCGGGAACGACTCACCTCCCACATCCATCCCCCCATCACCACCAACAACGTCCACCAAGCAATTCCACGCCCTACCCGTCGCGGCCACGTGTCCGCAAAACGCAATTCCACCACATGCCGGCCCGGGGGCAACGGCACCGTCACCAGACCATACGGATCCGTCACGCCCAACTCTTGCCAGGAGAGCACCTGTTCCAACTGCGTACCGGTTTCATCATAAATGTACGCGGTCCAACCGGGGTACATTTGCACGTTGAACACCAATACATGTCCTTCCCCTTTGGCCTCTACAAGAACTCGCTCCCAATGACCATGATACTCCAACAATGTGACTTCCAGGCCGGGATCCTCTTGCACATGACCAAATTCAACCCGTGTCGGGACCTCCTTACCGTGCACCATAATCTCGGCCAAGCCCGACCAGTGAGGGATCGCCCGAGCAAATGCAGTCACTCCCGTCATCTCATTCTCACTGGCCTGAAAGCGCATAAGAGCCGGTAAACCCACCGGCCCTTGTTCCGGCAACGGCTCGACCACCTCCACCCGCAAATACGCGGCCGAGCCCAAGACCAACAGAACGGCCACCCCCAACGTCACCCCATACCGCCATCGTCCATCAGGCCACGGTAACAGCAAGGCCCCGCCGACCAAGATCGCCGCCGAAACCACCGTCAGCATGAGATAACGCCACGGAAACTGAGCGAACGCCACCCCCGGCACATGTTCCCACCACCACACCGAAGCCGCCGTGGTCAAAAACGTGGCCCATACCGCCACCACCGCCCAATACCGTCCCATCCACGACCATTCCTGATGGCGCCTCCAGAACGCGGTCCCTACACCGCCCAACGCCAACAAATACACCACCACCCCGATCTGATAACTGATCACATCATTAGGCCCCGGAACACTGATACCAAATCCCCAATGAGGGCTGAACAATTGGAAGAAATACACAAAGTGGTGGTGATAATCGTAATATCCGCCATACCATTGCGCTTGATTTACATACTTGAACTCCAAAAGCGCGGGCACCCAAAACCACGCGCTGAGTCCCAATCCTATAAGACCTCCGGCCAGGGGCGCGACTCCATGGCGTATCCCCCCACGCAGAGATCGCCCTGCCTTAAGCCCCACCTCCACCAGGGCGTATCCGATCACAACGGGGGTGAAGAGAACGGCCACCAAGTTGCTTGTGAGCATTAACCCGGCGTACGCGAACCCCAACCCCGCCACACTCCGCCAAGAAGGTCGGTGAACCGCTGCCCACACCCCCCACAACACGGCCGGCATCCACACGAAAGCAAAGGATTCGGCCATGGCGGCCCGCTGATACATATCGAAAAGGTGATACGGAGCGTACACATACGCTACAGCCCCTACCAGCGCGGCCCCCGGATTCAACAACGTGGCCAGGAATCCGTACATCATCAGCCCGGAGAGCACAATGCTCACCACAAACACCATCTCTACAGATTGAGTAAATCCCAGACCCAGGAGATGAAATCCCTCCCCCACCATGACGGCCAGCGGCGCGTAAATGTTGAACAGCGGATACCCATAACCAAACGTCACGTCGGGCAGCCACCGCGGATACAAATCCCCGTACCTTAACGCTCTATCGTACTCAAAGATAAAGTATGCGTCATGGCGTGCATCGTTGGCGTTCCAAAAATACCCCGGCTGTACAAAAGGCAGAATGGCGGGCACCATCAAGAGGAGAAGAACCCCCACCCATCCCAGGCGGGCCACACGGCTAAGGAAGCGTGACATGGTCAGACCCCTCCAACGTGCTAAAGCGTCGCATGGTTGTTCGGTCGTACAACCCCATAATCACGCGCACATCCGTGGGCGCCTGCGGGGCAACGGAGAGAGTATACGTACCGGTGATCACATCACCCACCGGGATCGAGGCGGCAACCCGCCCCAAAGCCAACGGCACATCTTGCTGCCCCCAAATCCGATCCTGAGCATCCAGCACCTGGACAAACACCGTCCACCGGGGATCCACAGGACGTAACGGCTGCCAGTGTGCGACCAGGTGAAACGTCTCCCCGGGACGCACTACGCCGTCTCGCCGAACGTCCAGAAGGATGACATCGCATCCCCCGTACGAGACCTGAGAGAAAAGGTTCACGGGTTGTGGCGGGGGCTTATAGTCCACATAATGAGGAGCCAACAAGGAAAACACCATCCAGGCGGCAGCTGCCCCCCCTGCCAGCGCGGGTAATGGCCCGCCCCTGGCCCAACGGTCCACGATAGACCCAACGAACATCGTGCTCAAAAACGCACCCACGAGGAAAAGCCCTTCCAAGCCCCACACTTCACGTCGCCGGACCAGCATCGGAAACCAAGCCGCTGCAAACCCTATCCCGCCCATCCAACGGGAAAAACGCCCCCACGACACACCTTCAGGCTGCAACAGAGCGACCAGCCAGGGCACCACGCCCCACATCAGAAGCACATTTACGTGTCCCAACCGGTACGCGAGATATAAAAGAGGCGGGGAATACAACCACATCAGCGCCGCGGCCAGGGCAGCCCAAGGATTAACTCGCCGTGACTGCCACACAAACACGCCCCACACACTCGCCACGAGAGAAAGCACCATCACCGTGCGCAACGCGGCCAGAGGAGACCAACCCAACCTCATGATACCCGCGGCCAGAGCCTCCACCACCGGCACCGGAGGCGTAAGCACACCGACCGGATCTTCGCCGTAGGGAGGAACCCAAAGAAAGGCCGGAGAGCGCAACCACGCTTCCAAATTGAAGTAGGGAATAAATCCCACCGCGAACGCAAGCCAGCCCGGATACGTCAAAAGGGCCCATGCAGGCACAGAGGCCAACAAAAGAAGCCCCCGCACAATCCACAACGTGCGGGGGGAGAGATCGGAATCCCCGGTACCGGACACCATCTTTATGCCAACGCCTCCACAATGGTCTTCAGGAATACGGGCAAATCATCCGGACCTCGTGAGGTAATCAGATGACCGTCCACCACCACAGGACGGTTCTCCCACAACGCGCCTGCGTTCTCCAAATCCTTACGAATGCTGAAAAACGACGTACACCGCCGTCCCTGTAAGATATCTGCTTCCACAAGCACCCAGCCCGCATGGCAGATCGCCGCTATCACCTTCCCTTTTGCGTCCATCTCCCGGACAAAACGGATAACCGCGTCACTCCGTCGCAATCGGTCCGGTGCATACCCTCCGGGAATAATCACCGCGACGTACTCATCTGCACGGGCGTCGGCTGCCGCAACGTTTGCCTTCAAGGGATAGCCCAACTTGGACGTGTACACCTTGGCCTCCGGACCCACTACATCCACTTGAAACCCGGCCTCCTGGAGCCGATAATACGGCACAAGCCCCTCTGCTTCGTGAAACAAATCCTCGATTAACAATGCCACCTTAGTCATGACGTGCCCTCCTTACCGGATTATGGCGTCAGGCCTATAGTCGCCGTTCCAAGCACTTGCACAAAGGAATCATTGTAATACCCAACCCGCAAGTTCAAGTGAATGTCCACATTGGGCATCAACTGCCCATCCCACAAGATGGAATCCCCAATGGAGCGATAAGGATACCCTTCAAGTCCCTCGAAAGTCGCGCCCTTGCCCTCGGTGGGGCCTACAAAACGAATGGTGGTCCCCGGAATACGTTCTCCTTTGTTCACCTTATACGTGACAGGCAGAGTATATCGTACCGGACGACTTTTGTCCACGGCTCCGGCCCGGGGATCCACACCCTTTAAGCGGATGCGTACCACCCCAGAGGTCAAGAGTCGATCCGCAGAAATGTGCAGGACCCGCAGATTCACGGAGAGTGTTGCCCCTGGAAGGACCTCCCCCTCCCACTTCAACGCATCCCCCACCAACCGAACGAGTTTCTGTCCGTCGATGTTCACCTCCGCACCTTGCTCCGTCTGGCGCACAAACTGAATACCCGTGCCCGGGACAAATTCCCCCACCTTCACCGTCACCTCGGTGACACCCTGATATGTCAAGTCATTGCCCTGGGGCGCGGCACAAGCCACGAGGCCGAACAGTAGTCCCGCTATCACGCTGAACAAGGTCCACCGCTTCATGGCGTTCATCCTCCTCCCGCCGAAACACACGCATGTCCACCCGCTCTTTTACGTCAGGGTATTTCACGCGCTATACAACAGCCGTACAAACCCTCGTGATACGTTCTCACCATCGGAGCGACTTGTCAAAAGTCCGGTTTGCCCAACAAACGTCGCAGTAAATAAATAGCGCCAGCCTTATCAAGAGGCTCATTGTTATTACCGCACTTCGGACTTTGAATACAACTGGGACATCCGGACTCACAAGGGCATCCCTCAATAAGACGGAGCGTAGCCTCCCAGAGTTCCTCCAGTAAGTGGAACCCCTTCTCTGCGATTCCCACGCCGCCGGGGAACCCATCGTAAATCGCGATGAGAGGTGTTCCCGTGTCCGGGTGGCGCACCGTACTCACCCCGCCGATATCCCACCGATCGCACATGGCAAACATGGGGAGCAAAGCAATGCACGCGTGTTCTGCCGCGTGGAGGCTGCCGGCAAAGTCGTAGCCCCGCTCTCGAAATTCGGATTCCCAGGAAGGCGGCATCACCCACCACACCCCTCGCGTGTCGAACACCGTCGGGGGCATGTCCAGATCCTCTACGGCCAACACTTCTTCGGTGAACAGCTGCTTCACCCGATACCCAACAACTTGGCTCCAGGCTCGGACTTCGCCAAAATGCGCGACCGCCGGCCCCATGGTCCGGCTCGCCAGGGAACGTGTCACCCGGATATCGTGCAATTCCATAGGCTGCGTGTAATAATCCAATGCCTCGCGTCGCGCGTAGGCACGCGGTCGATCCGGATCCCAACGAGTGATGAGGTATGTCTCCCCCATGTGTAAATACACCGCTCCGGGATGGGCACGATGAGCCGCGGTACTTGCCTCAATTTCCTCAACAATTTGACCGGTTTCCTCCTCAACGATGAGAAACCGGTCTGCGTCGATAGAACGAAGGCTGACCCGCCGCGCGGGGTAATCCCGTCCCATGTAATACCACCGTCCCCCCCGATACGTGAGAATCCCTTGTTCCTCCAGATCCCGCATAACGTGAGGAAAGTGGGGTCCGAAGAGCTGCTCATCATCCAAGGCCCGCGTGTTCGGCGGGGGGTCCACAACCAAGGGAAGTTCTCGCGCGGCGCAGGGCAAATGCATTCGCAGGAGATAGGGATTATCCGGGTTGATGAGTGCGTTTTCTACAGGACGCCCAAACAGCTCCTGAGGATAGCGCATGAAATACTGCTCCATAGGATCGTCATAAGCGATCAACGCGGAGAGGGAAGGGCTGTTCCCCCGCCGGCCGGCCCGGCCCGCTTGCTGCCACATGGACGCGACCGTGCCGGGGAAACCCACCAGAATACTGGCATCCATATCCCCGATGTCGATGCCCAGCTCCAAGGCCGTGGTCGCGACCACGGCCAACAACTCCCCGGAGAAGAGGCGACGCTCGATCTCCCGACGGTCCACCGCGTGGTAGCCTGCGCGATAGGCGGCAATGCGATCCCGTAACGAGGGCGCCACCTGGGAAAGAGCAAAGCGCACATAGCGAAGAATCAATTCCGCGGTGCGCCGGGCCTTGGTGAACGCGATCGTCCGCACCCCCTCCTGCATCAGCGCGGCGATGAGATGTGTAGCCTCAGTGTTGGGGCTGCGCCGCAAGTTAAGACGAGGGTCAAGGACCGGAGGATTCCACAACACGAACGTTCGGGGGCCCCGGGGTGAACCATCCTCATCCACTACCACCGCGTCCACGCCCGCGAGACGTCGGATGTGATCCGCGGGGTTCGCGATGGTGGCAGAGGTGGCAATGACTTGCGGCGTACTTCCGTAATGGGCACATAAACGCCACAACCGTCGCAGCACCAAAGCCACCTGGGAACCGAAAATGCCTCGATAGGTGTGGGCTTCATCAATCACCACGTAACGCAGCCCGCGGAGGAACGAGGCCCAAAGAGTGTGGTGGGGAAGAATACCCACGTGTAACATGTCAGGATTGGTCAGGATGATGCGGGCTTCCTTGCGCAGGCGGGAACGGGTAGGTGTAGGGGTATCCCCGTCATACGTTCCGAAAAGAACGTTGGGGAACTCCTCGTGAGTGAGGGCCCGCAGATTGCGCAACTGATCTTGGGCCAACGCTTTGGTGGGATAGAGGTAAAGCGCGCGGGCACGCCAATCCTCGTCCAACGCTTCCAGAACCGGCACGTTATAGCATAATGTTTTACCGCTGGCCGTGCCGGTCGTCACCACAATATGATGACCGGTGCGGGTCAGGTTAATGGCCGTGGCCTGGTGGACGTAAAAACGGGTGATACCTAAACGCCTCAACGCGCGTTCCAGCCGGGGCGAAAGGGGATGATCCAAGGATCCATAGCGGGCCGGGCGTCCCGGGATCTGCTCCACATGCACAATCTGGTGCCTGTACCACCGCTGACGGCGAATTTTATCCAAAAAAGACATGGGCGAGAACGGCATAGTCCCCCCTTGCGGGTATCAGGCGTCACCATACCCTATCGCTCATTCACTATTGTAACACCAATGCCTTCATCGGAATAGTTCCACGTGCCTAAATCTTTGGAATGCGGCGACCCGGCGCCGCTTTCATAACCTCATAAGCCCCCCCCCAGGATTGGCAGAAGCGGTATTTCAGAATATAAATTCTCGAATCGATAATATTCACCATTCACTTGACAAGATGAAAGTTACGGTGTAAAATATTCAAGGATTGGCCAATCCACACAAAAAAGTAGGAGGTGCACATGTATCCTTTGCCCGGCACATGTCCGGTATGTGGACGTGAACTCCACGTCACACGCTTGCAGTGCGCCCACTGTGGGACTCAACTGGAAGGCACGTTCACCCTGCCACGACTGGCCCGTCTTTCCCCCGAACACCAGGAGTTCGTGGAGATCTTTCTTCGGGCTGAAGGGAAACTCAACCGCGTGCAGGAGATCTTGGGCATTTCCTACCCCACAGCCCGCAACAAACTCCTCGCGGTCATCCGGGCCCTAGGCTACGAGGCCGAAGAGACCGAGTCCACACCTTCCCGGGACGTGGACCGGCGGGCCGTGCTCGATGACCTGGCAGCCGGTCGCATCAGCGTGGACGAAGCCGTGCAACGACTACGCGGTCACTAAACACTAAGGAGGGCAAATCCCATGAGCACAAACGAAGAACGCATGAAGATCTTGCAAATGGTCGCGGACGGTACCCTATCGCCCGAGGAAGCGGCACGCCTGTTGGATGCGTTAGACTCTACGCCTCCGACACCAGAAGAGGAAAAGGTCACCACAACCCAAAGCCCACGCTGGCTCCGTATCCGGGTCACCGACCTTCGAACCGATACCCAACGAGTGAACATACGGGTTCCTTGGCTTTTGGTGAAGTTCGGGCTTAAGTTAGGGGGACGGGTAAGCCTTGGTGGGACGGAGGATAAGATCAAGTCAGAAGAGGTAACGCGGGCCCTAGAACAGGCCGTCGCTACCGGGGAGATGGGCAAGATCATCGACGTGCAGGATGCGGAAGACCAACAACGCGTCGAGATCTTCCTGGAATAAAGGGAAGCAGGCAACCCACTGTGGCATGTTCGCTTTCAGGAGTAGCGAACATGCCACAACACCTTGCACGCATACGCGAGGCTATGCGTCATCCGAGGGGCCGAGATCTTCCGGTGAATATTCGCTTAACCAGGAAATTCCTACAATTGTTGCCCATTCTTATGCTGAAGAAACCACTCACCGACGAGTCCTAAAGGTCCTAACAGAAAGAGAGCGGTCCCTATAGCAAAATCCCTTATCTGAGTATCCTCTATATGTTTCTTTTTGGGTCCATTGCGACCATTTCTATCATAGTCATGGATCGCAGCAGCAATCAAACCGGCTCCGAAATACATATATGGCCAAGCCTCAATTATTAAATCCATGTTCCCCCCTTTCTGTCATAAGTAAGAAATTCTCCATAGAGAGTAAGTCGAAACGTGCCCCTTCTCTATTTAGAAAGAAGACCATCCACAGAGTTAGATAAATGAGCAGATTAAAATACATTCCCACATCAAACAATCTTATAACGCTACTTACATGCGAATAGAGAAAAGAGATCACAGTAAACATTACAAGCACCATAGCAAATACGATCCTTCCCCGCTTAAACTCTACACGAACTGTTCTAAATGTTACTATGAAGGGCATGAACAATATAAACTCTAGTAATACAGGAGCATATCTAATCGCTCTCCACCCTTCTAAAACACCAGGAACAGAAGTCAAAAACAATATCCATGATAACATGATTAGCATATAACTCGGATGGCCAAGAGATATTTTATCTGGATCTTCACCACAGAAACTTTTTAGCACCCGACCAACAGTGCGACAGATTATAAAAGAGACACGATGAGGGAGTCTGATGTAATAAACAGGATCGTTTTCTTCTATGTTTTCGCCTACATCATTAACCAGCAAACTTCTGAAGACGTTCTGTTCGCTGTGCAAAACCGCATGTAGCAACATAGTTAATAATATTGGAATAACTACGTAATTCACAATTAAGCTTCCACCTCTATACTTATACGACCAAAAAATCCAGTATCCCTTTACAAACATATAGCTCCAAAAAGCAAGTCCTAAAGCATTCAGGGCTGCCCCTAACGTATGTACCACCTCATGCAAATACCTATGCCTATCCCACCACGGAAAGCCAATACCCGATCTTTCGGAAAGAATCTTATCTATCGCAGAATATAATCTTATCTCATAATATATCCATTTATATCTATGATGACTGTTAAATAAAGAGGATTCTTTCCATAAATTTGCCCAATTATCGCCTCGCCATCCCTGAAATCTACCGCTCATCTCACCAGAATCAACATCAGTGCCTCTCATGTTTGCATTAGTTTGCACATTTTCTTCTTCATCTATCCATTTGCTTATAAAATTGATATCCCACATTCTTCCCGGACTAAATAAAAATATACCATTCTTAGAGAATGGGCTATTCCAGCGAATGTAGAAATATATCTGGTAGATAATGAAGCCTATCGGAACACTTGCAGCAGCCAATATAGCCACCAATGTCAGGATAATTTCCTGAGGCGGTTTATATTGGCGTATAAGATCAATAACCATCTGTACTCGATAAGGCTCGCTAATCAATATATCCAATCCAATAAAAAGTCCCCCTAATAACATATATAGCCACCCCGGGATCACCCAACGAGCAAGACGAGTCAAATCATTATCTCGCAACTATACACCCTCCTGGATAACATTTATAATATAGACCCTGATTGGCCAATATAACGCGCTTTTTGTGCTGTGGCGTCTTGGTTATTATCCCATACGTTTATTACTCAAGTAACTAACGAAGCCCTGCAAATGGATGCTAGTTTTAGAGAAAAGAGGCAAAACGTCAAGTTCCCCCGTGAGGGCAAGGTGTGGAACGGAGTAAAAGTTCACCTTTACATTCCGTGTAAGATACGCCCCCCTTCACCTCTCTTTTTCAACGCCAACAGAGCGACGCCTCGTGCTCTGTAGGCATCGGCACACAGGAGAAATGGATGTCTCGCAGACCATTATATCTCTCGGTTAACGAATATTTACAAACCCAAGGGAACTTGGTTATCGAGGGACAAAACCCCACATAAGGTTATACATCATTTTCTGTAATTTGTCAACCTCGAACAGTACAAAGACAGGGCTTCTGATTGAGCGACAAAACTTGGGAAAGCAGCGAACATCTCACGCATTTCTCTCTTGCCCCATACAAATGACACCAACGAAAGGATGATCAACAATCCAGCGGATACCTACCAAAACATCTGGAACCGATTTTATGTTAGTAGAAACGATTGCATGAAAAAATGTAACCTTCTATCCTCTTTTTCAGTCTTCTTAAGAACTTCCGGTAATTGCCTACTTCCTGAATTATCGGCATAATATACAACACGCATGCACTTATTGTGCTCCCACGATGTTTTAATTTATGTTCCACAAGGAGGAGTACACATGGCAACAGAGAAGAAAGTCCCGACCACATCCCCTACCCAGGCGGACGAGATCGCCCGCGTTCGCGATATTCTCTTTGGAAGCCACATGCGGGAATACGAACGTCGTTTCCGCAACATCGAGGATGAATTGCAACGACAAAAGGAACGATTGGACGAACTCTGGGAGCGGGTGGATGCCCTGGAAGCCAAGGTGGAACAGAATCACCGCCACGTCCTCCAAGAATTGCGCAAGCAAGTGGATCAACTCTATACGCGCCTCCAGAAGCGTATGGACGAGCTGGAGGAGATAACCGTCGCGGAGGAGGCGTTAGGCGATCTGCTCATCGAACTGGGTTCTCGCTTGAAGGGTGGGGCGGTTACGGAAAGCCTGCAGGAGTTGTTCGAACAACATGAGCAGTAAATCAGACCTGGACACACTGCGGGACATTCTCCTGGCCCAGGACCGGGAAGTTCTGGAGCAGTTACAGGCGGAGATTGAACACCTCAAAGCTCGGATTGAGAACCCAGAAGAATTCCTGCGTATTATCGAGCCCGTTATCAGCGAGGCCATTGCTCATCGCTCCCGCTCCCACCCGAAAGAAATCGCCGAAGCCCTAAGTCCGGCCATAGCCGACGCAATCAAATATCAAATTGAAGAAAACCGCGAAGCGATGATCACGGCCCTAATGCCTATCATCGGCGAACTCATCGCGCGTAGGGTTCGTGAAGCATTTCAGGCGCTGGCACGACGAGTCGACGAACGCTTACGTCAGGCTACCAGCATCCAATTTCTCATCAAACGGTTATGGGCCCGGCTACGCGGCATTCCCCCAGAAGAACTTGTCCTCCGAGAAGCCCTCCCCTGGGATTCGGTCGCGGTTTTTTTGATCGACAACGAGAGCGGCCTTATTCTCGCTCAGGCTCAGAGGGAAAACGCACTACCGGGCCGAGACCCCCATTTGACGGCCGCCCTCCTAACGGCCATTCGGAACTTCGCCCGAGAAACCTTTGCCAACGGTGAACCGGGCACGGTGTACGAACTGCAAATTGACCGGTACATCGTGTTGATGGAAGAAGGACCGGATGTGTACATCGCCTGGGTCGGTGTGGGCGTACCTCCAGAGGAAGCGCACCATCACTTACGCTCGGTGCTGGCAGAAATATACACGCACCACGGGGACGATCTTCATGACCCCCAAAAGCGCCGCACACTCACTTCCGTGCTGGAACCCTACTTGCAGCACCTCCTCGCCTTCGAAGGACACGAGGAGCGCCCTGTTCAGACGGGGGTACCCACCCTGGGACTGGCTATTATCACCGGCGCATTGGTGATCGTCCTGTTTTTGTGCAGTTGGGGCCTGTATCGCGCGTCGCCTCACATCCTGGCCCATTTAATGCCCACGGCCGTCTCCTACCTTACACCCACGCCCCCGTGGACCCCAACGCCTACATCCACACCGACTTCCACCCCCATGCCCCATACCTATTGGCATCCAAATACCGACCTTCTTGCCGTCACGAGGGAAGCACCACAAACACGAGCGTTCCGGCCCCAAGTTCACAGGCATGTAACCTTGGCTTGGTCTAAGCAGACAAAATATTGATAATGTGGCTTCTGTATTACCGTGTAGAACAACACCGCTGACATCGCGCCACGGAGAAAGGAAGATGCACAACACATATTACAAAATATGCCTGTTAGGCGAATTCGCCGTCGGTAAGACCAGTTTAGTCCGTCGGTTTGTCTACGATGAATTCCGGGAAAACTATCAGGCCACTATTGGCGTCCACATCACCCAGAAAACGGTCATTCTGCCGGAACCTAGGGGGGAAGAACTCACCCTGGTCATTTGGGATCTGGCCGGCGGTACCCCTTTTTCCCCCCTGTCCATCAGTTACTATCGGGGCGCTGCCGGAGCGCTTCTGGTGGCGGACTTAACACGACCAACCACGGTCGAACGACTTCACGAGTACGCCCGCGCGTTTCTCGATACCGTCTCCCGGGCCCCACTCGTCATCCTGCTAAACAAAGCGGATCTCTTCACCGACGAAGCAGAGATCTGGCACCAGATGAGCCGGGTAGCCGCAGCGGGTGCCGCTCCCGTTCTCGTGACCAGCGCGCTCACCGGTTTGAACGTAGAAGAAGCGTTTCTGACGCTGGCAACCCACATTGTCGAACATGTACACGCACCGCACTCCCCATCTCCCAAATAAGAGCGAGGTGGCCATGCATGAACTATCCGGCCTCTCAGACCGAGCATTAGAATGGGCCAGAATCACTTACTTGGTCACGGATGAAACCAACGCCATCATCGCGACCTCCCGGGCATTCTGGGCAGGACGGGCGCTCTGTGATGCCGTGCCCGCATTCGTGGGGATGGAAGACACCTTACACGCGATCCGACAAGGCCAACAAGACGATATCCACCTCCCTTACATCGCGTTGACCCCAGATACTTCCACAG
>CAYPUG010000003.1:17895-59599 GCA_964413905.1 uncultured Anaerolineae bacterium | reverse complement strand
TCCCTTCCTCTTTCTAAGCCAACCTACATTCGCAGAGTTTTGTCAGTCAATCAGCTGCCAGCTTATGATGAAGGAGGCTATACTAATGAGAGAAGACCGTGTGTTCTGGGCGATCTTAAGCGCCATCGTCATCGTCATCTTAGTGACGGGCGTGGTCGTGGCGCTTCGGCATCGCACCGAACTATATCAATGGAAATACCGAACGGACGAGTCTAAGCCGGAAAATGTGGTGTACAACGCGTATGTAGCCGCCCTGTACGACGACGTGGACCGGTTCCTGAGTTATTTTGCCACACCCCCTTATGGGGAACATCACCCTAAAATCGTACACCTTCATGTTGAATTTGTTCGGCACGGAGAATTGCGAATCGGTACGGCCGCCGTGGAAGGCGATACGGCTTACGTGCCCGTGTATCTCATTAGAGAATACACCGAACCCTTTTGGGGACGTCGCGTCCACGTAGAGGTAAGATCCGTTCACCTAAAACGGCAGAACGGACAATGGCGTCTCACCCAAGAATTACCGGGCGTGTATCCGGAATTTGAGGCTATCCCCATTCCGATCCCCCCGCGCGCCCAACCGGACGACACAGCACCTCAAGGAGGTGACTGATGCGTAACGTGCAACGGATATACATCTACGTCATGGCCTATACGAGCCTGGTGGGAATCCTGTCGGGATTAATCAATCTGGCCCAAATCCTGATCCAACACGCGTTCCGACTGGGTTTTGAGGTGGAGGATTTCGCCCTATGGGCAGGTGTCCTTGTGGTCACATTTCCACTGCACGTGGGGCACGCTTGGTGGATAGCACGTTTGGGGAGGGATGCAGAGGAGCGTCACGCCTCCCTCCGAAAGTTGTACATTTACGCTATCCTCACGTTAGGAACGGTTCTCGCAGCCGTTTCCTTGTATCAAGTGTTGAAAGATCTGCTGAGAGCGGCTCTCGGCTACCCCCTCACAGATTTCACCGTGTGGGCCATCAACCTCTTGGAGAGGGCCACAGTTCTCCTAGGCGGGCTTATCCTCCTTTGGTACGGCATCCTGCTCGTGAGACAGGATCGCGACTTCGGCCGTGAAGGGGGTTGGGCTGCCACGTGGCGTCGCCTTTACGTCTTTCTCGTCGGAATTGGCGGGCTTTACTTCAGCATCGTGGGGACCATCGGCTTTTTGCAGCTAATTTGCTACGCGATATTCCCCCCTTTCAAAACGCCGGCCTCTTACCTAGGACTCGGCTCCTGGTGGATGGTTTCCCTGGCCGATCAGGGGGCAACCCTCCTCATAGGCCTGCTTCTTTGGCGTGTAGGTTGGTTTTGGGAGGAACGCTGGAGTCGACCTACAGCCCCCGATTCAGAGCGGAGGTCCCTATTACGTCAAGCGTACTACTATGTCGGCATTGCGCTGGGCTTGGCCGTCTTTCTCGTTGCCCTTGCGTACCTGCTCCGGCAAGGCCTTTTGTGGATGTTCGGGACAAGGCTTGGCCCCCGTGAACAATGGTGGCCTTTGCTGAGTCTTGCGCTAAGTGCTTTACCTGTGGGATGGACGGTGTGGTGGACGTACCGCCATCACCTCCTGCCCGAACGCTTGTCTCAAAAAGCGTATCCATCGCTTGTGGAACGGTTGTATATCTACCTTGCCTCTGCGGTAGGCTTGGCCGTAGCGTGGTGGGGAATCGCGGACATTATACGTGTTCTGACGCACGCATGGCTTTGGAAATCCACCGACCTCTCCATTTTACCGGCTTGGTGGCATCACCCCCTTGCGACGGGCATCGCCCTGAGTGCCGTGGGATTGCCTACGTGGGTCTGGCATTGGCGGCAGGCCCAACAGTGGATCCACCTCCCCGACGCGGGGCCTCAGGAGAGGACCTCACTGCTCAGACGCATCTACCTGTACGGTTTCGCGCTGATTGCCGGCCTTATTGTTATCGTAGACCTGTCCCGGGTGGCCCAACACGTTTGGCTCTGGATCCTGGGGGTCGAGGAGCAGAGGCTCTGGGGGGAAATCGTCAATGCATCCGGCCCTGCGCTCACCGCGTTCCTCGTCTGGGGATATCACATGAAAGTGATAGTAACGGATAGCCGCGTACAAAAACAACCGGAATCGCTCTCGGAAGCGGAGATCGAAAAGCTGCAGGAGGAACGCGAGCGACTTCTGCAACGGCTCAAAGAGATTGAGGACAAACTAAGCGCCATGCAGGAGTAAATCCTGGGGGACATCAACATCCCATCCCGCGCTCGCGTCCGGCCAGTCCACCCAGGTCACCCACCGGGGATGATCCCGTATAAGAGCACGCCCGCCCACATCCCCCCGCAAAGCGTTGAGCGCGGGAAAAAGGCAAGCATCAAACAGAACAGGCGCGCCGGGACGGCCGTTGTACCGTGGAGCGACAATCGGTGAACGCTCGTGTTCGTATACCGCGATAAGAGTGTTCAATAAGTCCGCAGTCACACGCGGCTGATCGGCCAAGGGGAAAAGGGCCGCGTCCACCGATGTGAGAGACGCCAATCCGGCCCGCACGCTGGTACTCAAGCCCTCTCTCCAGTGGGGATTCAACACCACGTCCCAATCGGACCACGGAAGTCGCTGGGTATCGGCCCAAGCCTCGACCACAGGGCGGACACGATCCGCGTAAGCCCCAATAACCACCCTCACACAGCAGACTCGCGCGCCACGCAACGCGTCGAGCACGTGCAGAAGCAAGGGTTTTCCGCGCCAACGGGCCAACTGTTTCGGCGCGCGGAAACGACGTCCTTCGCCGGCCGCTAACACGACGGCAGCGACTTTCATCCCGATTTCATCTCGTAACATAGGAGCAACCGGGGTTCCCGGGGCCCACCCTCGATGGGACGGGTGATTAACCCGCACACTTCAAAGCCTAACTTCAAGTACACGACAATCCCCACATTGCCAGCGGCAATCTCTGTGGTGACCATGCGAACACCCGCGTCCCGGGCCACGTCCACAGCCCGGCGGATCAAGTGGCTGCCAATGCCCCAACGTCGCCGACTGGGCAACACGAAAACGTGAGGAATGAGGGCTTCGGACCGGTCGGGGAGGACGTGAAGGCCGCAATATCCCACCACCCGCCCCCGATCTTTGGCTACAATCACCGTGCGCGCCGGGTCTTGCAAGTACGCGTCCAGGTCCCAACGGGGCTGATCGTATTCCTCAATCAATTGCCCTACTTCGGCCATGTCGTCGGGTCCGGCTTCTCGGTACACCACGGCCCGGGTGCGTAACCACTCCCGGAGGGCCCGCCGGTGCGTATCAAACGCGATCTCCTCGTCGGGAGGTAATTCCTGAGGAGAGAACCAGCGCGCGTCCTCTGCGTCGTCGCCGGGCTGGAGCGTACCCCCTACTACATGGGCGCGATAAAGGATGAGAACGCCCCGCTGATGGGTGGCATCTTCAAAAGAGAAAACATCCAGCAGCGCGTCCAAAGCCACATCCAGCCCGGTCTCCTCCTTTGTCTCCCGAATGGCCGCCTCCTCCGCGCTCTCATCTGCTTCCATGTACCCCGCGGGGAAGGCCCAGTACCCCTTGCGCGGGTTCACCGCGCGCCGAATCAGGAGCACGTGTCCATCATCCTCCACCAACGTGCCCGCGGCCGGTGTGGGGTTGACGTAAAAGACAAAACCGCACCGGGGACAGACCTGACGCACCCGATCGCCCATTTGTTTGAATTCCAACTTGTGCCCGCAACGGGGACAAAACCTGTACTCTTCCATAGGACCATCCTCGTCGGTTAAGCCGGTGCAGGGCTTTTCGGAGATCTTACACTCAGGGGCAAACGGGTAGACGATGGCAATGCCGTCGCCTACCCGACGGCCTTACAATAGCTCAACCGCCGATACAGCGTCTTCGCGTGTTAGAGCATTGAAAAGCCCTAAGCCGGTGCAGGGATACTTGTCAGGCCCCTGGGAGAATTGTACTATTATTGTGAAAGGAGGGGAATTCCTCATGCGCTGGATAGAGATCAGCGTGACGGTAGACCCTGAAGTCGCGGAAGCAGTAAGCGAAGTGTTCAACCGGTTAAACCCGGCACAAGAAGGGCAGCCATCCGCGGTCATAGAAATCGACGGGTTTGATCCCGTGGGCGATGTGCATCACCTGCAAGCCACCGTGCGCACATACATCGTGGAATCACCTGAAGGGTGGGAACGTGCACGGCGTATTGAAACCGCTCTGGGACATTTGAACCTCATCCAGCCCGTGCCACAACCGCACATCCGCGTTATCGACGAGGAAGATTGGGCCCACGCGTGGAAAAAGCATTACCATCCCCTTCGCGTCGGTCGTCGTTTGGTCATCCTTCCCGTTTGGGAAGAAGTGCCTGCCGTGGACAAGGAGATGGTGATTATCCGGCTGGATCCGGGATTGGCCTTCGGTACAGGCTTGCACCCCACCACACGCTTGGCGCTTCAACTCCTGGAGGACGCTTTAACCCCGAAAATGGATGTTCTCGATGTGGGTACCGGATCGGGTATCCTCGCGATTGCGGCCGCGTTACTCGGCGCGAAACACGTGGTGGCGACCGATATTGATCCCCAAGCCATCGCCGCAGCACGCAAAAACATCCAAGAGAACCGGGTAGAAAACCGAGTCGAAGTGCGTGAGGGATCACTTCCCCGAAATGAAACATTCGACCTGGTTGTCGTGAACATTTTACCTCACGTCATCTTAAATCTACTGGACCGAGGATTGTGGAATACAGTACGCGAGGGCGGACATATTATCCTCTCCGGTATCATAGAAGACCGCGAAACGGACATCTTACTCTCTGTAAGTGCACGAGGCGGACATATTATCAAACGCGTGCGGGAAGGAGATTGGATAGGGTTGTGGGTGCGCAAATGAGGTTCTTTGTTCCTCCTGAGTCAATTCGAGGTACACAAGTCTACTTTTCTCCGGAACAAAGCCGACAAATCGCTCGCGTGTTGCGCCTGGAACGAGGGGCCGCGGTCTTTGTGTTCGACAATTCCGGGTGGGTGTACACCGTACGTTTGGAGCAGGTCTCATCACGGGCCGCGTGGGGCACCATTGTAGGACGCGAAAAAGGACAAGCAGATCCTCCCTTTCACATCACATTGTACCAATCTCTAGTGAAAGGGGAACGCATGGATTGGGTACTTCAAAAGGGAACGGAAGTGGGTATCAGCGAGTTCATCCCTATTATCACTGCACGGACCGTGGTCCGACGTCGCGAAAAGCGGGCCCGCTGGAAGCGCATTCTTATTGAAGCCACAGAACAGTGTGGCCGTTCTAGAGTACCGACGCTCCAGGATGTTCAGATGTTTCCACACATTCTCCAGGACCTCCCGACCTATGATAAAGTTTTCCTCGCGCACACCGGCGAGGACATTCCCCGCCTAAGGGAAGTCCTCCGTGAGCAAGGAGGGCCACCCAAACAAGTAGCTCTACTCATCGGTCCTGAGGGAGGATTTACTCAAGAAGAAGTGGAGGCTGCACACGGCCACACGGCCACAATCGTCCACTTGGGTCCACGGATTTTGCGGGCAGAGACGGCCGGAGTGATTGCCGCGGCCATTTTGATGCATTATTGGGGTGATTTGGCCTAAAAGCGAAACGTTTCGGGACGTTTTGCATCTAACCAAATGCGTGCTTGAGCACAGCGGGGGGGCCGATTATTACACGGCGGTCGTTTCCCGTCTGTGTCAATCAGCAACACGGCAAAGGAGGCAGACCCATGAGCGATAAAGTGGAGAATGTCATTATTATCGGCAGCGGGCCTGCGGGGTGGACCGCGGGCATTTATACGGCACGAGCCAGCCTGGATCCCTTGCTCTTCACAGGGCATGAGATCGGCGGACAGGTGAGCCTGACATATGAGGTGGAAAATTATCCGGGCTTCCCGGATGGGGTGTCCGGCGCGGAATTGGTGGAACGCTTCCAGAAGCAGGCCGAGAAATTCGGCACTCGGGTGGTCTATGAGTACATCACCGCGGTCAATTTCAAACGCTGGCCCTTTGTGGTCACCTCGGAGACAGGGGAAGAGTACCAGGCGAAAACCATCATCGTGGCCACAGGCGCGACGGCCCGCAAATTGCAGGTTCCGGGTGAGGCCGAGTACACGGGCAGGGGCGTGAGTTACTGCGCAACGTGCGACGGCTTCTTCTTCACGGGCAAGCGGGTCATCGTGGTGGGCGGCGGTGACAGCGCGATGGAGGAAGGGCTCTTCCTGACCCGATACGCGAGCGAAGTGTACGTGGTACACCGCCGCGATCAACTGCGCGCCAGCAAGATCCTCCAACAGCGCGCGTTCAAGAACGAGAAGATGAAGTTCATCTGGAACACCGTGGTGGAGGAAATCCTAGGCGACGGCATGAAGGTGACAGGCGTGCGCCTGCGCAACCGGGTGACCGGCGAGGTGACCGAGTTCCCCACGGACGGGGTGTTCGTGTTCATCGGCCACGACCCGAACACAGGCATTTTCCGGGGCCAACTGGCCATGGACGAACGCGGGTACATCACCATCGACAAATATCAGCGCACCAGTGTGCCTGGCGTGTTCGCCGCGGGCGAAGCCGCGGATCACCGCTATCGGCAGGTGTCCACATCGGTGGGGCAGGGCGCAGCCGCGGCCATGGAGGCGGAACGCTTCCTCGCGGAATTGGAGGACAAGGGGTACCGCGAACTGGCCCGGGAAATCCTCGGTGAACCTGTACCCGAGTACATGGTCACAGGGAAATAACCAGAGGGAAGACCCATGCGGCGAGGAAGCCTAATATTCCTTATGCTCATTCTGGCGGTGCTAGTCAATGCATGTGGGGGCCTCGGACACGAAAAACCCGTGGCATCCCTCACGTTGACCAGTACCGCGTTTGCCAACGGCGAAACCATTCCCGACAAGTACACGTGTGAGGGGGAGGACATCTCCCCGCCCCTCACGTGGTCGGATGTCCCCAAGGGGGTCAAGAGTTTCGCGCTCACGGTGGAGGACCCGGACGCGCCTGGGGGCACGTTTGTGCATTGGGTCATCTTCGACATTCCAGGCACCCTGAACGAACTGCCCGAGGATGTGCCCAAGGAAAAACCCCGGTTGGAAGGGCTGGGCATTCAGGGAATCAACGACTTCCGACTTATTGGGTACCGGGGGCCGTGTCCCCCGCCGGGCAAACCCCATCGCTACGTGTTCACCCTCTACGCGCTGGACACGTACCTGGAGCGCCCTGGCGGGACGTCGATTCGCGCGCTGCGGGAGGCCATGAAGGGACACATCAAGGCCCAGGGCCAACTGGTGGGCATGTACGGCCGCTGAGACATAGCGCCAAAAGACCAGGACTTTTCAATGTTCTGACACGCGAAGACGCTGTATCGGCGGTTGAGCCATCGTAAGGCCGTCGGGCAGGGTAGGCGAAGGCAATGCCGTCGCCTACCCTGCCATCGCCTACCCATTAAGCTTTCTGAAAAGCCCTACCAAAAGACAGCAATGGCTTGCCCACCACGTAAGTGCATGGTAAGATCTAACGTGTACCTCGGCGTAAAAAAAGGAGTAGGAATTCGTGGGATATTCGTCGCCTTCGACGGCGAAAATCCCACGAATTTCCCTTCTCCTTTCTAAGCCAAGGCCCATTCGCGGCGTGTTGTCAGTCAATCAACACAGACAAGTGAAGAGGACGACCTTCGGGGCAGGGTGAGCCCCCAGGTGTGGGGCAATTCCCGACCGGCGGTAAAAGCCCGCGAGCGGCCTCGGGGTCCATGTCATCCCCAAAGCGTGGACCCAGCCGTCACAGGACGGCACCGAGGTGTCAGCAGATCCGGTGGAATTCCGGAGCCGACGGTATAGTCCGGATGGGAGAAGGTCAAGACAGCGAACGCGTGACGCGCTTGCCATCCCTGACAGGGACTCTGGAGAGGGTTGACACCGGGGACTTCATGTCAGGGAGGGATGTATCGCGCGAAGGCCCCGACGGTCATCCGCGGGGCTTTTTTCGTGTCGGATGACCGTCGCCGGACCGCACGCTCGCGCACGCCCCGGAGGAATCCGTCCTCCGGGGCGTTGTCATTCTACAAGGGGGGGCGATGCTGCGCTGGCAGGACACCTGGCAAAAATGGACAGATAAAGGGGGGACATGGCCCTCGGTAACATGGGCCGGGGCGCGGCTTACCCGGATCCTGTTCACCCTTTTGGGGTTTGGGGTCTTCCTCCTGGCCTGGGAGGGATTGATCCGCTGGCAGCATTATCCTCCTTACATCCTGCCTGCGCCCGCGCAGGTGTGGCACAAGTTCCTCGTCGCGCTGGCTGATGGAACGCTGTGGCGCCACACCCGGATCACCCTCCTGGAAATCGGCGGGGGACTGGGGTTGGGGCTCTTCACGGCCACCGTGTTGGGGTACCTTCTGGCTAAGAGCCCCTTCCTGGAACAACTGGTGGGCCCTTACGTGGTGGCCGCGCAGGCGGTCCCCGTGGTCGCGATTGCTCCCCTCATCATTCTCTGGGCCGGGTCGGGACTTCTGTCCAAAATTCTGGTGGCCGCGCTTACCTTGTTCTTCCCCGTCCTGGTGAACACCATGGTCGGCTTTCGCTCTGTGGAGCAGGAACTGATGGACCTGATGCGGGTATTGAACGCGAACCGCTGGCAGATCTTCACCAAACTGGAAGTCCCGGCTGCCCTGCCCATCCTCTTTGGAGGGCTGAAAATCGGCACCGCGCTCTCGGTCATCGGCGCGGTCGTAGGGGAATTTGTGGCCGCGGACCAGGGGCTAGGCTTTCTCATTAACCTGACGTCTCGGGGCACCCTGGACACGGCCTTGCTCTTTGTGACTTTGGGGGTACTGGTCATGATCGCGGTATCCCTGTACACCTTGGTGGGTTGGCTGGAACGTCACGTTATCATCTGGGATATTGATTAAATCTCTATCAACGAGGAGGATTTGAGACAATGAAACACGTCTACAGATTCACCCTTCTTATTCTCGTACTGGCCTTGCTGGCCGGTTGTGCGCCGGCCACGCCCCCGAGCAGTCAGAGCACCCCTCGACACATCGTCCTCGCGCTGGGCTACATCCCTAGTGTGCAATTCGCCCCCTTTTACGTGGCCCAGGACAAAGGCTTCTTCGCGGATGAAGGGCTGGAGGTGGAGTTCCGCCACGGGTTTGAGACGGATTTCCTCAAACTGGTGGCCGCGGGCGAAATTCCCTTCGTGATTGCCTCCGGCGAAGAGGTCATCCTCGGTCGGGCCCGCGGATTGCCTGTGACGTATGTGGCGCAATGGTACAGTCGGTTTCCGGTGGGGATGTTCGCGCTGAAGGACAGCGGCATGACCTCCCCCAAGGATGTGGAAGGGAAAACCCTGGGCGTTCCGGGGCCTTTTGGGGCCACCTACATCGGCTGGAAAGCCATTGTCTACGCGACGGGCATTGATGAGACCAAGGTGAAGGTGGAAAGCATCGGCTTCACCCAGGCGGCCGCGGTCAGCGAAGGAAAGGTGGACGCGGCCATGGACTACATTGTCAACGGTCCCGTGCGGCTGCGCCTGGCCGGCAAGGAGGTGGTCGTGTTTCCCGTGGCTGACTACGTAGACCTTCCCTCGAACGGCCTGGTCACCAGTGAGACACTCATCCAACAGGATCCTGACCTGGTTACCCGCATGACACGCGCCATCCTCCGAGGGATCCAATACACGCTGGACCATCCCGACGAAGCTTTCCACATTGCGCTAAAGCACGTGCCCGAGGCGGGCGGGGAACAGGAAAAAGTCAGCCGCGCGGTGTTCGACGCGTCCTTGCCCCTGTGGACGCCCAAGGAAGGACGCAAGTTGGGGCACACCGACCTGGACACGTGGGAGATAGCAGAACGATTCCTGCGAGAGATGGACCTTTTGGATACGCACGTGGACGTGACGAACATCGCGACCAACGACTTTGTCAAACGGGCCGGCTTTTGAGTGAAGAGAAAACCAACGCCGCATGGCGTTCAAGGTGCCATGCGGCGCACCTCTTCTTTTAGGAAAAGGGATACGCCTGTGAGGGCTTTTTTGGAGATTCGCAACCTAAGCCATCGCTTCACCGATGACCCACCGGTGTGGGCGCTGCGAAATGTCTATCTGAAAGCTCAAGAGGGAGAGTTCGTCACCCTGGTGGGACCGTCCGGCTGTGGGAAGTCCACGTTACTGCGCATTGTGGCGGGCCTGGTGGTCCCCACAGAGGGGGAAGTGTACGTGGACGGGCGCCCTCTGTACCGTCCCCGCCGGGAAGTGGGGATGGTGTTTCAGCAAGCGAATTTGATGCCCTGGCGCACAGTGCTGGCGAACGTGCGCCTGCCCCTGGAGATTCTCGGCGTGTCCCGGGAGGAGGCGGACCTGCAAGCGAAGGAGTACATTGCGCTGGTGGGATTGGACGGGTTCGAGCGCGCCTATCCGCGCCAACTGTCCGGCGGGATGCAGCAGCGGGTCGCGCTGGCCCGGGCCCTGGTGTATGATCCGCGACTCCTCCTGCTGGATGAGCCCTTCGGCGCACTGGACGCGCTGACCCGGGAGCGCATGAACCTGGAACTTTTGCGCATATGGGCCCATCGCCGTCAAACCGCGCTGATGGTCACCCACAGCATCAGCGAAGCGGTATTTATCTCCGACCGGGTACTGGTGATGACCCCGCGGCCGGGCCGGATCGCAGGGGAAGTACTCGTCGATTTGCCCCGACCCCGCACGCTGGACATGATGGCCACGCCGGAATTCGGCCACCTGACTCAAGCCGTACGTCGGTTGATCACGACCGAATAACATCGACAACGGCCTTTTCCAGACCTATGTGTTTCCGCTCAAAACGCCAAAGGGACGCCGGCGGTTTCCCACCGGCGCCCCCTGGCCCCACACCACAGAGGAGGAGACACCCATGCGGAACGCCCTACAACGTTCCATCCTTATATACGAAAAGGTCTCCTCCGCGGATTGGTTCAGATGAACAAATTTGACATAAATTTTTTCTAGGCCATCTTCACTACAATATCGCTGATGACGTTCGCGGTCTCATCACCCCGATCCGCCGCGTTGCTCAGATGGCGGTATAATTCTCGCACCTTTAGCATGTACATAATTTGCTCCACGTTAGCCGGGCCGTGGAACAAATCCGCAATGGCTTCGCGATATACTCGCTCCACCCGATTTTCCAACGCCTTAGCGCGCATCGCATGTTCTGCCGCCACCTGAGGGTGATGCTCCAACCGCTCCATGGCCATGTAAATCTCATTCGCAGCCTCCCGCAGGAGAGAGGCCATGCGACGCAGGAATGTGTTAGGTTCGACTTCCAATAACTCCATCTCATCGATAGTCGTGTACGCGTAATCCAACACATCATCGATGGATCGAGACAAAGCAAAAATGTCCTCACGGTCAATAGGGGTGACAAATGTTCGGTTGAGTTCATCGATGAGGATACGCCGCAACTCGTCGGCATCCTTTTCCGCCTTGTGTAAAGCGCGCGCGTGTTCCTCATTCCGATCTTCCATGTACGCTTCCAGATGTTCCAACCCTTCCAACGTTGTACGTGCTTGCTCCCGCAAGAGGCGGATAAAGCGATCTTCTCGTTTGCCGAAAATGTTGAAAAGTCCCACGATACCCCTCCCTCCCAAAGCGCTCTGCCAACTGTCTGATGGACAGATACCTCACGTTTTAAGCCAACATACGGACACGAAGTTTTGTCCGGCGATCAGGTCCTATCACATGACCATGATATACTGTCGCAGGACCCAATAAGCACCTGCGGCAATTAATGCCGTCGCGGGAATGGTCAACAGCCATGCCAAAGCGATATCCTGAAACACTTGCCAACGTACCTTAGACGCACGTTCTGCGCTCCCCACCCCCACAATGGCCGCGCTTACCACCTGCGTGGTGCTTACTGGTCCACCCAAGAGAGCGGCCCCAATGACCACACTGGCGGACGTTAACTGAACACTGAACCCGTGAATAGGACGAATCCGGTAAAATTTCGCGCCTAAGGTGTGAATCAGACGCCATCCTCCCGTGTACGCGCCCAAGGACAAGGTGAGCGAAGAGGCCACAATCACCCAGTTGGGCATGGAGAATTCCGGCAAGAAACCCAAAGTCACCAACCCCAGCACAATCACTCCCATCGTCTTTTGACCATCATTGGCGCCATGGCTTAATGCTAAGGCCGCCGATGTAAACACTTGACCGATCCGAAACCAACGGTTAATTTTCGGGGTCGCCCACCACAATATACCCAACAAAAACTTCAGTAACACATAACCGACGACAAACCCAATGACCGGAGAAGTGAACAAAGCAATAAAGACTTTCTCCAGCCCTGGCAAGCGGATCGCCCCCGGTCCGGCCGCCATGGCCACTGCACCCACCAGTCCCCCGATCAACGCGTGGGACGAACTCGACGGAATACCCAAGTACCACGTGAGCAAATTCCACACGATCGCGGCGATGAGGCCTGCATACAACACCACGACTGTAATGTGCTCCGCGCCTACAATATCGGCCCCAATGGTATGCGCCACCGCGACACCTAACACATACGGACCCAGCAACTCAAAGATAGCCGTCCACGTCAAGGCCATGCGTGGAGACATGGCGCGAGATGAAATAACCGTCGCCACGATATTGCTTGCATCGTGAAACCCGTTCAAAAAATTGAAAAATAAGGCCAAAAACAGCAACACCCCCAAGGCCATCACCGGACTAAGCATCAACATCGTCGTCTCTCTCCACAATGGGTATGGGCCTCTGCACATCCGACGGCACGTGGTGAGAATCTCGGGGCCCTTCCACCCAATACTCACCATTACTTAATACTTCCTTCTTCCAGATGGGTACAATCATCTTAATTCGCTCAATCGCGTACCGGCACGCCTCAAATACCCCATCGTCCCGATGAGGAGCCGCGACCGCGATCACTACGGAAGCTTCACCCACCGCCATGCGCCCCACGCGGTGAACAATGGCCACTTTGGTCACGTGAGGCCATCGTTCCATAATCTCCTCCCCAATTTGGGCCAGCATCGCTTCGGCCATTTCCGCATGGGCCTCGTATTCTAAATATGAAGTGCGTTGTTCCCCTGTCACCCCTCGGACGACACCGACGAAAGTGGCAACCGCTCCACACGTGGGGTCCACCACCCGGGTGACCACCTCATCCACCGAAAGGCGCGATGATGTGACCTCAAACAATTTTGCTCCCCCATCAAATCCTCCGCTTACCGGCGGAAAAAGGGACACCACATCATCAGGTTGCAAAAGGGTGGTGGGGGAAACGTACCGGTTATTCACCGCCGCGTAAATGGCACTGGCGGCTCCGCGCAGAGTCGGGAACTGGGCTTCAACCCGGCGAACCAGATCCTGCACAGTCGTTCCTTCCGGTACCTCAACGGTCAATTTATCCTGCCCTACTGATTCGCGCAAAGATGCAAATAGACGCACATGTACTTGCATTAGGGGTATTCCTCCTGAACAAATGTGCCGCTCTTACCGCCTTCTTTCCTCACAAGACGAATGTTCTCAATGCGCATAGTTTTTTCCAGGGCTTTCGCCATGTCGTAAATTGTCAACGCGGCCACCGATACTGCAGTCAGGGCTTCCATTTCCACACCCGTTTGCCCGCGGGTTTTCACCAAGGCGTAAATACGTATTTTACTCGCTTCTCGGTCAATGGTGAAGTCCACTTCCACTTTGGTCAACAGTAAGGGATGACAGAGGGGAATAAGTTCCCCCGTTCGCTTGGCCGCCATAATGCCTGCAATGCGCGCGGTACCTAAGACATCCCCTTTCTTTACATTTCCTTCAATGATAGCCTCCAACGTCTCCGGACGCATGACCACCTCGCCCGCGGCGACGGCCAAACGCTCCGTCTCCGGCTTAGCCGTCACATCCACCATGCGAGCCCGACCTTCCACATCCAAATGTGTTAAAGTGTTTTCACCCATCGTGTCCACTCCTTATTCTGCGGTTTACAGAGGGCTAGGGTAACCACCATGCTTCCACCATATGTCCTGGGCGGGTGTGTATGAACTGGGGCGAGATATACAGGAGAACTTGCGCCCTCACACTGCTCCGTACGCCACGCGGCAACATTTCCGCCCATAGTTCTCCATCCCGATAGAGCACACGCGCGGGAACAAAGGCCTCCCTCTCACCCAAATTCACCTCTTGAGGCACTCGCACGAACACACGCGGCGGCGACCATCCCTGTTCCCCGGCACGCAAACGGATGGCCGGCCATCCTAGAACAAAGAACCCCACCCATGCTGCCACGGGGCTTCCAGGCAGTGCGATAACCGGTGTGTCCTCCACCATGACAAACATGGCCGACTGTACCGGCCGCGCGGTGGTCCGTCCTACGTACACCGTACCCATCTCGGCCAGGACATCGCGTGTCCAATCCGCGTCCCCCATAGAAAGCCCCCCGGTAGAGATGACCACATCCGCCCGGCGCACAGACTCCCGGATGGCCGAACGCAGCACTTCGGGGGTGTCGGGAACAATACCCATATCCACCGGCACACCTCCCACATCCCGCGCCGCGGTCAACAATCCGTAACGGTTGCCGACCCAGATATGCCCCGGTTTGAGGGGCGTCCCCGGTTCTTGTAACTCATCTCCGGTCGCCAAGACGGCCACGCGGGGACGGGGATACACAGAAACTTTCGACACGCCCACACTCGCGAGCAGCGCCACCTCACCGGAACGAAGACGTACCCCCGGGGATAGAAGCCGATCGCCGGGCTGCACATCGTAGCCCACAGGACGAACGTACATGCCCCGCGTAACAAGTCCCCGTGGACGCACCCTCCCAGATCCCTCTTCATCCACCTGCTCCACGGGAACTACAGCGTCCGCCCCATCCGGCACCACTGCGCCGGTCGTTACCCACACCGCTTCTCCCGGCCCCACTTGCACCCAGGGTTCCTGACCGGCCCGCTGTTCGCCAACCACTCGTCGCGGCATAGGGCCGTCTTCAACCCGGACGGCGTACCCATCCACACGTGCCGTGGGAAAAGAAGGCAAAGGCACGGAGGCGATAATCTCCTCGGCCAACACGTGTCCTCCCGCGTCCGCCAAAGGGAGCCGCCGGGGCTTCAGCGGTGTAATCTGATGCCGCATGAGAGCCCACACATCTTCTATGCGAATCACCGGAAAATCTAAAGGTGATAGGTAGGTCACAGCGTCCTCACCGACTGTGTATATGAAAAAGGGCGGACCGCGGTGTCCGCCCTGATAAACACGTGTATGAGGAGCCGGTTACGCAGTTTCCGCCCGCTCCGCATCCTCCCCCCACAATACCGCCACCCCCTGCTCGTTCAATAACAGGGGCCGTTTGTGGGATCGTACAATATCCCCGTTGATCACGCACTTGACCACATCATCCCGGCCCGGGATCTCGTACATAACCTCCATGAGAAGCCCTTCTACAATGCTGCGCAACCCTCGAGCACCCGTTTGTTGCTTCATAGCTTCTTCCGCGATGGCCTCCAACGCATCTTGCGTGAAGACCAATTCCACACCGTCCATAGCGAACAGACGCTGATATTGCTTCACAATGGCGTTCTTAGGCTCGGTAAGAATGCGGACAAGCGTTTCCTTGTCCAACGGGTCGACGCTTACCGTCACCGGAATGCGCCCCACAAATTCCGGGATAAGCCCGTATTTAATTAAATCATCCGGGATGACTTGCTGTAGTAACTCCGCGGTGGTGTACTCCCGTCGCCCCCCGTCGGAAGCCGCGGTCGTAAACCCTACTTGTCCTTTGACACCGACCCGCTGAGCAACAATGTCTTCTAAGCCGGAAAACGCACCACCGCAGATGAAAAGGATGTTGGTGGTGTCCAAGTGAATAAATTCCTGGTGAGGATGTTTGCGTCCTCCTGTAGGAGGCACCTTGGCCACCGTTCCTTCGATGATTTTTAGAAGCGCCTGTTGGACACCCTCACCGGACACATCCCGCGTAATAGAGGGATTATCCCCGCTCTTACGGGCGATTTTGTCAATCTCGTCGATGTAAACGATGCCCTTGCTGGCCTTCTCCACATCGTAATCCGCGGCCTGCAACAAACCCACGAGGATATTCTCCACATCTTCGCCCACATATCCCGCTTCCGTAAGGCCGGTCGCGTCGGCAATGGTAAAAGGCACATCCAGAATACGAGCCAGTGTTTGAGCCAACAGCGTCTTCCCCACGCCGGTAGGACCGATAAGGAGGATGTTCGTTTTCTGCAACTCTACCTCCTCGTCGCCCCCACCGACCATAATGCGCTTGTAATGATTGTACACCGCGACGGAAAGGACTTTCTTGGCCCGATCTTGGCCGATGACGTACTCATCTAAACGGCGCACAATCTCCTTTGGGGAGGGGATGCGGTCCATCTGGACAATAGGGGTCGTCATCACGGAAGAGGAAACGCCCTCTTCCGCCAGAATTTCCACACACAATTCCACGCATTCATCACAAATGTACACACCGTCCGGACCTTCGATCAGGCGACGCACTTCATCCTGGGACCGATGGCAAAAGGAGCAACGGGCTTCCGTCATGGGTTATCCTCCCTGTTCCGTAGCAGAACGTTCCTCTTCTTCCATTTCCTCGAACAGGGAGTGGCCGATGACCTCGTCCACGATCCCGTATTCCTTTGCTTCCAGCGCGTTCATGTAATAATCGCGCTCAAAGTCCGACCGAATACGCTCGAGGGGTTGCCCGGTATGCTTGGACAGGATGTGGAAAAGCAAATTCTCAATCCGCTCTAACTCACGCACCTGAATGCGCACATCCGGGGTGTACCCATGAGCACCGCCACCCGCAGGGTGCATGTGAATGGTGGCGTGAGGTAAAGCGTATCGCTTGCCCTTGGTGCCTGAAGCGAGGAGCACCGTGCCCATGCTGGCCGTCCACCCCACGGCGAACGTAGCCACCGGCGCCTGAATCATCTGGATGGTGTCGTAAATCGCCAACCCGGGGTAGACATGCCCGCCTGGCGAGTTGATGTACAGGTGAATGTCTCGCTCCGGATCTTCCCGGTTGAGGAAAAGTAACTGGGCTACAATGAGATTTGCGATCTGATCGTTAATCGGTGTACCTAGAAAGATGATGCGCTCTTTCAGCAATAAGGAGTAAATATCAAATGCCCGCTCCCCTCGCCCTGTCTGTTCGATAACCATGGGGATCAAGGAGTGGGGGCGAATCAGTTTACCTAAATCGCTCATAGCGTACAACCTCCTCTATGCCTCTCCTTCAGGGGCTATGTTTTCGTCACGTATCTCTGTTTCCGCGCGCTTTTCTTCCTCGCTGTGGGTATCGCCAGCATGGGCGCCTTCATCACCCTCTGCCCTCGCGACTTCCTCAGAGGAGGTTTCCTCTGTCACATCTCCCTTGCCTTCGTCCTCACCCTCTGAGGCCTCTGTCTCCTCATCGCCCTTCACCGCTTCCTCTAAGGGTTTACCCATGGCAATATCGGCTAAGAAAGCCAATGCCCGCGCAATGCCTGCATCCCGTATCACCTCTTGTCGGAAAGATTCGTCCTCGTTCAGCCGTGTCCAGAACTCTTCCGCCAACATCCCATAGCGACTTATGTAATCCAACGCAACGTCTCGCACATCCTGGTGACGAATGGAAAGGTGGTGAGTCTTAATCAAATGATCCACGATGATCTCCCGACGAATGCTCTTCTCCGCTTCTTCTCGGCGTTCCTCGCGGATTTCCTCCTCGCTCTTCTGCAGAAGCGAAAGGTATTGGTCCCACGTGATGCCCAGACGCTGGAAGTATTCCTTCAAGTGACGAATGTATTCATCCAAATATCGCTCGACCAAGACGGGAGGAAATTCTACCGTAGCCTGCTCCTCCACCGCTTCCAACACCTTTTCCTGATACTCTTGACGGGCGAGCCGCTCCCGTTCCTGTTGAAGGTTCTCCCGCACAATCTCACGCAGTTCTTCTTCAGTCTCCACGTCGGGGTTTAGTTCTTTGATGAGTTCAGGCGTTAACTCGGGAACGTTTAGGCGCTTCACCTCGTGGACGGTCACGGTGAAGTGGGCTTCCTCACCGTGCTCCCGCCAGGGGTGATCCTCCGGCACCGGCAGGTCGAACTCACGAACATCGCCTGCCTTCACTCCGACCAATTCCTCCACGAACCCGGGCAGGTAGGATTCCTCATCCAGCGGAATCTCCACGTTCTCGTCCTTTTCTGTGTGGTCTCCTACCTGGATGGACACCGTCGCAGTCACTCGATCCTTGGCTTGTGCGGGTTCATCCACCGGTTCCCAGGTCCCACGCGAGGCCAACAAATCTTCAAAGAACTTATCCACATCCTCCTCGGTCACCTGAGGAGGCTCGTAGGGAATGCGGATGTTCAAATAATCTCCCAAGTCCACGGTGGGTTCCAAGGGAACATCCACTTGAATGGTGAGGGGCTCCAGGTCAATGTGAACAAGTTCAAGAGGATACGCGGGTTTGACGTTGATAAGGTCCAGGGCCTCTTGAACCAAGTTATCAATTTCCCGCTCAACAAACTCCTCCAGCAAGTAACGACGCCCTACATGCCGTTCCACAATAGGATACGGGGCTCGGCCGGGACGAAACCCGGGAATGCGTATTTGTCTTGAAACATCCCGTGCGATGCGCTCCAAACCTTTGCGCAGCGCCTCCTCCTGCACGTGAATCTTCAATGATTGAGTGCGCGGTTTACCGCTCTCTAACTCTTCAACGATTACTCGTTCGTTCACGGGTCCTCCTACGTTTCTACCGGATAATCTCATGGCCACCGGGGCCGTTTTATTGCCCCTGATTGACCGATATATCTTGTTTTAGATCCATCAGCCATCCACTTGTCAACACACATGCTGAGTGACTGACAAAACTCTGCGAATGCACCTTGGCTTAGAAGGAAGTGTGTCGGTCAATCAGCACACATGTCCAAAACGCGCGATGGCGCTCATAAACGTCTTACGTTGGCCTATTATATCCCGCGTGAGAACGCGGGCAAAAGTCATCATCGGGGTTTGACCTTCTGCACAGCAGGGGACCGTCGAGTTCCGGGTACCCACACGCGCCGGGCCTGCTTGATCAAGGCCTGAAAGGCGGCATCGGTCTCCGGGTGAATGGGGTAGAATTGCCCGGAATCCTCGTGTGTAATGCCGTAATCCTTCATGACGCGTTCGATAATCCTCGCGATGTCCTCGGGAGATACGTCGAACGCTTCATCCACGTACATGATAAAGCCGTATTCATCGACAAAGCAGAGACGGGGTTCACCACCCATAATTTCCAAAAACCAGGAATCGTTCACAATAGGGGCATAACGAACCAACGCGTTCCCATCCCCTAAGGTGCGGATGTCCATAATGCGTCCGCCAATACGCTTTTCCACATCGGAAAGGTGTTCCAGTTCCTCTTCTGCCAGGACAATTTCTTGCCACATAATGTTCGCCCCGTTTCTCAGAATGTTCTCATAACGTCACAGATAAATCCGCCCCGACACATCACGCCATGAGAAGAAGACAAAAGTCCATCTACAGGCAAGTGTGCATTTTACCCCTTTCCAAGATATTGTACAATATTGAAGAATCGAACCTGATTATGGCCCCGGATGGGGAAGGAGAGGAGATACCGAACATGCCCGACACATCCGTTATCGCCGTTGTAGGACATCAAAACCCGGACACGGACAGTATCGCGTCTCCCATCGCGTATGCGTGGCTCAAATCCCGTGAGGAGCCAAACGAGACTTTCCGGGCGTTCCGCCTGGGACCGATCAACCGCGAGACCCGGTTTGTGTTGGAGTATTTCGGCGTGGAGGAGCCCCCGCTCCTGGATCACGTCCACCGACGGGTGCGCGAGGCCATGGTCACAGAGGTGATTACCGCGCCCGTGGACGCCACCTCCTATGAAGTCGGTTTCCTCATGCGGGAAAAGGGTATCCGGTCGGTGCCCTTAGTGGACGAGGACAACAGGCCCCATGGAGTGGTCACCACCCGCACGTTAGCCGAACTGTACATCCACGAAGCGGGCACATTCTCTTTCGCCAGTGAACCGCCCACCGTCGCCCAGGTGGTACGCACGCTGGAAGGAGAACTCTTAGTGGGGACACCGGATGTTCGACTCACCGGCCGGCCGGTGATCGGGGCCATGACTCCCGCCCTAATGCGCAGGTATATCCGGCCCGGCGATGTGGTGATCGTCGCCAACCGAACGGACGCGCAAAGAACGGCCATCGAGAACCGAGCGAGCGCGCTCATTATCTCCGGCGGTATCCGGCCCCGGAAAATGATTCTGGCGAAGGCCCGTGAACAAGGGACGGTGGTCATCCTTTCTCCCCACACGACGGCCACCACCATGCGTCTGGTGCGACTGAGTTTACCCGCGATTGCTATGGCAGAGCGAGCTCCCCTCATGTTCGGCCCCAATGAGTTGCTGGGGGAAATCACGTCGGATTTGATGCAGGATCGGCATGGGGTCGCGTTGGTGGTGGACAATGAACGGTTGGTCGGCATCCTCACCCGACATGACCTGTTACGGCCACGACGCCGTCGGGTCATCCTCATTGATCATTCTGAGCCGCAGCAAACCGTACCCGGCATCGAAGAAGCGGATATCTTGGAGATTATCGACCACCACCGATTAGGCGGCTTGGAAACCCAAGCGCCACTCAGGGTACTGGTCCTTCCGGTGGGTTGTTCCGCGACATTAATCCTTCATCGCTATCGGGAAGTGAACGTAACACCACCACGCGATATGGCCGGGCTGATGCTGGCCGCCATCCTGTCCGACACCATGCTCCTTCGGTCACCCACGACCACAGAGATGGACCGTAAGGCGGTAGATTTCTTAGCCCCTCTGGCTGGTGTGGACGCAATAAAATTCGGCACCGATATGTACCGCGCGAAAACGGATATCTCCGACCTTTCTGCGTGGGAGATTGTCACCGGGGACATGAAACCTTACGTGTTGAACGGTATCAGCATGGCCATTGCCCAAGTTGAGGTCGCGGACCGGGAGCAGGTTATGGCTCGGTTAAGCGAATTCAAAGACGCATTACACCGCCTGGCCGACCAGGGCAAATACGAGTTAGCCATGCTCTTAGTAACGGATGTGCTGGCCGAGGGCAGCACGGTCATTGCGGTCGGTAACACGCGAGTGGTGGAACGAGCGTTTGGGGTCACATTAAAAGACGGAATCGCCTGGTTGCCGGGCGTGCTCTCCCGCAAGAAACAAGTGGTACCGGCCTTGGCCGAAGCGTGACCGCATCATCACACTCTCGCATCCACCGTGATGGCCTCTTCCGGTTCCAGGATGCGAACGGGGATGTCCGTCAGGCGGGCGAGCCGCTCCGCATCTTTTCGACTCCCTACAATGGCTCCATAGTGCATGGGGATGACGAGACGGGGTTGGAGCACCGCCGCGGCTTGAGCCGCTTCCTTCGCGTCCATTACATATGTACCACTTACCGGCAACAGGGCGACATCGCAGCGGATGCGCTCCATCTCAGGAATGAAATCCGTATCCCCCGCATGGTACACGCGCACGCCGTGCAGGGTAAGGATATAGCCCACATGTCCGGCCCGTCGAGGGTGAAACTTTTTGTTGATGTTGTACGCGGGCACCACTTCCAAACGCAGGTGTCCTAACGTAAGACGATCGCCCGCCTGGACCACCTTTTTCTCTGCAGGAATGTCCCGCAGCTTATCCATCGCGCGGTGCGGCGCGACCAGGATGGTGTCCGGTGCGAGGATTTTATCCACATCTTCCGGCGAGCAATGGTCATAATGATCGTGCGTGATTAAAATGATATCGGCGAGGGGAAGATCATCGGGAAGCCGCCATGGATCAATGTACACAATAGGCGGCCCCTCCACACGGAATGCATCATGGCCGTACCAAACAATGCGCACCTTCATTGTTACCCTGCTCCTTTGCGATGAAAGTGAGGATGGGGGTCAACACTTCCCCTCTTTGCACACTTTCCATTATACGAGCCCCCCTGCCGGTTGGCAAATACACCGGCGGCCCCCCTTTCCAACACCCCTTCCCCTGTGCCTCCACTGGTAGTCTGTCAAAGCGCCGCGTAATTGCTGCGACCGTTGAATTTATTGAACCGTACGTCGGGGGATATCCAAGTGTTTTGTCGCCTCACGCTGTTGTCGTAGCCGTCGCCCGACAGTGAAGATTCCTAGAACACCCAACCAAAATCCCAAATCCTCCCAGGTCCAGTGCCGTGGAAAAGTCCCTGGACCGCGCACGGTGAATCCGTCGATACGCACGGTGTGACCACGGGGGCCTTCTACCAACGTTAAAACCACCTCGTGTTCGCCGTATGAAGCCGCGGCCACAACCGGGATAATCCGGCGATACATAGGTACATCCGAGGCCACAGAAATAGCCCGCCGCTGCACGCCATCCACCCGCACGGCCAACCGTCCCCCATCCGAGCGAGTAATTAAGTGCACATCCAGGCCCGTACCTACAAACCGAACCGTGACACTGGAACCGGGTGTCGTGCTCTGAATGTAGGTTCCGAGAATGGCCCTCTCATCTTGAACTGTTTTCCACCGTCCTTGATATGTCACCGTCCAATGAGACTGGTCGTGATGACCCCGGTACATGGGATGGGATTGATGCATGTACGCCTTCAGCGCGGTGTATGCGGGCGTAGGTTGGAAATCCGGCGTGAGGAGTTGGAAATACGCTTGAGGCTGCCGCTCCCGAAGCCACGTATCATCGGCTCGCTTTAAATACCACACGTTGGCTACCCCTAACCAGGGCCACTCCCTCTGAATACGTTCGTAAGCGAGGAGGAGATAGCGGGCCTGAGTTTCCTCATCCACCCGCCCGTACACAGGTGGCACGTCCGGTGGGGCGGTATTCCAGTTCATCTCACAAATCCAGATAGGTTTGTCGGCATCTCCATGCCGCACCATGATGTCCCGCAATAACATGGGACGGGAAAAGTTCGTCACTCGGGGAGTCAGTCGATGATCTGTGGGTCCGGACCAGAGACCGTACCCTTGGGTGGCCATGATGTCGAAATAAGGTGCGGCCCCGGCTCGATACATACGCTCCAGGAAGAGAAGGTCGTTCATGTTTCGGGGGCCATACTCAATGTTGGCAGCCAGCGCACCCGCGACAATAACCACGTGCGGATCTGCCTGCCGTGCAGCAATGGCCGCAGCCTTGAGGAGCTCGGTGTATGCCTCTGGGCTGACGGGTTGTTCTCCCCATTCGGGGTAAATGTTGGGCTCGTTCCAGATCTGGTAATAACGCACCCGTCCTTTATATCGAGACACCACCGCGTAGACGAAGTCCGCGAAATCTTGGAAATTGTCGGGCGGCGCGTGGGTACCGATGGCATCTCCCTGGGAGCGAGACCAAGCCGGCGGGTTGTCCAAACGCACCAAGAGGTCCATATGATACTTCTCGGCCAAGTCCACAATGTGGTCGTATTTCTCCCATGCAGACCGATAGGGACGATTGCGCCGGTCCTGGAAATCCCCCTTACCGTGAATTTCGATGTCCTCCCAGGGGAATTCCTGGCGCAACCAGTGAAACCCGGCCTCTGCGGCCATGCGTACCGCGAGTTCTCGTTTGGCCGGTTCCACTTCTTGTTCCAAGAAGACGTTGACGCCAAAGGGGTTAAGGTCAACATGAGGGATAAACCGGTCTTCAGCCAGGCGTAAGGGAGGACGGAATTGGTCGGCCACCAAGTCCGTCACCGCTTTCACCTGCGGCATCAGGGATTCCTCGCCGGTTAGAGCAAAAAGGTACGCGCGCAACGTCTCCTGACGCCACCACAAGGCCAGGATCATCAGGAAAATAAAGACCGCGCAGCATAGGGCCCCAAAGATTGCTCCCCATGCCGCGCGGAAGGGATTCGGTTGGGAAGGATTAGCGCGTATCCCAGTCAAGGGTCCACTTCTGACATTTGCCCGGCGCAGCCACACCATCCGTGTGCACGTGAGCAATCTTGGAAATGCGCCGGCCAGATTCATCTACAATCCAGAAGTACCAATCTCCCTCACGGGCATAGTTCGCGGCCAGAATGTGAGAATAGTACCCATCCGGCCAATCCGGGTATCCCGGATGCGGTCCGGTAATGGCCGGCGGTGTGATCCACGGTCCGTCAGGTTGAATACTGAAGACAACACGGGCGCCGTTGAACCGGACACCATTTCGGTACACTGTGCCGTGAACCTCGGTGACACCCGCGTTGAACTCGCAGCCGTAGAGCACGATCTTGTTGTACTCGTATTGGGGCGCCGGCGTGGGTGTGGGTCTTGGCGTGGGTGTAGGGCGTGGAGTGGGTGTAGGTGGCGGCGTTGGGATGTTTTCCGCTACTTGCACAGTGTCAATGGAACCCTCCGGTATCACTAATTTGGCGTACACCCAACCGATGGTTCCATCAGGCAAACGGATTTGCCACCACGTTTCTTCCGGGTTCTTGCCCACAACCTCGAACTTCTCCCCCTGGGAGATTTGGGCAATGCGTGGGTGCAGGATGCTCGGCCCGGCCCTCACGTTCAGCTTCTGGGACTTCACCACGACCTCGGGTTTCGGGGTCGCGGTGGGTGTGGCCGTAGCCGTTGGCGTCGGTGTTGGTGGCACCGGCGTGGCCGTCGGCGTGTTCGTCGGGGGGATAACTTGGGCCACCTTGTGGGAAACCGCCGGCCCCAACGCGCCTTCAGGTGTGGGTGTAAATGTCGGAACCATTGTGCGTGTAGGGGTAGGCGTTGCCTGTTCGCGCGGAGAGCCACAAGCCGTAACTGTTAATGCCAGCAAAAGTACAACAGCAAGACCTATGTAACGCCATTTCATCGGTTTCTTCCTCAACCTCCTCACTCAAAAGTCTTATAAAGCGCTTATCCAGCGGGTGCCTTCCTACCTCTGAGCCGGTTGCCGATTGTAGCATAAGAACTTGCTCGAGGAAAATACGTGCTCCCCATATGCCTAAGGACACCTGTATCCCGACCTGTGCAGCCCCTTAGCGGCGCAATGTGGCCACCATGCGTCGGGGATTGAGAAGCAGATCAAAAGCGATAAGGATGTTCGGCACCACAATGTCCGCGGCATCCAATGCGTCCACCGCGAGCCCTTCCGACCCCATCACCGCGATGCCGATGGCCGCGGCCCGCAACATGCCCGCGTCATTCGCGCCGTTGCCAATGGCGACGACTTTATCCGCCCCTAAGTCCAACACGTACCGGGTTTTCCCCGCGGACGTCGGAATACGCTGAGCCTCGAACCCCAGAGTTTTATCAATAATCTCCTGGCGGCCGTGCGTGTCCGCGGTGAGCATGTGCAACGTAAGATGGGCTTTCAATGCGAAGAGACGCTCGGCCACTCCTTCTATAAGGATGCCGTCCAAGGCCAACGTGCCGTTCACGTCGAGGACTAAATGTTCCAGAATATACGTGCCACGACCGGGAATCTCTACATGAATGCTCATATATATCCCCCTCCTGAGTTATTAAAGTGGCGGCAGGTGGCTGCACGCTAAAGTTATCAAAGCGACGCCGGGTCGCCGCACGCCCAAGTCACTATCAAAGCGGCGACAGGTCGCCGCACTCCAAAACCGTTATAAGATGGCGAATTGGTGTGATTTTCATCAAAGTGGAAGGAGATGGCAAAATAGGGAATATCCTTCGCTCAGGAAAAAGGTGGCATTGGGATATGGCGAACCGCGAGCACAGATGGACGCACGCTTTGGAAGGGAGCCTGGTGGTATTGGGGCTGCTATGGGCCGGCGTGCTGCGCTTAGGGTACCCGGGCGTGGTGCCATTTGCGTTTGATGAAGCGCGGTTGAGCCTGATTGCTTTGGATGTCGCCCGCCACGGTCATTGGTGGGTGCCGGGCATGGTATCATCTGTGGGGATACCGAACTTCCCCGGTGCTGCGTGGCTGTTCGCCTTTCCTTATGCCCTCTCCACGGATCCGCTGGTCGCGTCGATGTTCATGGCCGGAGTGAGTGTCCTCACGCTGGTTGGGCTGTGGGCCCTGGCCCGTAGTTGGTGGGGGCCGGAAGGCGCTCTGGTCACGTTGTGGCTGGCCGCAGGCGCGCCGTACTTCGTTTTTTATTCCCGGAGCATCTGGGCGCAGAACTGGTTACCGGTGCTGGGAATAGGATGGGCGTTTACCACGTGGTGGGCGGATAAACGCGGCTGGGCCGCGGTCCTCGCGGGATTCCTGGCCGGATTCGCGTGGCAGGTGCATTACGCGGGTATAACACTAGCCCTCGCGTCTACGACATTTTTGCTCATACAGCGGAGCGAGAGGATACGCGCGTGGGGAGCCGGATTTGTCCTGGCTCTCTTCCCGGCATGGCCTTTGCTCCCCCGTATTTGGCCCCATGTGCAAGCCAACCTCACTCAAGTGACACAAACGGGAGAAGACCCGGTGACGGTGTGGCGCCACCTCCTGATGCTGGTGGATGGGTACAACTGGGATTGGCTGTTCATTGGTCCTACATTTGAAGTGAGCACAGGCAGGATGGCCCAACTGGCCGCGCTGGGCGTTTTGTTGCTGCTAGCCCTGGGAAGCGCAGGGGTGTGGACGTGGTCGACGGCTCGAGGACGACGTTTGCTTCTCATATGGCTGTTAAGTGCTCCGGTGCTTTGGTCGCTGCCGTGGATGCCAAAACGGCTGCACTATGTGCTGGCTTCGGCACCGGCCGCGTTCCTGCTGGCCGGTGCGAGTGTTCGGACTGTACACTCGCACCGATGGCGCCGGGCATGGGTGGCCATAGCCATCGTGATCGGCTTGGCACACGGGCACCTTTTCCGACAAGGGGTGAAGATCGCAGGCACGCGGTTTACGCCGGGAGGGATCAGCACACCACTCTCGTATCAGCGTGCAGCCGTGCGTCAGGTGCAGGATGGACTCCCCGCGGTGATTATGGCGGTGGGGGATAATCCCGCCACAGATGGGGATGCCGCGGTCGCAGAAGCACTGTTCTGGGGGTATCCCCACCGGATAGCAGATGGCCGCCACACGTTGTTGCTGCCGAGGACCCGCTCCTGGCTCTTCTTCGTCTCCCTCTGGTTGCCGGCCCGACAGGTTTTAGAGGAAACCCTCCCGCCAGCGGCCATAGATGTTCACATCGTCCCCAAACGCCAAGGTGAATACCCCTTCCTCGTAGCCCGTGTCGACCCCCGGGCCCCTCAGGGATTTCACCGAGAGAGACCAGTCCCGCTGGCGAACGGGGTAGTGTTTGAGGGGTGGAAAGTGATGCCTCAGAAGCGGGGATTCCGGTGGGTAACATTGTGGCGGGTCGAGAATCCCCACCCTGTGGGGGAGGTACACCAATTCAATCACGTGTATGTACCGGGACGAGACACACCGGTCATGGTGCAGGACGTGCCCCTACCCTGGCGTGCGTGGCGCGCAGGAGACCGGTTGATTACGTGGGTGGATTTTGAGAAAGAGATACCTCCCGGAGGCTGGCTAGGCGTGGGTATGTACCTATACCCGTCACTGAAACGGGTGGAGCGAACGGACGGAACACCGCGCACCGCGCCTATTCGAATAGACGAAGTGGGTCATTAACGAACAAAACGGGGGGATTTACAATATCTGGGGGATATTTCTACATCATTTTTATGGACATACGCCCCCCTTTTAGTTATAATAGGTATCAGTTCCAGCGCCTAAGCAGCCGGTTTCTGGGGGATGACCGGTGGCTTAGGCGCTGGTTCTGTGGCCGCCTGTGGGTTCTCCTTTTCCTCCAAAATCGGTATAATGCCCTCCATAGGGGGTAGGCCTCGCGAAGGGGGGATCCAAACGTCAGTCCCCTAGCAGACACTGACCCCCATATCCATCTGCAAGGAGTCGTCCATGTCCACACCGAATCACACATATCCACTCGGACGTTGGGACCTGTCCGAACTTCTACCGGAACCGCGGCAAGAGGCCCTCAATCAACGCCTACAACGTTTAGAAGCCGCGGTGAGTGCCTTTGAAGCAGCACGGGAGACGTTACGCCCGGACATGGATCCCGCTCAGTTCCTCTCCTTATTGCAGCAATTGGAATCTATTGTGCGGGAATTGCACGTCCTGGGCGGTTTCGCGCACCTCTGGTTTTCTGAGAACACACAATCGCCGGACGCGCTGGCTCTTCTAAATCGTGTCCGACAAATTCTCACCGATTACCAAAATCGCCTGCTCTTCTTTGAACTCTGGTGGAAAGCCCTGGATGACCGGGAAGCCGAACGCTTGTTACCTAAAGGGGATGAATATCAGGACTTCCGGCATTATTTGCTCACGTTACGCCGGTTCAAGCCCTTTACACTGGACGAAAAATCCGAACAGATCATTAACCTGAAGGACGCGGATGGCATTCAAGCCGTCCTCACCCTCTACGCAATGCACACCAATCGCTTCGAGTTCACCTTGGAGGTAGACGGCGAGGAGAAACACCTCACTCGCGATGAACTCATGGCGTATGTGCACTCTCCCAATCCGGACTTGCGGGCCGCGGCATATCGGGAATTGTACCGCGTGTACGGAAAGGAATCCCCCCTCCTCGCCCAAATGTACACACATCGCGTGCGGGATTGGTATAATGAGAACGTGCGACTCCGCGGTTTTCCTTCGCCTATCGCGGTGCGGAACCTGTTCAACGACATCCCCGACCAAGCCGTGGACGTCCTACTCCAAGTAGCCCGAGAGAACCGGACTTTGTTCCAACGATATTTTCGACTCAAGGCCCGCTGGCTGGGAATGAAAAAACTGCGCCGATACGACATCTACGCGCCCCTGGCCGAATCGGATAAACGGGTCTCTTACGAGGAAGCCGTCCACCTCGTGTTGGACACATTAAATCGGTTTGAGCCCCGCATGGCCCAACTTGCGGAACGGGTGTTCCAGGAGCACCACATCGACAGTGAAGTGCGGCCGGGCAAACGGGGGGGAGCGTTCTGCATGACCGTGACCCCGGATTTCACACCGTGGGTGCTGGTGAACTTCACCGGACGACTGCGGGATGTGGCGACGCTGGCCCATGAACTGGGCCATGCGATTCACAGTATGTTGGCCGAGCACCATAACGTGTTCACACAGCATCCCCCCTTACCTTTGGCCGAAACCGCGTCCGTGTTCTCCGAAATGTTACTCACAGACCGACTCCTCGAAGAGGAAAGTGATCCTCTCGCGCGACGGAACTTGTTAGCCGCCTCCGTGGACGATATTTACGCCACGGTCATGCGTCAAGCCTATTTTGTGCTGTTTGAACTGCAGGCGCACGACGCCATCAACCGCGACAGTGCCACCGCGGCCGATTTGAACCACATGTACATGGAGAACCTCCGAGATCAATTCGGCGACAGTGTTGAAATTTCCGACGAGTTCCAGCACGAATGGGTAAGTATTCCTCACATCTACCACACCCCCTTCTACTGTTACGCGTACAGTTTCGGCCAATTGCTGGTGCTCGCCTTGTATCGACGTTACAAAGAAGAGGGAGAATCGTTCAAACCCAAGTACATCAAGTTGCTCTCGTACGGAGGATCGGCTCGGCCGCAGGAGATCCTGGCCGAAGTGGAGGTGGACATCACATCTCCCGATTTTTGGCAAAAAGGGTTTGATGTGGTTAAAGATATGGTAGATGAATTAGAGAAGTTGGCCTAATCACGTTGATGGGGGATGGAAATCCATGGAGAAGAAGGAAAATTTGGCTGCCACCATGAGCATTGACGAACAGGTCCGTTACCTGATGCAGGGATGCCAGTACGGCCCCGAAGGGGATCCGGACGCGGAGCAATTGCGACAACGCATGGAGGATGAACTGCGTGCCCGACTTATCGAATCTCAACGCACGGGCAAACCCCTACGGGTCTACTTGGGCGTAGACCCACGCACGTCTGACTTGCACCTGGGTCATACTGTGCCTATGCGCAAACTGCGCCAATTCCAGGAATTGGGTCACACGGCCATCTTCCTCATCGGCACATTTACCAGTCTGGTTGGGGACCCCAGTGATAAGGATAAGGCCCGCGCCATCATGGATTTAGATACTATCATGGCCAACGCGAAAACGTACACGGACCAGGCCTTTAAGATCCTCGACCCCGAAAAGACGGTCATTCGCTACAACCATGAGTGGCTGGAAAAATTGACGTTCGGCGAACTCATTCACATCGCGGCCAACTTTACGGTACAACAGTTTCTGGCTCGGGAAAACTTCCGCAAGCGCTATGACAAGGGAGACGCCATCTTCTTGCACGAATTCTTCTACCCGCTCATGCAAGGATATGACGCGGTAGCTCTGGAAACGGACGTTCAAATCGGCGGCACGGATCAGATATTCAACATCGTAGTCGCGGGGAGAAAATTACAAGAGGCGTTCGGTCAACGCCCCCAAGTGGCCATCATTGTGCCTCTTCTGCCGGGAACCGATGGTGTCCTGAAAATGAGCAAGAGCCTGGGTAATCACATCCCCATCATGGCCTCCCCCGAGGACATGTACGGCAAGGTGATGAGTTTGCCCGATCACGTGATGATCACCTACTTCAAACTGGTTACACGCTACAAGCCGGATCAAATCGACCAAATAGAACGCGATTTGAAGGAGGGCCGACGTCATCCCCGGGACGTCAAAATGGAATTGGCCCGGGAAATTGTGAGCATCTTCCACGGTGAGGAAGCAGCCAAACGGGCTGAAGCGCACTTCATACGCGTGTTCCAACAACGGGACCTCCCCGAAGAGATGCCCGAGTTCACGGTCAACGAACCTATGCGCATTGTGGACATTGCCGCGGCCGCGGGGATGGCCAAGAGTAAGAGTGAGATACGACGACTCATTCAGCAAGGGGGGGTCCAATTGGACGGGGAGAAGGTGACGGATATCAACGCCATCTTCACCCCCGACGGTCGGGAACACGTACTTCGTGTGGGGCGCCGCAAGTTCTTACGCATTAAAGGGTAGAAGAAGGGGAAATCTCGACCTTCCGGCAACGCCAACTGGACAAACATTCTAAAATGTGCTAGAGTACGCGGGGTGGGCGATCCACCCCGTTGTCATTCTTAACTCCATCTTAAGCCTCGATGAGGAGGGTGCCATGAGCGACAAGGCTGTCAATGAGTTGAACCCCTTTGCTATTGCTCAGAGGCAATTGGACGAGGCCGCTGAGCACCTCGGGTTAGATGAAGCCACTCACGAACTTCTCCGTTGGCCCATGCGAGAGTTTCACTTCCAAATTCCGGTACGCATGGACGACGGCACGGTCAAGATCTTTAAAGGTTTCCGCGTGCAGTACAATGACGCTCGCGGACCGGCCAAAGGAGGTATTCGCTTCCACCCCCACGAAACCATTGACACGGTTCGGGCATTGGCCGCGTGGATGACATGGAAGACCGCGGTGATGAACTTGCCCCTGGGCGGGGGTAAAGGTGGCGTCATCTGTAACCCGAAGGAAATGTCCGAACGGGAATTGGAACGCTTGAGCCGAGGTTACATCCGCCAAGTGGCTCGGTTCATCGGCGCGAACGTGGACGTCCCCGCTCCGGACGTGTACACAAACCCGCAAATTATGGCCTGGATGATGGATGAGTTCGACGTACTGGTCGGACACCAGGAACCCGGGGTCATCACGGGGAAGCCCCTAGAACTGGGCGGTTCGGCCGGACGCATTGACGCAACGGCTCGTGGCGGTATTTACACCGTTCGAGAAGCCGCAAAGGTGTTGGGTATCGACCTCAAAGGTGCTACCGGCGCCATCCAAGGCTACGGCAATGCGGGGTCCTTTGCCCACAAGTTGGCCGTGGAACTTCTGGGCATGAAGATTGTGGCCGTCTCCGACTCCAAGGGCGGCATTTACAATCCCAACGGGTTGGACTACGAAAAGGTGCTCGCCTGGAAGAAGGAGACCGGTTCGGTTGTCGGGTTCCCGGATACCGATCCCATTTCCAACGAGGAGCTGTTGGAATTGGACGTGACGGTCCTCTTCCCCTCTGCGTTGGAGAACGTCATCACCGAGGAGAACGCGAACAACATCAAAGCCAAGATTGTGGCCGAATTGGCGAACGGCCCCACAACACCGGAGGCCGACCTCATCCTGCACGAAAACGGCGTTTACGTCATTCCGGACTTCCTCTGCAACGCGGGTGGTGTGACCGTTTCCTACTTCGAGCAAGTACAGGATGCCATGAACTATTACTGGACGGCGGAAGAGGTCTACGAAAAGTTGGATCAGAAGATGACCCGAGCTTTCTACGATGTGCACGAGATGGCCCAGGAGCGCAAGGTCCACAATCGTCTGGCCGCCTACTTGGTCGCGGTATCGCGAGTCGCCAAGGCCATGAAACTCCGCGGCTGGGTATAATTCGCCACTTCCCTCACAATGGGGTGAGGAACACAAGTGGCCGAGGGATCTCTCCCTCGGCCACTTTATTGTCTCCTCAACGTGTGTCCTCGTTCGATGTTCGACAAAACGCGTTTCTCCTACTTGAATTCCATTCTCCCATCGAGTGTGGTAAAATACGTCCCCGGCATCCTAATTGAGCGACATATCGCGTTTTATGTACCTGAGCGTTTTATGTACCTCAGCGTCAAGAAGAGTAGAAAAGGGTGAAATCCTATGAGCGATGTCAGACGTGCATTGACGCATCCCTGGCGCTTTTCGTGGGTGGCGCACATGCGACGTAATCACGCCATTGAACACGCGACCATCCATCTACTGAGTTCTCGGCTGCCACATGTTTCCATCGCCGGACGAAGTACACCCCGGGGATTCTACATTTACGGCCACGTCCCCATCGACGTATTGGAGCAGGCCGCTCGGGAGGCCATAGCCCGCCTAAAGGCCGGAGAGAGCCGACTGGCCGTTCACCCTCATTGTGGTACAAACCTGGTCACGGCCAGTGTGATGGCCGGCATTGCAACCGTCCTCGCGTCCGCCGGGCGTAAGCGTCGATGGTGGGATAAGGTATTCACCGCCCTGGCCGCGACGACCGTCGCCCTCGCTGCAGCCCACCCGCTAGGGTACTGGATTCAAGAACACATCACCACGGACGCGACACTGGACCGGGTGGAACTGGTCCACATTCGCCGGTTGGGTTCCACAAAAATGCCCATTCACTTTGTGCGGATTGCTCATCACCCATGATTACGTTACTCCACGGCGACGACGAATTTACTATTAGCGAAAACGTGCAAGAGCTGCGCTCGCGTGTGCTAGGGGATACAGGGCTGGGAGATCTAAATGTGGTCCACCTGGATCCCCCACCCAATTTGACGCTGCTTCGCGACCACGCGGATACAGTGCCGTTCCTGGGAGATACACGTTTGGTTATTGTACACGGTTGGCTGGATGCGCTGGCCAAGGATTTAAGACCCGGGAGTGTACGAGCGCAGGAGATGGCCGCGGCCTTGGCCGAATACCTCCTTTCCCTGCCGGAGAGCACGCACCTCGTATTCGTGGAAACCGTACCGCTCTCATCCAAACACCCGGTTTTGAAAACCATCACCGCGTTAGCCGAGGAGGGAAAAGCCGAAATTCGTTCCTTCATCCTGCCCAGCCGTGCCCGTGACCGCCGGGAATTCGTGATGAAATGGATTCGTTCCCGAACACGCGCTTACGGTGCGGAGATTGACCCACAGGCGGTACGCCTTTTGACAGATGCCTTGGGGCACAATCTTCGGCTGTTGGATCAGGAATTACAGAAATTACGAGTATATGTGGGAGAGAAGGGGTATATCACCCCGGACGTGGTACACACGCTGGTTCCCTACACCCGTGAAGCCAGCGTTTTCGAGATGATAACCGCAATAGGGCAACGCAACGCACGCCAAGCTGTCACGCTATTACAACAAAACCTCGCGTCCGGTCAACATCCTCTGCAGATCTTGGCGCTCATCATCCGTCAATATCGTATCTACATCGGCTTAAAAGATCTCGCCGAACAGGGCCTGCGCCCCGACGAAATGGCTTCCGCCATAGGCATCCCGGCGTGGACGGTCAAACGGGACTTAAACGTTGCTCGACGCCTTCCCTGGCGTTATCTAGAACGGGTGATGGAGCACCTCCTGGAGGTGGACGCCCACATCAAACAAGGGAAAATCGACCCTGTTCTCGCGTTGCAAATTCTCGTCGTTCAACTGGCAGGATAACCTTATGTACCTTGGCGTAAAAGCAGAAGAGTACTCCGTCAACCATGGAATGATGGATGAAACTCTGCAAATAGATTCGGCGAAGGCAGTGCCTTCGCCTACCCACGGCTATGCAGACGGCTTGATTCGGCAACATGGGACTTCCCGACGAAACCGCCTTTTCTGTCAAATGATGCTTGACTGAGGAGTAGAAATCCGTGGGATTTTCGCCGCTGAAGGCGGCTAAAATCTCACCAGTCAGTCAGCAAACACAGATCCTCCTACATCCGCAGGCGGGGATCCAGCGCGTCCCGAAGGCCATCACCCAGCAGGTTAAAGCCCAGCACGGTGAGCATAATGGCCAAACCTGGGAAGATACCGATGTGCGGCGCGGAGAAGAACACCTGCTGTGCACGGCTCAACATGGTCCCCCATTCAGGTGTTGGGGGCTGCGCGCCTAGGCCCAGGAAGCCCAACGCGGCCGCGTCCAAAATCGCGGTGCCGATGCCCAAAGTACCTTGGACTAAAATGGGTGTCAACGCGTTGGGCATGATCTGCCGGAAGAGAATTCGGGGCCCACTGGCCCCCACCGCCCGCGCGGCCAACACGTAGTCCGTTTCCTTCTCGGCCAGGACCGAAGCGCGCACCAGGCGCGCGTAGGTGGGGATAGACACAATAGCGATAGCATAAAGCATGTTGAGCAATCCGGGTCCCAAAATAGTGACGATGGCCAGGGCCAAAAGCAGGCTAGGGAACGCGAGGAGGATGTCCATTAAGCGCATGACAACGTTGTCCACCCACCCGCCCAAATAGCCTGAGACCGCGCCAATGACGGTACCCACCAGAATTGCTCCCAACACCGACAAGATACCCACCTGCAGGGATACCCGAGCGCCAAAAATGATGCGGCTCAGCATATCCCGTCCCACTTCATCCATACCTAACGGATGCTCTCGCGACGGAGGTGCCTTACGCAGGCGGAGGAAGGCCTTTGTGGGACTATAAGGAGCCAGCAAAGGTTTAGCCTCCTCCTTGGTCAACGTATGCCATTCCTTGAGGAACGCGATAGGATTTATGCCGGTCTTGTGAACATCGACCTGGAACAGCGTGCGGGGTGCGACAAAGAGCGATGTGTCCGCGAAAAGGGCCAAGAAGACAAAGAAACCCAAAATCACCATCCCCGCGATGGCTAACTTATTACGCTTTAGCCGTCGCCACGCGTCACGGAAATATCCCACATGCGGGGGCAATTCCGTATCGAATTCGGCCACGCGCGAAGTTGTTATTGTCATAAACTCGTCCCCATAAGCAAGAGTGTAAAATCTCGTGTTGGTTAACCAACAACACGCCGCGTATGCACCTTAACGCAATTCTCCCTTTACGCCGAGAAATTGGAAGACCCCATCCAAACCTCATTGATAGCGAATCCGTGGGTCCAGATACGCGTACGATAAGTCCACCAGGAGATTGATAAACACAAAGGTGGTCGCAAAGACCAGCACCGCGCCTTGAACCACCGGATAATCACGGGACAAAATACGGTCTACAATGAGACGCCCCATGCCGGGTAGGGAGAAAATGGTCTCTGTCAAAATGGCCCCTACCAGTAATGTACCCAATTGAAGGCCGATGATAGTGATCACGGGCAGAAACGCGTTTTTCAGCGCGTGGCGGAAAATGACCGTGCGTTCGTTGAGTCCTTTGGCCCGGGCCGTACGGATGTAATCCTGGCGCAGCACCTCCAGCAGGCTGCTGCGGGTCATGCGGGCGATAATGGCCATGGGAATGGTGCCCACAGCGATAGCAGGCATGGCCAGGTGCTTTACCGCATCCAAGAGCCCGCGCCAGTTTCCGGTCAACAGAGCATCCACCGTGTACATTCCCGTAATCGGCGTAATTTTGATCCCCACACTCAACCGCCCTGAAGGGGGCATCCATCCCAGTTTGAGGGCAAATACGTAAATGAGGAGAAGCCCCAGCCAGAAGACAGGCATGGAAATACCCACCATGCTCCCGACCATGACAATCAGGTCCCACCAGGAATTCTGCTTGTAGGCAGCAATGATGCCCGCGGGAATGCCAATAAGGATGGCAACAAACATGGCGGAAAATGCCAGCTCAATGGTTGTGGGCAGGGCCCAGCGCAGTTCTTCGGTGACCTCCTCATTTCGCTTGAGGGAGCGGCCCATGTTGCCGTGAAGCAAGTTGCGCATGTACACGAGATACTGCTCGTGGAGGGGCTTGTCCAGGCCCCACATCTCGCGCACGCGCTGCACCTGTTCCTCTGTGGCCCGCTCACCGGCCATAATGCGGGCCGGGTCCCCCGGAATCAGACGGATCATTACAAATGTGATGATGGAAATCCCAATAAGGACAGGAATTAATAGAAGCAAACGTTGAACAATATACCGTATCATCGCTCATGTCCCCTCAAGCCGGGTGGATGAAGTTATCCGTTCCCGTTCTGCTTGGATGCGCTCATGGGCCAAGGCCACATATTCCGCTACGGTCTCATAGCCGACAAAATGCCGTCCTGTCCGAATCGCGGCCAGAGCAGTCTGACCACTCCCCATGAAGGGATCCAATACAACCTCGCCGGCGAATGTGTACAACTGAATGAGTCGATAAGGTAATTCTACCGGAAAGGGAGCCGGATGACCTATTTTCTTCGCGGATACAGGAGGGAAATGCCACACACTCTTGGTGTACTCCAGGAATTCTTCCTTTCGAATCGTGGCCTTGCGTTTGAAGGGATTCGCACGGCGAAACGTCCCTTTGGAGAACACTAAAATGTACTCATGTGTATCCCGCAACGCGGGGTTTGTGGGAGACATCCAACTGCCCCACGCGGTGGAAATGCCCGCGCTCGCGCCCTTATCCCAAATAATTTCCCCCCGCATCAAGAAACCGATAGTCCACATGTCCTGAATGATAAACGCGTGCAAGGGCAAATACGGCCTTCGCCCCAAGTTCGCCACATTAATGCACGCCCGTCCCCCGGGCACCAGCACCCGGTAGACCTCTTCCCACACTCGCCGGAGGAAAGCCAGGTACTCGTCCAGGGACAAGTTGTCGTCGTACTCTTTCCCCACATTGTAGGGCGGGGAAGTGACCATTAGGTGGACGCTGTTGTCGGGCAAGTTCGCCATGTGTTCCGCGGAAGATAGGATGACGGTATCCAGGACGTCCGACGGAATAGGGTTCTCCACATACCGGCCAGGTTGCTCTTGCGGGACGTCCGCGTACAGGCTGCGATTATAAAAAAGTGAGGCATCATGGCTCTCGCGAACGGAGACGCCAAACTTGCTGGTCCGTGTTGGTTCCCGTTTCCGTGGACTCATTAAAGTCGATACGCTCCAATGTGGGAATAAGACAGGGGGAACGGAGGCGATGCCCCCGTTCCCTCGAACGTTCTTTACTCTCCCTTGAACCCGCCGAACATGTAGGCCCAGTAGTCAAAGGCCCAGTCCGCGAAGTGCGCCGGGTGATTCGGATCCCACCAGCGCATGAAGTTGTACACAACCGCGTCCGCGTTGAAGTCGGTGCCGTCGTGGAACTTCACGCCCTTGCGCAGGTGGAAGGTCCACACCAACCCGTCATCCGAGGCCTCCCAGGAGACGGCCAGGCCCGGTTCAGGGATGGTGGTACCCGGCTTGTACTTGACTAATCCCTCCAGGATCTGCGCCGTCACCTTCAAGCTTTCGCCGTCGGTGGCATCGGAGGGGTCGAGTTTCACCGAGTCACCGCCACGACCAAAGATGGCCGTATCGCCGGCCTCGTTCTCGACCAGATCCCAGCGGGCAATGCTCATGGGGCTGGGGATGTAGTTCTTAATAGTCTTCTTGAAGAAGAGAGGCACTTTGGTATGCACCACGGGCACGCCGGGGACGATGTCATGGATCATGGCGTTGGCTTCCTTGTACATCTCCTCGCGTTTGGCCTGGTCCGTCTCGGACTGGGCCTTGAGGAGCAACTGATGCAGTTCCTCATCCGGCGGCCCCTGGGCGAAGGAGTTGTCACCGCCACAGAAGAACACACAGAGGAAGTTGTCCGGGTCACCGTTGTCGCCCGTCCAGCCCAACATGAACAGGTCGGCCTTGCCCGCGGCCACCTCGTCCAGGTAGGTGCCCCAGTCCTTGGTCACGATCTTGGCCTTGATGCCCACATCCGCCAGCATCTGCTGGATCGCTTCGCCCACCTGCTGCGGCTGCGGGAAGTAGGGTCGCGGCACCGGCATCACCCACAGGGTGGTCTCGAAGCCATCGGGATAGCCGGCTTCGGCCAGGAGTTCCTTGGCCTTCGCGGGGTCGTAAGCGTAGTCCTCGATGTCCGGGTTGTAGCCCCAGAGGCTGGGGGGCATGAATTCTTTGGCCGGCTCGCCCAGGCCGCTGTAGAACGCATCCACAATGGCCTTCTTGTCGATGGCATGAGCAATGGCCTTGCGCACGCGCACATCATCGAAAGGCTTGTGCGCCTGATTGATACCCAGGTAACCCACGTTAAAGGCCGGCCGCAGGAGCACCTGGATGTTGGGGTCCTTCTCCGCGACGGGCATATCATCCGGGTTGGGGTTGTCCATGCCGTCGATGGTACCGGCCTGCAGCTCCAGGAAGCGGGCCGTGTTGTCCGGAATGGAGCGGAAGACGAGAGTCTTTAGCTTCGCGGGCTCACCCCAGTAATCGTCGTTGCGCTCCAACGTGATCTTGTCGTTGGGGATCCACTCCACGAACTTGAAGGGCCCCGTACCTACCGGGTGCTTGAAGATGTCCGGGCCGTACTTTTCGATGGCGGCCGGGGACATAATCGCGAAGTTGTTCATACCCAGGGTGTTGATGAGGGACGCGTTGGGCCGGTTCAGGTAGAGGCGGACGGTGTAGTCATCCACCTTCTCCACGCCCCGCAGCAGGCTCTTGGCATCCGGGTTCGGGGCGGGGATGCCGGCTGCCTCGCCTGTACTCGGCTGCTCCATGCCCGCTTCCTTCATCGCCTTAGGCGCGACCTTCTTGGTGAGGTCCACGCCGAACCACTTCATGGAGAGCGCGGACAGGGTGCCATCCGCGTGCATACCCGCGATGATTTCGTTCAACTTGGCCAGCGCCTTGTCGGCGGGCCCCGCGGACTTGTCAAGTGCGAACGCCAAGTCCTCGTAGTACACCGGGTCACCCAGTTTCTTGATGGGCACGCCTTCCTTGATTGCGTTCTCCACCACGGTCAAGGAAGTGAGGACCGCGTCTAGGCGGACACCGTCGCCCAGGGCCAGGTCCTGCACGGCCTCCGCGTCGGTGGAGTAGGGTACGACTTCCACGTTCTGCGGTGGCGGCACCAAGATTTCCTCGCCCACCAGTTCGAGGACGCCGTTCAGGTAATCCTCATAGGTGGTCGCGGTGCCGACGCCGATCTTCTTGCCGTTCAAGTCCTCATACGTCTCGGCCTTGCTGTCCTTGTGGACCGCGAATTGGGCCGGGGTGAAGTAGTAAGGCGCGGTGAAATACAAACGCTCCATGCGCTCCTTGGTAATGGTCATAGAGCCGATGCTGATATCCCAACGACCACCCCAGTTCCCCGCGGTGATGAGATCCCAATCGGGAGTGACGAACTCCAATTCTAAACCAAGACGCTTGGCGACTTCCTTCGCGACTTCGACATCAAATCCGTCCAGTTCCCCTTTATCATTGAGGAAGGACTGAGGCGGATAATTCGGGTCGGTGGAGACCACGATCTTCCCTTTGGCCATCCACTTGTCCAACTGGTCCTGTTCCTGGACTTCTTTGGTGACGACCTTCTCCACCTCCTTTGTGACGACTTTTTCTACCTCCTTGGTAACGACCACGGTCTCGACCACCTTTTCAGGGGTCGGTTTCGGACACGCGGCCAACACCAAGGCGGCAATAATGAGGACCGCGACGAGAGGAAACCACTTCAATTTACGCATGACCTCTCCTCCTTTCAGAGTAAATGACTGGAACAATTGGGGGAATAGCATCTATGCTTGAGAACTTGAGTTCCGATTGACTGACTCCTCGAACTTTTTGCATAGAGAAATGATTCGTGAGATTTTCGCCGTCAAAGGCGACGCAAATCTCACGAATCTCTCCTTTTGAGCCAAGGTCCATTGGACAACATTTTATCAGTCAATCGGCCTCAGATTGAGTAAATTATAGGAACAGGGCATGGGCTTGTCAAGTACTTCGGAACACATCCCGGAGATCATCGATGCGGCGGAAGTTGGGCGATGATGCCGAAAACCCGTGGTACATCAAAACGGTGGTCGGCGTGGGATATGGCTTGTTACCCTCATCTGATTGGGTAGAAATTCCCCTGCCCTTTTTAAGTCAAGGTGCATACATGGAGTTTTAGCAGTCCATCAGGTATAGAGCATTGAAAGCATTGTGCAGGAATAGCCAGGCGTCGGGGAGACTATCCCCCTATCCCCTGGACCGAGGTCTCCCCCGACGAAGCACGTGCCAGACAAAACGCGGCAATGCCAACTGACGCCGCCAGCGCCAAGGTTCCAACACCAAACGCCATAGCCACTCCAGACCCACCCGCCGCACCCACACGGGTGCGCGCTTTTGGACGCCCGCAATGAAGTCCAGACTTCCGCCCACGCCGATGGCCACATTGACCTGCAATCGGGGGAGGTTCCGCGCCATCCACTGTTCCTGTTTGGGCGCGCCGTACGCGACGAGGAGAAGATGAGGACGGGTCGCGTTGATACGCCGGACCATCTCTTCATCGAACTCCGGACGGGGATCCCCCGGCTCCGCGCCCACAACCTGTAGCCCCGGATATCGCTCCTGAAGAACCTGCGCCGCGCGTTGCGCTACCCCAGGCGCTGCACCCAGCAAGTACACCCGCCAACCCTGCTCTGCCGCGCGCTGAGCCAGCAGGGGGACACCATCGGATCCGGTGACTCGCTCCGGGATGGGGGCGCCCAGGAACCGTCCGGCCATCAGGACCCCGACTCCGTCAGGCCAGGTCATGCACGCAGCGTTAAGAATCTTCCGGTACTCAGGGGCATCCTGGGCCCGCATGATAATCTCAGGATTCGCGGTGACCACATACCCCTTTTCCCCTTGCTCTATCATGCGCTGAATTTCGTCCAACGCCTGGGCGAACGTCAACCGGTGCACGTGTACTCCGAGAATGTCCACGTAAGGAAATCGAGTATCCCCGCCAGGAGCAAAGGTCTTCTCCTCATCGCTCCACCCGGAGAGCCCATTTTCGGAAAGGTCAGTATGCAACACCAAAGAAGGTTTGGGATGCTTCACACCTGCGCGTGATGGGGAAGTGAGCGAGAGGAGATGGGCGAGAATGGTTTCGGCCGTGCGTTCCCAGGAAAAACGGGAGATGTTCTCCAGGCCGCGACGGACCAGGTCTACCCGAAGGGCCGGCTCCTGCATGAGTCGACGCAAGCCCACGGCTATCGCGTCCGTGTCCGTAGGGTCCACCAGCAAGGCCGCGTCCTCCGCCACTTCAGGCAGACTGGAAGTGGAGGAGGTGAGCACGGGCACGCCCAGGGCCTGCGCTTCCAAAACCGGGAACCCAAATCCCTCATGCAAGGAAGGAAACGTCAGAGCCAAGGCTCCACGCATGAGCGTGTACACCATCTCATCCTCTACATATCCGATCATGTGCACTCGTCCCCGCACATCA
>CAYPUG010000003.1:0-17885 GCA_964413905.1 uncultured Anaerolineae bacterium | reverse complement strand
CCAAGTGCAGTGGCCGCGCCAGGGGTACACCCGTGTCACCGATGTGCGGCTCGTCCATCACCCGGGCAAACGCGTCAATAAGCCGCCGCACGTTCTTGCGGGGGTGAAGGGTGCCCACAAAGAGGACATACGGAGAGTCTATTCCCAGGGCATCCCGTACCCGGACCAGAGCTTCATCCTTGTTGGGGACAGGGGGCAGTGAGGGCAGGCCGGGGTAGGCCACCACGATCTTCTCCTCGGGGGTAGCATAGAAGCGGTGGAGATCCCGCGCGGTCGCTTGAGAATCTGCAAAGATGAGGTGGGCACAGCGCGCACTGTGACGGGTGCTCCAGCGCAAGTACGCGCGCTGTCGCCGGGGATGGGCCTCAGGAAAGTGTTCGTACCCCAGGTCGTGGATGGTCACCGCGATGGGCAGTCCCGGCCGCGGTAGTAGAGGCACCACGTGGGCGGGGATGAAGAGCACGTCCGGGGGATGGCGCCACACCTCCGCGGCCAGGGCCAGATGTGTCCACAGTCGCGGCAGACGAAGGACACGCACGCTCACGTGATCCGGCCACGCGGTCAACCCAAACGTGTGAGGCGAGAGGGGATGCCGCGCGTAAAGGACCACCTGATGGTCCTGGGCCAGGTGGATCACGTGGCGGATAACGTGCAGGCTGTACGTCTCCGTGCCCGTGCGCCCATGTTCCTGTACCCGGCTTGCATCAATGCCTACCTTCATAGAGAAAGTTCGTGCTCTCCCTGAGTGAGCGATAAAACTTTGCAAAGGGGTACATGCCCGTTTTGGCAAAACGCCAAACTGCAGGATAATATCCCCAACCCGTTTTCAATGTTTCATTGTACCTGCTCATCTGTGCTTCGGCCAAAGCGAGGAGATGGCGTGCCCAGGATAGTAGTGGAAATTTCGGCCAATGTGGAATGGCAAGCGCTGCTTGAAATCGCACAGCCCCAGGAACAGCAATCATCCCCGTTCGGGGAGTGGTTTATTGTGCCCGTGGGACCGGACGAGAAGCCGGTGGTGGTCTTTCACGGCGGATGGGGAAAGATTGCGGCCGCGGCCGCGACCCAGTACGCGATAGACCGGTGGCGCCCCCGGCTGTTGGTCAATTTGGGCACATGCGGCGGCTTCGCGGGCTACGTTGAGCGGGGTACAATTGTGTTAGCGGAGAAGACGGTAGTGTACGACATTGTCGAGCAGATGGGGGATTACGACGCGCATATCGCCCATTACACCACCCTTCTTGACCTTTCCTGGTTGCAAGAACCCTACCCCCAATCCGTGGTACGCACAGTGCTCGTATCGGGAGATAGGGACCTCATGCCGAAAGACATACCCTGGCTGCGGGAGAGGTTTGGCGCAGTGGCCGGGGATTGGGAATCGGGCGCGATCGCGTGGGTGGCTTCACGTCACCGGGTCCGCACACTCATCCTGCGTGGGGTATCGGATTTGGTGGGAGAGGAAGGTGGTGAAGCCTACGAGGATATGGGCGTTTTCATTCAGAACACACGGGCCATCATGGCCGAATTATGGCGGCACCTGCCGGCGTGGATTCAACGCGTGAAGATCCAAGCCGGTTGACGGATACGTTCACTTTACCTTGGTGTTGCAAAGAAAGGGAGTGTACATGTCGTTACTGGATGCGTTTATTCGAGCGCTAAGAGAGACCTTTGGTGTCCAGTTGAGTTGGGGGCTCAGCGTGCTGCCCGCGCTGATCGTGGGCTTCACCCTGCACGAATACGCGCACGCGTGGACCGCGGTGCGCCTGGGGGATCCCACCCCGAAGTGGCAGGGACGCCTGACGTTAAATCCCCTCAAACACCTGGACCCCATCGGAACGTTGCTGGTGTTCATCGCCCATGTGGGGTGGGCGAAACCGGTGGTGTGGAACCCTGCGTACCTGCAGGTGTCCCGGCGTTGGGGCACGTTGTTTGTAGCGGCCGCGGGGCCGTTGGCCAACTTATTTCTGGCCGTCATCGGTGCACTCTTGCTGCGCCTTCTGGATCCGTTATTGCAGTTAACCCCGGGATGGTGGGGAATTATTCCTGGGCCATCCATATTATTGATCACATTTGTGGTGTTCAATGTAATCCTGTTCGTGTTCAACCTGATCCCGTTGCCTCCTTTGGATGGGTTCGCGGTGTTGAGCAGTCTGGCGCCCCCGTCGTGGTACCCCGCACTGGATGTATTGCGCCGGTATGGGATGTTTCTCCTCATCATCCTCCTCTTCATGCCCGGCAGTCCGTTGATGCGGGTGTTTGGTCTCGTAGTAGAGGGTGTTCTCGCCATTCTCCTTTAGAGAAAGAGGACCATCCGTGTCGTGGCAACGTATCCTGTACCGAGTCGGACAAGTCATCCGGGGACTCCGGCCACGCTTGACGGAAAGCGACCGGGCCGAAGTGGCCCGATGGCTGACGCCTGAACAAATGGCCCTGTGGGAACGGCAGAGCCCCCGCGATCAGGCTCATGCCCTGCGGGTGCTGCGCACGCTCCAGGCCTGGGGATGGACAGATGCATCACTGATGCGGGCTGCGTTACTGCACGATGTGGGGAAAGTGGAAGGTTCCCCATCCTTAATCCACAGGTCCTTATGGGTTCTAGCACGTAAGATGTCATCCCGACGGGCAAAATCCTGGCTTGTCCGGCCGCGAGGATGGCGCCGGCCTTTCTGGGTGCTGGCAGAACATCCCCGGTTGGGCGCGCGTCTGGCCCGTTCCGTGGGGGTGGACGACTCGGCCATTTGGCTCATCGAGCATCACCAGGATGAGCATGTAGATGGACCTGCTTCGCTGCGCACATGGTGGGCGGCCCTGCGGGAGGCAGACGACCAGAACTGAGAGGGAGGTCACATGACGCAGACATTGCGCATTACGATTATCGGTCTAGGACAGATAGGGACATCCATTGGATTGGCGCTCAAGCAAACCCCTCTGAATCTCTACATTGTAGGGCACGACAAAGAGCCCACACACGCCCGTGTTGCCCTTCGGCGCAAGGCCATCGACAAGAGCGAATGGAATCTCCCCGCGTCCGTGGAGGGCGCGGACCTGGTCATCCTGGCCCTGCCCCTGGACGCCATTGAGGAGACTTTTCAGTACATCACCCAGGACCTGCGACCGAACGCGGTGATCGTGGACACAGCATCTCTCAAGGTGCCGGTCTTAAAGTGGGCCCGGCAGCACCTGCCCGAAAATGTGCATTTCGTGGGCGGACACCCCATTGTGCGGGAGCTCGGTTCGGGGCCGGAAAGTGCACGCGCGGACCTCTTTCAACATCAGATATTCGCCCTTTGCACCACCCATGATACCCACCCCAAGGCGGTGTCCTTAGCCTCAGACCTGATCACCGCGCTGGGCGCCCGCCCTCTCTTCCTGGACCCGGAAGAGCACGATGGTATGGTGGCCGCGGTGGAACATTTGCCGGAGTTGCTGGCCCTGGCGTTGGGACAAGCGGTCATGGGGCAGGGGGCCTGGCGGGAAGCGCGCAAACTCGCGGGAGGACAATTTGAGGCCAGCACGTACACAGTTGCCCGCACACCGGAGTCCCTGGCCGCAGATTTGCTGGAAAATCGAGAACGCATTTTGGCCTGGCTGGACGTGTTGGAGCGCACGCTTGCCTACTGGAGAGCCTTGTTGGATACCGGAGACGAGGAAACCATCGAACGCATGGCCAGGTCCGTCTTTGAGGCTCGAACCGGATGGATCATCGCCGCGGAGACAGGACAGTGGGAGGAGAAGCCCAAGGTGGAAACATTCTCTGTGCGGGATTGGTTGTTCGGCCAGTCCCTGACCCGGCGCCGCGGTAAGAAATGAGGTGAATCATCAGGACGATGCGCATTCTGGCCATAGCACCGACCTCCTTCTTCGCGGATTACGGATGCCATGTGCGCATTTGGGGACAATTGAGGGCACTGATACGCAGAGGCCACGAGGTGCGCTTAATTACATATCCGTCAGGCCGGGATCGCGCGCCTATCCCTACGGTGAGACCACGCGTCCTTCGCGGCTGGCCTATTCAGGTAGGCTCCTCGTGGAAAAAGATCGCGCTGGACATCACCCTCGCGCCCCTGGTCATCGCGGCGGCCCTGCGTTTTCGTCCCCAGGTAGTGTACGCGTTCTTGCACGAAGGCGTTGCCCTGGCATTGCCTGTACGCGCGGCCGGCATCCCCCTAGTTTTCGACTACCAAGGCAGCCTCACCGCGGAGATGCTCACCCACGGCTTCCTTTCTCCCCGCTCCCCCCTGTTACCCTTATGGCGCGGCCTGGAACATTTCTTGGACGCGCGCGCGGACCTGGTGTTTACTTCCACCGACCACGCCCGGAATGACCTCCTCACGCGTGGGGTTCATCCTCCGGGCCGGGTGGTCCGCCTTCCCGACGCGGTGGACCCGGACACCTTCCGTCCCCGCCGGCCCGGGGATGAGCCCCGCCTGAACGTCCTGAGCCGCAAGTGGGGTATTCCCCCCGAACGTCCAATTATCGCGTACCTGGGTCTCCTCGCGCCTTATCAGGGCATTGATGTACTCCTGCGCGCGTTTCGGATCCTGCTGGATGAATGGCACGGCGACGCGCGTCCCCTTCTGTTGCTGATGGGCTTTCCCTTTGTGGATCGATACCGGGCCCAGGCCCAATCTCTGGGCCTGGAGGAGGACGTGATCTTCACGGGGCCGATGCCCTACGATCAGGCTCCCGAGCATTTGCGTCTAGCCCGGATCGCGGTCGCACCCAAGCGGCCTGTATCCGAAGGCGCGGGCAAATTGCTGCCTTACATGGCGACGGGATTGCCCGTAGTGGCGACGGATACGCCGGCACACCGGGCTTACCTGGAGGATGATGCCTACTACGCCGCGGTGGACGACCCCGCATCCCTGGCCCAAGCCCTGATCCAGGCCCTGGGTGATCCCGAGGCCGTTCAACGGGGACACCGGCTCCGGGAGCGGGTGCTGGCCGAATACACGTGGGATCACGCGGGCGCACTGATAGAAGAGGGCATCAAGCGCGTACTTCGACTGGGGAACGGATAAGCGACCCGCATCACCACAGGTCGGATTCCCGCCGCCAGAGGACCAGCGGATCAAAGAGCAGGCTGGTTTCCTCTTCCTCTTCTTCCTTGTGAATGATGTAAATGCGCACCGGCGGGCTTTCCGCTTCGTTCCCCGCCTTGTCGATGGCTTTGACGGTGAGCACATGGCTCTCGGTGTACCCGTGGGTGTCCGAAATCACCATGAACCCGCTATCCCACTGCTGGATCAGGCGCAAACTGCCGTCGGACAGAGTTTCGGCAATTACTTGGGTCACCGTATACGTCTCCGGAACCACCGTTCCGTCGGGCAACGTCATCGGCCGGGTGGCCGTAATAGGCGCCATGCCTTCAATGGGAATCGTGTCGGACATGGTGATGGTCCACTTCTGGTTGAAGGGGGGCACCGTGCTCTCCGCGAACTTCTTGCCGTCCAGGTAGAATTCCACCCGGTCCATGGCCCACTCCTCGTTAATCTCCGGCTGGATGGTCACCCACTCGTCGTCCTCCATCACATACACATCGCCCTCCGAAGGATGGGCCAGGGTAACTTGAGGCGGTGTGTTATCCACTGTCACCTGCGTTTCCGCGGTCCGCACATTGCCATCGTTGCCGAACACGCTTAGGCGCAGGGTGTACAGCCCCTCTTCCAGGAAACGGGTGTCCCAGTATTCCAGCACATTGCGGTCCACCTGGTTATAGTGCTCCGGCCCGATTTGTGTCCACTGGGTGGGGCTAAGGCCCGGACCAAAGGCCAACACGTAACGGCTGAAGTTCCCGCCTCGGGCGTTCCCGCGCACTTCAACAATGTCACGCACATAACTAAACGGCCTCGGGGAGATAATGGCCACTTCCCGGTTAAAGGCGGTGGGGCCGTACTCGTCATCGTACACGCGCGGAGGTTGTGGGATGTTGTTCTCCCGAATCCAATCATTGGCTTCAGGAGGCAAGATCATGTAAATGCGCCGCTCCCGCAATTCCGGTGGTGTATACGGTGTAGCCAACTTCCCGTTTGCTTTATTTATCTCAAACGCGCGCCATACATTATCGTATTCTTCGGGGATGTGATCCGCGAAGAAAATGTCTGTGCGTACTTTGCCCACCTCGCGACACTCGTCCGTGGGCAGTAGACCGCTAGGCCAGCACACGTCCACGTCCACAATGCCGGGGGGACGATAAAAGTCTGTCGGCGGTAACCCCTTGGTCGCTTCCTTGATCACATCGTGGAAGATGGGCGCAGCCCCAATGGCCCCCGATACATGTTTCATGGGTGTATTGTCCGCGTTTCCTACCCACACACCGACGACCACCTGTGGCGTATACCCGATGGTCCACGCGTCGCGGAAGTCGTTGCTGGTCCCCGTCTTCGCGGCCACAGGTCGGTCGTCCAGTACCAGGTACTTGGCGAAACGCCCAAACGCGGGCGGCCGCGGGGTGGGGTCGGAGAGCACGTTGTTCATCATGTAGGCCAGTTGGGGAGAGATAACGCGCTGGGATTCAGGCTTTTCATACTGGTAAAGGATGCGTCCATCGCTATCCCTGACCTGGAGAATGGACACCGGGTTCAACGTGCGATACCCCGGCCTCTGCTCCTCGGGCGGCATAGGCTCGCCCACCATGAGGCCGTTGTTGGCGAAGACGCTGAACGCGTAGGCCATATCAATGAGTTTCACTTCCCCGCCCCCCAGGGTCAGGGAGAGGCCGTAGTAATCCTTGTTCAGTGTGGTGATCCCCATGCGGTGGGCGAAGTCCACCACGTTTTTCACCCCGACCTGTGCCAGTGTCCACACCGCGGGGATGTTGTGAGAACGCTGGAGGGCTTCACGCATGGTCTCCGGGCCGTGGTAGCGGCGGTCGTAGTTTTCGGGCACGTAGATGCCTGCCTCGGGATCGGGGAAGACCTGGCGTACATCCAGTACCATCTTGGCCGGATAGTATTCCCCGGTGCTGAACGCCTTCGCGTACGTGAACGGCTTGAAACTGGAACCGGGTTGGCGCTCCGCGGTGGCCATGTTCACCTCGCCATCGATATCCTTGTTGTAGAAGTCCACACTGCCCACCATGGCCAGGATCTCCCCGGTGTTCGCGCGCAGGACCACGACCGCGGCGTTGTGCGCGTCCCGACCTTCCTCTTCCAGTTTTCTAATGTGTTCTCGAGCGATCTGTTCCGCACGTTTCTGCAGGTCATAATCTAATGTGGTATACACTATGACCCCTTTGCGCCAGATGTAGTAGGGGTCCTCCGGCGTGTTGAACTTCTTTTCCAACTCCTTCAGCACGTACAGGGCAAAATGAGGTGCGGCAGAGATGTTGTACCGTTCCGCCACCGAATCTCGCAGGTCTAACGGTTCCGCGTAGGCCTGCCGGGCCTGTTCCTCGGTGATATAGCCGGCATCCACCATGGCCTGCAAAACTTTCCACTGGCGGCGCTTGGCGGCCTCCGGATGCTGGAAGGGATTCAGCGCGGGGAATTGGGGCAGGTGTGCAAGCATGGCTGCTTCAGCCAGATTTAGGTCCCGGGCGTGTTTGTTGAAATACACCCGGGCCGCGGCCTCGATGCCGTACGCGTTATTGCCGTAAAAGTTGTAGTTCAAATACCATTCGAGGATTTTGTCCTTAGGGTAACGTCGAGTAATTTCAATGGCCAGTATGACTTCTTTAATCTTGCGGGTGTAGGAGCGTTTGATGCGTTCCTCGTAGTCAAAGACCACATTTTTAATCAACTGCTGGGTGATAGAAGACCCCCCCTGGATCGCGCCTCCCCGCAAGTTGGAGATAAAAGCCCGCACAATTCCCCGCACGTTCACACCGGGATTTTGATAGAAACTTCGGTCTTCCAACGCGATGGTCGCTTTAATCACCCAAGGGGAAATTTCACTCAAGGGCACATACGTGCGATCCCCCCGGAACGGACGGGGATCGATGGCTTCGTAGAGGAGATGTTTTCCCGTCCGATCATAGATCTTGACGGTCTGAAATTCTTCTTGCGCGGTCTCGATAACGCTGGGATCCGGCAACTGGCGAGCAAAGTACATGTACACACCGGCCATCGCGCCCGCCGTCGCCGCGATGACCGCGGTCGTGCTGATGAACGTAATGACGAGCACGGCTGCAACAAATCGGGCCAACCACACACCGAATGAGGGAGGGCGGTTGGCCAACCGGCGTCGCCTACGCTTGCGAATCACGTGGTATGTGCCGTTCATACCTCTTACCCTATCACCCAGGTCTCTCTTTCCTTGTACGCCGGGAAATCCACTAAAGTTTTGCGCTTGACATTATCAAAGCGGCGCCCCAGCTCGCCGCACTCCAAAGATATTAAAGCGGTGCCGGGTCACCGCACTCCAAAGCCGCTTCAAATGAAGCTGCCGGGTTGTCCTACAAAATAGGTACAGTCGGTCCATCAGGTGTCGATGGAGTTATTCAATGAGACCGGCTCATTTGCAAGCCATTGGGCGATGTATTTCAACAGTGGACGTAAATCCTGGTCGGGAAGAACCAACGTGGCTGCGGCGGCTACGTCCTCATGGTGTGGAGCCACGGCCACACTCACACGTGAACGCCGGAACATAGGCACGTCCCCCCGGGTATCTCCCACCGAAAGGGTCTGTTCTGGCGCGACGCCTAAACGTTCCTGCAATTGTGCCAAAACCTCTCCTTTGCCGTTATACGGACAGTGGGCCCGGACTTCCCCGTTCACTACCCAGTCTTTCCCGTCGAACTCGAAGAAAATTTCGTTCCCAATCGCCCAGCGAACACCCAACTCTTGGGCGACCAACTCCGCGTGCAGGAGCAGACCGGTGCTGATAATGGCAATTTCCACGCCGTGTTCCTTAAGCGCGGTGACCACTTCACGAGCACCGGGCACATAGGGATTTTGGCGCAGGTGATGTTCCAGGACCCGCCGCGGAACGCCACGCCACAGACTCACATCCTGTCGCAGCCACTCTTCGTAGGCCAACTCACCCCGCTTGCCCTTCTCGGTGATGGGCTTTGACAACGCCTCGGTTCCCAAACGGCGGTGAAGGTACACATAAGGATCTCGGGCCCGCTTCAGTGTGCCGTCCAAGTCAAATACGGCAAGTCGGATCATTGCACCAACCCCATGCGCTTACGAAAGTCCTCAATGGTTCGCGTGAGCCCTTCTCGGAGGGGAACGGTGGGCTCCCAGCCCAAAATGCGGCGGGCTTTCGTAATGTCAGGACGTCGTTGCTTGGGGTCATCTTTGGGTAGCGGTTTAAATACAATCCCGGCTGTATTGCCGGTCATCTCGTTGACTAATTTGGCAAAGTCAATAATGCGATACTCCTCCGGGTTACCGATGTTCACCGGCTCAATCTCGTCGGAGAAGAGCAGGCGGTAAATGCCTTCCACCAAATCATCCACGTACGTAAAGGATCGGGTTTGCGTGCCATCACCGTAAACGGTTAAGGGTTCCCCGCGCAGTGCTTGGGTGAGAAAATTCGGCACAACCCGCCCGTCGTTCAGACGCATGCGCGGTCCGTATGTATTGAAAATACGTACAATACGCGTGTCCATGCCATGCACCCGATGGTAAGCCATAGTGAGCGCTTCCGCAAATCGTTTGGATTCATCGTAGATACCTCGGATGCCGATAGGGTTCACATTGCCCCAATACGTCTCCGGTTGCGGATGAACAAGTGGGTCTCCATACACCTCCGAGGTAGAGGCCAACAGAAATCGGGCCCCCTTGGCCTTCGCCAATCCCAAGGTGCGATATGTACCGATCGCGTTCACCTTGCCGATTTGGATGGGAAAGGCAGGAAAGTCGGCCGGGCTGGCCGGAGACGCGAAGTGAAGGACCACATCAATGGGTCCCTCCACATAAATGTACTCGGTGACATCGTGAAAGATAAACTTGAAACGCGGATGGCCGGCCAGATGTGCGATATTATCGGTCGACCCTGTAATCAAATTATCCATCGCGATGACCGTGTGACCTTCGGCCAGAAACCGATCACACAGGTGAGAACCGATGAAACCGGCTCCTCCGGTAATCAACACACGCATCGTCCATGCCCCCCTTACCGATTGAGTAACGAAGAGAAAATTCGCGAGGCTTACCTTATCCACAACAACAAGAACATCACGAATTTCTACTCTACCTTGCATTCCAACGGACACCGCCGCATCATAACATATAAGTAGAGTACGGGGGAATTTATTCCCGCTTCGAGTTTTGGAGTGCGGCGACCTGGTGCCGCTGGGCGAGCGGTACCTCGCCGATAGGCGATTCATTTTTGACCAGACCCTGTGTTTCCCGTAAAATGTGGGGCTGCTGTTATGGCACCGGTTATGATGGACTGACCAAACTCTATGTATGTGCCTTCGCTTAAAGAAGGAAATTCGAGGACCGATTGGCCGATACATCGCGTTTCACGCACCTCGGCGTAAGGCGAGAGTAGAAACTTCCTAAGCCAAGGTGCATTCGCAGAGTTTTGTCAGTCGATCAGGGTACGGGTCTTCTAATGAGAACAAGAGGTATAAGGAGATAGCAATGATGGACACGTTGGTTTTGAATGCAGAACCCCGAACGGTTACAGGACGACGGCCTGTTCGACGTTTACGCAAGACAGGGATGATCCCTGCGGTGATGTACGGTCCGGGCGTGGCCCCGCGTAACCTACAACTGCGTGCACTGGATGTGGAGCGCGTACTGCACGCCGGCGGGACCACACAATTAGTGGACCTCCACATCGCAGGCGAAGAAAAGCCGGTGAAGGTGCTTATCCGTGAAATTCAACGCCATCCGGTACGCCGCTCCCTGCTCCACGTGGACCTGGTACAAGTGAGTTTGTTGGAGAAGTTGGAAGTGGAAGTACCTCTTGTCCTAGTTGGCGAGTCGCCCGCGGTCGCGGCCGGATTGGGCAATGCCAGTCAGGTATTGGACACTGTAGCCGTCCGTTGTCTGCCCGAGGACATCCCGGCGGAGATCCAAGTAGATTTGAGCATGCTCACCCAAGAACACGATGTGATCCGAGCAGCGGACTTGACTCTGCCCGAGCGCGTGGAATTGGCCGAGGAACCGGACGCGGCTGTAGTTATCCTCGAGTACATTACCGAAGGCGAAGAACTGGAAGAGGAAATCGAGGAAGGCGCGGAACCCGAGGTCATTGCTCGCGGCAAGGCCGAGGAAGAAGAGGAGTAATCACGCGACCCACACGGCGGATAACGAGTGCTGGAGCGGTCGAAAAGGCCGCTCTCTCACTCGTTATCCGTCTTTAAGGCACGTGGTTGTAGCCATTTTGCCTCTAGATCGGCCAAATCTCCCCGCCTCCTCAAGGTGGTCAGAGATTTATTGACCTCTGCCTGCAAACGATAGGCTTCCAACGGCATAACAATGACATAGGGGTCGGGATAAAACGGATCCCCCACCACCCGAATATCCTGCCGCATGCGCGCGGTAAGCCCGTCTACAATGGCCGCATCGGCTTCGCCGTTAAGCAAGGCCTGCAAAGCCTCCTCTGTGGTCGGACGCAAGACCAACGTCACGTTCTTGTGGGTGCGCTGAAGGCGCCGAGCCCACACATCTCCTTCAGATCCCCATTCCACGGCCAATCGGATTCCGGACACATCTTCCAAAGTATGAATGGACGACGTACGTAATACCACCAGTCGCCACCCCGCGTCGAAGTAAGGGTCAGAATACCGTACGTCCTTGGTCAGCAAGGGATCGTACGGAATGGCTGAAATAGCTGCATCAATTTTGTGCGTGCGTACCGCATCTATCAACCCATCAAAACCCAGCGTCACAATATCCACGTGAACGCCCCATTCCCGAGCGATGGCCTGAGCCAAGTCCACATCAAAGCCCACCACACGCCCGTCCTGGGTCAGCATCTCAAAGGGCGGAAAACTGGGATCCATTCCCACACGCCACGTGTGTGTACGTTGTACATGCTCCCACACCGGGTCCCGAGCGAACAAACGTTGGCGCAGGAGAATACCTCCTACTCCGATCAAAAGAACCGCCCCCATCACGAAGAAGATCACATACTGTTGTCGAGGCCGCATCGTCTTCTCTGCTGGTGAAGTCAATACTTATTCTCCGTTTTACTTGTACCTTTTCCTTTCCAACAGTATACTTCCACAAGTAACATTCAACCCATCCTGTAATCGCTCAAGTCTGCCGGACGTTGAATCGCCCGGATTGACGTGGGATGCTCCTGAGGAGCACCGGTTTTGTCGGTCGATTATACAGACATTTCCAAATGTGAGGAAAGCATCTATGCTCTGCATCTGCAATGCAACCGTCTACACACCGCGCCGCATGTTTGCCCCCCAACACATCCTCGTAGAAAATGGCCGCATTGTAGACATTCGCCCGGCACAGTCCGAACTTCCATTCCCGGTGGCAGAAACGTTTGATGCGGAGGAACTCATTCTTTCCCCCGGCTGGATAGACATCCAAATCAACGGTGCCTTTGGTTATGATTTTACGGAAGATCCTCAGCGCATCTGGGATGTTGCTGCCCAGTTGCCCCGCCTGGGCGTTACCGCGTTTCTGCCCACGATTGTGACCTCGCCACCGGAAACCGTAGAACAAGCCATCCACGTCCTCCAACAAGGCCCTCCTCCCGGTTGGAAGGGGGCTATTCCGCTGGGATTGCACATCGAGAGCATGTTCCTAAACCCGGAAAAACGGGGAGCCCACAATCCGGCTTACTTGCGCCCTCCATCTCCGGAACTCGTCACGGGCTGGACACGGGAACGACACGTGCGGTTGTGTACCCTTGCACCGGAACTCCCCGGTGCCCTGTCGGTCATCCGAACTCTCCGCGCAAACGGCGTCACCGTCAGCATGGGACACACTATGGCAACCTTGGCCGAAGCAGAGGCCGGGTTTGTGGCCGGGATCACGTACGGAACCCACCTGTACAACGCGATGCGGTCGCCGCACCACCGTGAACCCGGAGCCGTAGGGGCTCTCCTTGTTCACCAGGAAATAACCGTCGGTCTTATCGTTGATGGAATCCACGTTCATCCGGCCATGGTCACCGTGGCCTGGCAATGCAAATCCCCGCACACCATCACCCTGGTGACGGATGCAATGGCCGCGCTGGGCATGCCGCCAGGCCGCTATCACCTAGGCGACCTGGACGTCATCGTGAACGAAACCGGGGCTCGTTTGCCGGATGGTCGCTTGGCCGGAAGCGTATTGCGTCTCAATCAAGCCATCCGCAATCTGATGACGTACACAGGATGTTCCCTGGAAGATGCTTTGACCACCGTCACCCACACCCCGGCAAGAGTGATCGGTGAAGCCCGGGGAGATATTCAGGTGGGCGCCCGCGCGGATCTCACCTTTATCACCCCGGAAGTGGACGTGGTAGCCACCATGGTGGGGGGAGAATTTCTCCATATGAACGATATGCACACTTGGCGAATAAAACGTTGAACATTTCGCCCAAACAAGGTGAAACCGTGAACGATAACGCCACCCCTCGCGCTTCAATGGGTAGATGGTTTTCTTATCTCGCCATCCGTCTGCTATACGCGCTGTTGGTCCTGGTGTTCCTCATCTACATCACGTTCTTCGGCCTGAGCATGGCCCGAGGCGTGCCCTTGACGCCGGCTTTACGCCTCGCAACCCAATCCACGGTCGGTTATCTCCTCCACGTGGCCCAGGGGGACCTGGGCACCGCGTTCATCTCCGTGGGCACCAGCCGCCGCGCGCCTGTCACCCAGATCATCGCGCGGGTGTTGCCCCGGAGCGTGGGGTTGCTCGCGGTCGCGCTGGGCCTGGGCGGCGTGCTGGGCTTCTTCCTGGGCTCCTGGGCCGCGTACCGCCGCAGCCAGAAAGCCCGAGTCAGTGCGGTCATCTTGGCCACACTCGGCCTCTCCCTTCCCAGTTTCCTCCTGGCGTTGGTGTTGCAATTGGCCGCCCTCGCCTACACAAAGCACACAGGCCATCCCCTTCTTCCCCTGGGAGGATTCGGCTGGGATAAGCACATTCTCCTCCCCGCGCTCGTCCTCGCGGTGCGCCCCCTGGCCCAGGTCGCGCGGGTGACCACGGTCGTTATCTCCGACATCCAGGAACAGGACTTCGTGCGCACCGCGCTGGCTAAAGGACTCAGTCTGCGCCAGGTGCGATGGCGCCACGTCCTGCGCAACGCGTGGGTGCCCCTCCTTACCGCGTGGCTCGTCTCCCTCCAGTTCTCCCTCAGCAGTTTGCCCGTGGTGGAAGTCTACTTTGGATGGGGCGGGATCGGCCACGCGCTGCTGCGAGCCATCGCGCGCAAGGATGACCTCTTGGCCGTACCCCTTATCTTCGCGCTGGGCGTCTTCTTCCTTTTGGTGAATGGCCTCCTGGACCTGGTCGCTCGCGTCCTTGATCCCCGCCTGCGGGAAGCCGCGACCCAGGTGGGGGGCACGTCCTGGGATTGGCGGGCCGCGCTGCGCGACCTGTTCGACCGCGCGCGGGACATCCTGGCCCAGGCCCTGAACCGACGTCCCCGCCGGGAGCAGGGCACATCCCAGAAGACGCGGCAAGACCTCTCCGAGTGGAACGCCGCGGCCCAAGCTCGCCGCGCGTTCCGCCGTCGTCAATGGGTGCGGGGTACCCTGGGGAACCCCGCATTCGTGCTGGGGGGACTCATCGTCCTCGCATTGGTCATTATTTACTTCCTGGGCCCCTCGCTTGCACCCCACAACCCTTATACGACCATCGGACTGCGCATGGTCAACGGCAAATTGAAAAGTCCTCCCTTCCCGCCATCGCCCGAATTCCCTCTGGGCACGGACATGCTGGGCCGGGACATCCTCAGCCTCCTCCTCGCGGGCGCGCGGCAGACCCTCACCCTGGCCTTCCTTGTGGTCCTGGGGCGTCTGCTGGTGGGCACGGTGCTGGGGCTCCTCGCGGGCTGGACCGCGGGGAGTCGTCTGGACCGGCTCGTCCAAAATCTCGCGGCCATCATTTCCTCCTTCCCCGCGCTGCTCCTGGCCATGATCCTCATCCTGGCCATTGGCATTCGCCAGGGGATGCGCCCCTTTGTCATCGCGCTGACTGTGGTGGGCTGGGGGCAGGTGATGCAGGTGGTGCGCAGTGAGACCCGGCAAATCCGCGCGCAACCGTACATCGAGAGCGCACACGTGCTGGGTCTTCACCCCCTGGAGATCCTCTGGCGTCACGTGCTGCCCAACGTGCTCCCCACCCTTATTGTCATCACGTCCCTGGAGATGGCAGGGACCCTCTTGTTGCTAGGAGAGTTAGGATTTGTGGGTATCTTCCTGGGCGGGGGCGCGTTCGCGGAGATCTTCGTGGGTTCGGACCCGTACCACTACTCGGATGTTCCCGAGTGGGCCGCGCTGTTGAGCAATGTACGCCAGTACGCGCGCACGTATCCGTGGGTGGGCATCTACCCTGCGCTCACCTTTGGCCTGGCCATCCTGGGGTTCAACCTGTTCGGGGAAGGGCTGCGCCGCCTGATCCAAGACATCCGCCTCTCCTTCGCCCGCCTGTGGAGCCGCTGGACCCTGGCCGGGTTGGTGGTGCTCTACCTAGCCGTGGGCTGGGTTCAGGCGAACACCGGGCCCATCGCCATCTATCAGGAAACTGCACGCGCGTTCGACGGCGAGCAGGCCGTGACCCACGTGCGGACGCTGACCCAGGATGCGTGGCAGGGCCGCCGTATCGGTACGCCGGGTGCGGACGCGGCAGCCCAGTACGTCGCGGACCAATTCCAGGCTCTGGGGCTCCAGCCCGCGGGCAAAAACTTCACCTACTTCCTCACCGTGAAGCGGGATTTCTTCGAGTTGACGGAGCCGCCCCAACTGGCTCTGGTGGACGAGAACGGCAACGTGGTCGAGGCGCTGCGCTATCGGGAGGACTTCGCGGTGTTGCCCACGCTGCGCTTCAACGCGGGGGAAGGGGAAGGCCCGTTGACTGTCGTGGGCTTCGGGCCCCTGAGCAAGGTGGAAGGCCGGATGGGCATCGGGGTGTTCGCGCCCGCGCTGGACCAGATCGACTCCGAGGGGAAGGTGCTCCTGCTGCTGGAGGAAGTGGCGCCCACCATGTGGCGGCGCCGCTTGCAGGTCATGACGCTGGTGGTGACGGACGATCCCCTGAAGTTGAAACGGGGGTATGTGTACTCCGCGAACAGTCCCTACGCGCCCGAGTACAAGCCGATGGACGGCGCGCCCATGTTCTACATCTCCAAAGAGGCCGCGGACCGGCTGCTGGCCCGCATCGGGGGCTCGGTGGATTATTTCCGCAAGAAGGCCCGCACCCTGGGTCCGGATGAGATCGCGACGTGGAATACGCGCTTGCGCCTGCGGGGTTCGATTGTGGGGGAGGTACACAAGAAGGTGCCGGTGCGCCATGTGATCGGGCACTGGCCGGGCACGTCGGAGAAATTGGCGGAGAATTTGGTGGTGGTGATGGCGAATTACGATGGGGTAGGGGTGGATGAGCTAGGTCGAATGTACCCGGGCGCGTTGGACAATGCCAGTGGCGTGGCCGCGATGCTGGAGTTGGTGCGCTCGTGGAAGGCCGCGGGGTATGAGCCGAAGAAGACATTCCTGTTCGTGGCCTATGCCGCGTACGGGTTCGACTACGGCAAACGGCCCAACCCGGAGCCGGATGTGAAGCAACTCCTGGGCGCGAAGTTCGGGTTCTCCACCTCCTACAAGAAGGAAGCCATCATCAACCTGCGGGGCTTGGGCGCGAGCACGACCCTCCACGCGTCCACGGGCGGCAGCCAGCATCTGGCCAACCTGTTCAAGCGTTCAGGCAAGCGCGCGGGGGTGAAGGTGAAGCGGGTGGAGAGCCCACTGGACATCTCGGTGATCTACAAGGGCGGTGGTGCGGCCTTCAAGGGCCAGGAGGCACCCACGGTGCACCTGACCGGCGGCGGCTGGGAACAATACGCGCTTACTCCCGCGGACACTGCAGACCGGCTCGTGCCGGAGTATATGGAGAAGCTCGGCCGGGCCATCAGCATCGCGCTCCAAGTCCTGGGCCGGGAGGTGAGTTATTGAGGGAAAGGTGCCGCTTAATTTCCCCTTTTCTCAGAAAGTTAACGATCGAGAGGGCTCTGCACCGCGTATGGGCCTTTGTTCATCACGTGGGTGTAGATCATAGTGGTCTTCACATCCTTATGCCCCAGGAGTTCCTGCACAGTGCGGATGTCATAACCGGCTTCGAGAAGATGGGTGGCGAAGGAGTGGCGGAAGGTATGTGGGGTAACGTGCTTAGCAATGCCCGCCACTTGGGCGGCTCGACGTACTGCTCGCTGAATCACACGTTCGTGCAGGTGATGCCGTTTAAAAATACCGGATCGCGGATCTCGAGCCAGATGGGACGCGGGAAACACATATTGCCATCCCCATTGTCTCGGAGCACTGGGGTACTTACGTTCCAGGGCGTAAGGGAGGGAGACACCGTGATACCCACTTTCCAAATCCCGTTGATAGGTAAGCCGGACACGTTCTAAGTGTTCCTGTAAGGGAGCAATTAAAGAATCCGGAAACACAGTCACCCGATCTTTAAAGCCTTTACCGTCACGCACAATGATCTGGTGTTGGGAAAAGTCCAGATCATGGACTCGTAGACGGAGGGCTTCGATCAACCGTAAACCACTCCCATACAGAAGTTGGGCGACCAATTTGGGAACGCCATCCATTGCATTGAGGACGAGTTGAACCTCTTCCCGAGTTAAAACAACGGGAAGGCGCCGCGGGCGTTTTGCAGCGAGGTAATTTAAGTGGACATCAATAGGCGTTCGTAACACTTCCCGGTAGAGGAAGAGGATGGCTTGCAGGGCTTGGTTTTGTGTAGAAGCAGCGACATTGAGGTCCACGGCCAGATGGGTTAGAAACTGTTCGATCTCCTGAGGCCCCATGTCCT
>CAYPUG010000002.1:0-61693 GCA_964413905.1 uncultured Anaerolineae bacterium | reverse complement strand
CAAAGCGGCGCCAGGGCGCCGCACTCCAAAGCCGCTATTTATGACCTGCGTTTTATCCTTTTCCACAACCAACTTCCGTCTCCGATAATGCCCTGGGGCTGGAAGAGCATCATCAGCACCAGGACCCCGCCGTAGATGGCGTAGCGGTAGTCCCCCACAAAGCGCAGGTACTCGGGCAGGGCCTTGAGGATGAACGCTCCCACCACCGGGCCGCGCAGGGTGCCGATGCCGCCGAAGACCACCATGCTCATAATGCCGATGGATTCCACAAACGCGAAGTGATCGGGAAACACAGAGCCCAGGAAGTGCGCGTACAGACTCCCTGCGCCTCCGGCCAGCGCGGCGGAAATCGCGAACGCGTAGATCTTGAACCGGGGCACACTTACCCCCACCGCCTCGGCCGCGTCCTCATCCTCGCGCAGCGCGGTCAGCGCCAACCCCGCCCAGGTGCGGCTGAGATACGCGCTGAGCCACAGCGTCAGCACCAGGTAAAGCGCGGCCAGGGCCAGAAACCAGGGACCGCGCAGCGTCCACCCGAAGAGCGCGGGTTTTTTAATGCCGATGATCCCCAGTGCGCCCCCGAAGAAGGACACATACTTGAAGATGGCAATGACCACGAAATTGATCCCCATCGTGGCCAGGACTAGAAAATCGTGGCGCACGCGCAGGCTGGGCAACCCGAGAAATCCGCCCACCACCCCGGTGATGAGGATGGCCGCGACGAACGCGGGCCAGAAGGACCAGCCCGCCTTCACCGTCAGCATAGCCGACGCGTAAGCCCCAATCCCGAAAAAGGCCGCGTGTCCCAGGGACACCTGGCCCGCGTAGCCTGTGAGGATGTTGAGGCTCAGAGCCAGGACCGCCCAAATGCACGCGAATGTGGCGATACTGATCAGATATCCCATGCCTCACCTCCCCAGCAGGCCCTGTGGTCGGAACATGAGCACGAAGATGAGCACCAGGAACGCGATGGCGTCCCGGGGCAGCACGTACCCCACCGACGCCAGGAGGACCGTCTCCGCGAAGGCCAGAAGAAAGCTCGCGGCCAGCGTCCCCGTCACCGATCCCATGCCGCCCAGCACAATGACCACGAACGCCTTGTATGACGGCACATCTCCCATTGTCGCGTAGACGCTGTTGTAGAATACCCCCACCAGCACCCCGGCTGCGCCCGCCAGCGCGGAGCCCAGGAGGAAGTTCAGCGCAATCGCGCGGTTGAGATTAATCCCCACCGACCCGGCCATCTCCCGGTCCTGCGCGGCCGCCTGCCAGGCCAGCCCCAGCCGAGTGCGGGTGAAGATCAGGTATAGCGCGACCAGGGCTACCCCCGTTAGGGTCAGGATCATTACCTGCGCGTTGGGGATCGTGCCCCACGGCAGCGTGATGGAGGGAAACACCTCCTGCGCGGGAAACGCGTGCTGGTAGGGCCCCATCAGATAGGGCTTCTGCAGCACATCTTCGATGAGGAGGAAGAGGCCCACGCTGGTGATCAGCGGCACGATGCGGGATTGATCCAGCATGTAGAAGTACACGCCCCGGTAGATGAGCACACCGATAAGTCCACTGACCAGCATGGCCGCGATCAGGGCCAGCCAGAAACTCCCCGTCAGGTTGAACACCGCGAGCCCGACCCCCGCACCGATCGCGTACACGGCCGCGTGCGCGATGTGCAGGATCTTCAAGATCCCGTACACCATGGTCAGGCCCACGGCGATGAGGAAGTAAATGCTGCCTTGTGTCAACGTGTCCAGCAGGATGTTCCAGAGTGACATGGTTTTTGATCTCGGTTCAATAGTTAATCAGAAGGATGGCATTGGATCAACGCATCGCGTCTTATGTACATACCTTGGCGTAGAGGAAGAGCGGGTGTGATTTTCGCCGCCGAACGCAGCAAAAATCACACCCCAATTCCTCCTTCTTTCTACCACGGAGGTGTGATGAGGGCCGGGTCATCAAACTCCGCGAAGAAGTGGAACGCGCCGCCCTTCACCACCTGCGCGCCCACCGGCCGCATCACTTCCCGTCCCGCGGTGAACTTGTAGAAGGGACCGGTTGCGGCCTTCTCGAAGTCCTTCAACTCACCCAGGGCCTTCACAATGCCGTCCGCCTTGGTGCCACCCTTCTCGATCGCGTAGGCCAACACCATGACCGCGTCAAACGTGGACGCGCCCACCATGTCCGCGTCCAGGTTGTACTTCTCCTTGTAGGTCTTGATGAACCACCGGGTGATCTCCCGCTCGCTGTCCCGGTTCAGGTCTGTGGTGATGATCACACCCTCGGCCGCGTCGCCGGCCAGTTCCAGGAACTTGGGGGAATCGTACCCCTCCTGACCGATGATCTGCGCGTTCAGGCCCACCTCCTTGGCCTGGCGCACAATGTTCGCGGCTTCATTGTAGTACCCGCTCGCGTACACCACGTCCGGATTCGCTTCCTTGATGCGGTTGAGAATGGGGCGGAATTCCTTCTCGCCCAGCGGGTACTTCTCCTCGAACACGATCTCCGCGCCCTTGGCCGTGACGTACTCCTTGAACGCGTTGGCCAGAGAGGTGCCGAAATCGTTGTCGATGGTCAGGAGCGCGATCTTCTTGGCGCCCAACTTGTCCACCGCCAGTGCGCCGCCAACCCGTCCCTCAACCACGGCCAGGGTGCCCACGCGCCAGATCTGATCGCCCGTCTTGGTGATCTCCGGGTGCACCGCGTACGCGGCCACCATCGGCACGCCCGCGTCCTGGAACACCGCGGACGCGGCCCGGGTCGCACCGCTGTAGGAACCGCTCACCGCGGCGATGACCTTGTCCTGCTCGATGAGCTTATGGGCCACGTTGACCGCCTGGTCCGGCTTGGCCGCGTCGTCGTAGTGGACCAGTTCCACCTTGACGCCGTTGATGCCGCCGTGGTCGTTGATGTACTGGACGGCCAGTTCCGCGCCGTGAAGCGCGCTGGTGCCATCGGCCGCGGCAAAGCCCGTGGTGGGGGAGAAGATGCCGATCTTGTAGGATTTGGGCTTGCTTTGGCCACATCCGCCTGCCAACACCACCAGGAGAGAGAGGACCAACAGGATGACCAACCATTTTTGGGACCGCATGACGCCACCTCCGTTGTGTGAGTTTAACCGAGGCCGACCACCTCTTCGGTAAAATAAAATTTATCCCCGCGCCACAGTTGATACATGCGTACCGCGGGCTCCTGCCCTGTGCGGAACGTCAGGCGCTCTACGGCAAACCCTGGACTTCCTTCTTTCACATTCAGCAAAGTAGCGGCCTCATCGGTCAAGGTGATGGCATGAATGGTAAAGCGGGCCTTGACCAGGGGGATGTGGTACTTGTAGATGAGCAACTCGTGAACCGACGCGTGTTCCAGGTCCTCTTCCAGGAGTTGAGGACATAGGTTATACACCAGTTGGCGTACTTCGTACACCACAGGCTCCCCGTTCGCACAGTGAACACGTACGATCTTGATGATGGAGGTGCCCTCGTCCACACGCAGCACGTGCGATGTAGACGCGTCTGCGGGAACGACGTGAGCCCGTACCAGTCGGGTGGAAGGCTCCCAACCCTTACGCCGGGCCTCCTCGGCAAAGGTGCTCAAGCGAAAGTGGATGCTGTTCAACAGGGGATGGGCCACAAACGTGCCACGACCTTGCTCTCGGGTGAGCACGCCCTCCTGAACCAACGCCCGGATGGCCCGTTCAACCGTGCCGCGACTGACGCCAAATTCGCGCGCGAGGTCCGGTTCCGAGGGAATGCGCTCGCCAGGGGAGTACACACCATCCAGAATACGTTGGCGAAGAATTTCGCGTACCCGGATATACCGAGGAACGTGTTCCAAGGGCTCCATTGCCGTTCTCGTCGCGAGGTGGATTTGTCTAGTTGTCTAGACAACTAGACAAACTACATTGTACGCACAAGGGGCAAATGTGTCAAATTCCAAAACGTGAGAGCTGGTGGACGGAGATATCTTATTTCATGTACATCGGCGTAAATTTCTCTTCCTCTTTCTAAGCCCAGGGGTATTCGCAGAGTTTTGTCAGTCGATCAGACATGGGAGCGTAATTAACCGAGAAAATTTTACAAATGCCCCTGCTTTACGAGGAAAAGCGTCATTCGGTCAGGCGGATATGTGCACCGCACGCGGGACACGTGCCTACACGTCCGTCCTCGCTGAGAACCAACTTCTCCCCGCAGTAGCACACATAGCCCACCACCCGGGCCGGGGCGCCCACTACCAGCGCGTGGGCCGGCACATCCCGGGTCACCACCGCGCCGGCCCCGACCATGGCCCATTCGCCGATGCGCACCCCTGCAATGATCGTGCTGTTCGCGCCAATGGACGCGCCGTAGCCCACGTGGGTGGGCACGATATCCCAATCTGCCGCGGACTGGAGAGAGCCGTCCGGGTTAATGGCTCGGGGGCGCAGATCATTGGTGAAACACGCGTGGGGTCCCACGAACACGCCATCCTCGAGGGTGACGCCTTCGTACACCAGCGCGTAGTTCTGGATCTTCACCCGATTACCCACGTGGACCCCCGCGCCAATGTACACGCCTTTCCCGATGATGCACTCCTCCCCCACGTGCGCGCGCTCGCGAATTTGGGCTTGATGCCACACGCGCGTGCGGGCGCCAATGTGAGCGTTTGGGGACACATCGGCCGTAGGGTGGATGTACACGTCCTCTTGGGTCTGCGTCATAGGGCAGTCTCCCTCTTGGTGTTCGATTTTACCGGGCGATCAGTCTAACACAATCAAAGAGGGGAACCAATTCTTCGTGCGGTTAGAGAGGGGAAACGGTGTTCGCGGACTTGGGGGGGCCGCGAACACCGTGGGGTGAACGCCTTCAGGAGAGTCGCTTGAATTCCACACTGTCATCCGCGGTGTCCAACACCGCGTAGTGCCCATCGCGCAGGGGACCGGGGTTGATGACCAACGTGGGGCCAATGTACACCGTCCCCTGACCGTCCAGCGCACCGCCCACCACCGCGTAACGGGCATCATACGTCTTGATCAGTTCCTCGATGACGTGTTTGCCCACGTGAGCCCCGTTTTCCAGATCAATGTTGCCCCGGCGGGGCGGCGTGTGGAACACAAAGAAAGGCTGCTGCTTCACCTGACGCAAGAACTCAAAGCCGAAGAGCACTTCCCATTCAGGGTACACGATCACATACCGGCATTGGCGCAAATCCTCACTGATGCCGCCACCAAACCCCGTGATCGCCAGATTTTGCCCTCCCAGGGGCACAAAGGAACGGTGCACCATGTGGACGTTCGGTTCCACCACCTCGTGATTCAACGATGCCTGCAGATACAACCGTTCCGGAGCGTCCAAATATCCGGGGACCACGAACACCGGAATGTCCAGTTGCCCCATCGCGTCGAAAAAGGCCTCATACGCCTTCACCGCTTCATCCTCCAGGGCCTGGAGCGCCTCCTCCTCCATCGCGGGCGTTTCCCCGGCCGCCAATGCCTTGCGGAACGCTTCGGCCCGTTCGTCCTCACCGATGATGTTGCCCGCGAAGATGAGCGCGTCCGCGCGCTCAGACGTGACCGCATCGAGCAATTGCGGAATACGTTCTGTCTCCCCGCGCAAATCTGTGGTGAGTAGGAACCTCATTGTTCCACCCCCCTTCCCGTCATTTTAGTGACATTTGCCTCATTGACGGATATCTCGCGTTTTACGTACCTTGCCATGAAAAATGCAAGAAAGCGTGGAAATTCGTGGAAGGTTCGGCAATCGAAGCCCTATTTTTTCTATTACCACCCAAACATTAGAGAAACGTCAGGGGAACGCAAGAGGAATGTTGGCGTTGATCACGAGGAAGTCACCGAACCATCGGGAAGAACGCGAGCGCCCCGGTAGCGCCGGAACAGAGCCCGGACATCCTCGCCTCGGGCCAGCGCCTGCAGCACATCATCTACCACCCGGTGAATGGCCGTGTACGGGGGCTCAATGGGTTTCAAAGGCTCGGTGCGGGCCTGTTGGATGCAAGACGCGAGTTGGCCCAGATCGTGACACCAGATAAGGTGGCCCTGCTCACTCAAATACCCCAGCAAATCCTGCTGGTGCTGGTCATACCGGTCCGGGTTGTCCACCCCCACCAGGGGAATGCCGCGGCTCAGCACCTCCATGGTGACCCCCACACCGCCGTGGGCTACAACCACAGCCGCGCGCTGGTAATAAGGCTCCAGGCTGGGCGCCAAGCGGAACCACTCCGCGTTCCGGGGTTCGTACGTGCCGACGCCGATCTGCATCACCACGGGCAGATCTAGGTGGGGGGCAATCTCGTCCATTGCCCGCACCAGGGGATCGAAATCCCCGGAGCCCACGGTCACGAAGATGATGTCCCGGGGCTGACCCGAGGCAGGAGCCGGCGCGTCCAACCCGTGGAGCATTCCCGCATACGTAGCTCGAGGGAACTCCCGTTCTTGTAAAGGCGGCCATTGGACGAAAAAGAGGTCCGCGAAGCGGTACATGATGCGCCCCGTGCGGGAGGAGTGACGCACGCGCGCGCCGTTCTCCACGTAGATGACGGGGATGCCCATCATCTTCGCCAAAACAGAAATAGGCACCGCGACCCCGGGGCCAGACTGCAGGATGGCTTGGGGCCGGGCTTGTCGGAGCACCCGGGCGGACTGAACCGTCAACCGCAAATAGCGGAGCACCGCCAGCCACGTGGGCACCGGCTCCTTGCCCAGCGCGCGGTTTACCCGGTACACCGGTCCGGGTATCGGGATCTTCTTCTCGCTCAACGGATCCTCTCGGACTACGAGATACGCGTACTCGTACCGGGGGCCCAGCAACTTCACGAGACGGACCATCTCCACCGTGTGTCCGCCTTCCCCCAAGACCACCAGTACTCGCCCCCGTTTCTTCATCCTGCCAACTCCCTCCTCACTCCGCATCCCTTACCCCTTCCCGCTCACCCTCTCATACACCTCCCGCACACGTTGGGCCATCGCCTCCTGCGAAAGATGGCGGACCCGCGCCCGGCCCTCCGTCCGCCGCCCAAACGTCAGCGCCTGAGCAATGGCGCGGGCCGTGTCCTCCACACTGCCATCACAGAAGAAGCAGCCCTCCGTGTCCCCGATAATCTCCCGGGTGTCCCCGAGATCTCGGGTGACAATGGGCAGGTTGCACGCCATCGCCTCCTTGATCACCATCGGCGATCCCTCAACCTGGGAGACCAGCACGAGCACGTCCGCCGCGTTCATGTACAGGGGCACCCGATGGTGGGGTTCTCCGCTCGCCATAATGAACTCCACATCCCATCCGTCTTCCTGAAGCCGTTGGACCGCCGCGCGAATGACGGGCACGCGCTTTTCCGGGCGGGGCTGTCCCGCGAAGAGGACCAACTTCCTCCCCAGAGGAAGGCCTAACGCGCGGCGGGCTTCCGCCTGATCCATGGGACGGAATAACTCGAGATCCACGCCGGGAGGAATGATCGCGTCGGGCGGGCGAGGCACGTGTTCCGCGACCCAACGGCTGGTGACGATGAGCGCGGCCGCGCGCCGCGCGCACATCCTGGAGATGAAGGCCACCCCCGGAATGACCACCTCAATGCCGTGGAGGGTGACGACTAGGGGCACCCTCCGTTGCCAGCACGCAACCAGGCCCGTCAGCCCGTAGTGCATGTGGACGACATCGTAAGGGCGAGCACGCACGTGCCGGAGAAAAGGCGGGATGGCCCGGAAGTAATTGAGTTTGCTTGCCCGGCCGTTGACGTAGAATACATCCACGCCCACTCCTAGCCGGCGCAGCGATTGCACCTCATCGTACACGAACGTGCCGAAGTACGGTGCGCCGGGATGGGGATACAGGTTGGCCACCACCAGCACCTTAAGATCCCCTTCATCAAAACGAGGGTCGGGGAAAAACAGGTAAGGCGAGCGCACACTCATGGAGCCACCTCCTCCTGTGGGGAGATGCTGGCCAGTGTCCTGTAGAGGGCGACGTGCCGGCGGGCGATGGGTTGGGGGTGAAAGCGGGCGAGGGCTTCCTCCCGCGCGCGATGTCCCATTTCTCGACTCCGTTCAGGATGGGCCAGCGCGTCGGCCAACGCGTTGGCCAACGCGATCTCGTCCCCCAACGGCACCAGCCATCCGGTGCGGCCGGCCGCGATCATGTGGGGAACGCCGCCCACCGCGGTGGCGATGACCGGTCGGGCCGCGGCCATGCTTTCCCCGATGACGATGGGCGCGGTTTCCTGAAGCGAAGCCAACACCGTAACCTGAGCGGCCTCGTACGCGCGGAGCAATCCGAGCGTGTCCAAAGGGCCCAGAAAGTGAACGCGATGGCTCAACCCGTGTTTGCGCACTTCCGCTTGGCACGCGGCCGCGTACTCCGGAAAGGAAACCATCTCTCCGGCAATGTGTAACTCCGCGGGGGGGAAATCTCCCGCCACCCGCGCGAACGCGCGTATCAGGGGCAGGATGCCCTTGCGGGGGATGACCCGGGCCACGGTGAGAACGTTGCCCGGCTGAGCCGCATCCACGGGAATGTTGAAATACCGCGGGTCCACCGGGTTTTCGATGAAGTGCAACCGCGCGCGCAACCATGGGTACGCGTCCCGAATGTAGGGGCTGATCGCGATGATCTCCCGGGCCTGGCGTAGCGCCCATCGCTCGAACCAGCGATCCAGTTCCCGGGCCATCCGGCGCCGCCACCCCCACACGGTGGGAGCCTCTCGGGCCATGACTCCGTGCACGGTGACCACGTGGGGGTACGGGGCCCGGACGGCCGCGGCTGTGTAGACAGTGGAGCCGTGCGCGTGCACGACATCCGGATGTAGGTGGTCCAGCAGTTCACGCAACACCCGACGACCGGCCCAATGCCAAGTGGATCGGGTCCAGCGAGGTGTGGGGAACAGGTAGAGGGTCAATCCATCCCGCTCCTCCTGACGTGGGCGGGTGATGTCTGGGCGAAAGGTGGCCACGTGCAAATCCACATCCCGGCATTGGGGCACATACTGGCCCAGGAGATACGTCACCGCTTCCACGCCGCCCAGGATGTGCTGGGGATCGGGGGGGTATAGTCCCAGCATGGCCACGCGCATGTTAGCCCTCCCCTTCAGAGAATGCGGCCCGCGCGTGGGTATGGGCCATGTATCCTAGGATGCTTCCGATAAGGGTGTAGAAGACCATGTTGCTGAACTGGGCCGGGTCCGCGTCGATGGTGGTCATGATGAAGGTGTACACCAGAAGAACATCCATGCCCACGATGGCCCAACCGCTGACGGCGTGGGGGTCGGTGCCGATGCCCAATGTGGAGCGCCACAGGCCTCGGACCCGGCCTTCCACTTCCCGGCGCAATTGTCGGTAGCGGGTGATAATCTCGCGAGCCATGCCAAAGAGCATCAGTACATACCCTGAGAGTGCGATCAATCCGGCCTGAGCCAAGATGCCGAAAAACGTGTTGTGGGGCGCGGGACGCCATTTGTCGTCGATCTGCACAAAATACCCCTCGCGCAGGGCAAGAATACCATAGTTCGGGTACCCGATGCCGAACAGGGGAGAGCGTTTCCACATGTCCAAGGCCGCTCGAATGGCCTGGGCTCGGGACATGACCGAGGCCTGGTTGTTCAGCCGTCGCTGGTAAAATTCGGAGCGCACAAAGCGTCCCCAGGACAGGCCTAACACCATCATCCCCCCTAGGAGAATAGGAACGAAGATACGTCGCCAGCGGGGGAACCGCACGGCCATAACGGTCATGGTGATGAACGCGGCTACATATCCCGCTCGGGTGTACAGAAAGCCGATGGTGAGGAGGAAGAGCCCGGTCCAGCCGAGATAAAAGAGGGCCGTGAACCGATCGCGTGCACGTACGTATCGGTAAATGGCAACAGGTAGCAGCACATTCATTATCGTGGTGTGATACGCAGGATCCCCCAACAAACCGGTTACCCGACGTAAAGTGCGTGTGTAGAGCCCGGAGCGACCCCAGGGGTAAAACCACATTTCTCCGGTCCAGGATTCGTGCAAGGCGATGAGCGCGATGTAGAGTCCAATGAAGAACAACACGTTGATCATGCGGTTCAACTTGCGCTCGTCGGTCACTATGATCCGAGCGAAGAAGTAGACAAGCATGGGCACCACATACGCGTCGAACGCGGTTTGGAGTGCAAAGAGCATGCCTTTCAGAGCCATGCGGGTGGCCAGGACCATGCCGCCGACGAAGAGCACCATACCGATTTCCGTCCAGCCCAGAGGGGGAAGGCGACGTCGTCGCGCGGCCAGTTGGGCCAGGAGTACAAACGCGACCACCGCGGTCCCTGTGCGTACCAGACTGATGTCGGGAATTCCCCGGCCCATGGAGATGTTGAAATGCCAGAAGGGGGCAAAAGGAGCCAGCACTAACCAGAACGCGAAGCCCATCATCGGGTCCAGGAAGGTGAGAATCACCGTGAAGCCCTGGATGACCAGCGCGACCATGCGCTCCCAGCCGCGTCCCACCATCACACTCACAAGCCAGAGGCCGATGAGCACGGCCAAGGACGCCTGAAGGAACATCGTCAAGCCTGCCCGTATGCGGTTGTACGCGGCTACTGCGCCGGTCAACATCATGCCCTTCACTTCTCTCCCAATCTGCAACCCTCTCTTTCACATTGGGTGGACAGGGGCAGTGCCCTCGTCTACCCAGTTGCCCGTAAGCACATTAAAAAGCCCAGCACGTCAGCGCAATAAGTACTCGTACACGTCCATGATCTGTTGAGCCGTGGTTCGGGCATCAAACCGACGGGCCACGTCCTCCCGGGCTGCCCGTCCCATGCGCCGGGCCAGGTCCGGATCCATCAGCAAACGGATGATAGCCTCGGCCATCGCCTGGGGGTCACGCTGAGGCACCAGGAAGCCCGTCACGCCCTCCTGGACGATCTCCGGTGTGCCGCCCCCGCGCGTGGCCACCACCGGACGGGCTGCAGCCATCCCTTCGATAATGACCCGACCAAAGGGTTCATCCCGCACCGACGCGTGCACCAACACGTCCACCAACGCGTACAGGTCAAGCACGTCATCCCGATGTCCCAGGAAGTGTAGCCGGTCCAAAATGCCCAGGGACCGGGCCAGGGCCTTCAGTTCGTCCAGGTACGTGGGTGCAGTGATTTCCAACCCACCCACGACAATGCCCTGAACCTCTGGAACCTCTCGCGCGACCAGGGCCAACGCCTCCACAAAAATGTGATGTCCCTTCCAGGGCACCATGCGTCCGAACATACCGATGGTAGGACGTCCTTCCACAAGCCCCAAAGTTTGGTACAATCCCGGCCGAGGTTCGGTGGGAACGTCGGCCACGTCCAGCCCATTGTATATGACATACACGGGCACGTCAATGGCTTTTTGCTCGCGCAATCGTCGGGCCACCGCGTGGGAGATGCAGATGTACGCGTCGATAGCCCGGGAAATCCATCGGTCCCAAATGTCCCACGTCTCCCAGCCCCGGACGTGGCAGACGGTGGGCACATGGGCGAGGTACGCGGCCATGACCGCGGGGCGGTTGACCACCAGTTCCGCGTTCAGGTGCAGGATGTGGGGGCGAGTTGCCTGGATGACGTGGCGAATGCGTTGGGCTTCAGGCCAGAGTTTGCGCCGCCATCGGCCCAGTGCGCCAAGTGTATGCCATACGGTGGCTATGCGGGGATGGGCCCGCACCCACGTTCCGATCCGTCCCTGTCGGATGGCATCCACCTTGTAGCCAAAGGAGACACTCCGTCCCTGTTGGCTGGGGATGGTCCACACTTCCGCGCCGAGGGCGCGAAAATCTTCGACAGCGGGGTTTCCTTCCGAGAGGAGCACCACCGGTTGGAACCGGGAACGGTCCAGGTCCCGTACTAGGTATTTCAAACTGGCAATGGACCCCGCGGGCGTGGGGGCCAGGTCCACGTACAGCACCCGCGTTCGGGTCATGGGCGCTCCTGAGATACCGAGGGCATGGAGGTTTGGCGTCGGGCAAGGTGGCTCAGAAATTCCAGCAGGAAGGCCAGGACGACCCCGATCATTAAAGCCAATGCCGCCCCATAGAACACCAAGCGACCGATGTTGCGGGGTGCAGCCCGAACCGGTTCGTGGGCAGCCTCGACTACTTGAATGTATCCACTGTGTAAGGCTTGGTCTTCTTTAACTTGTGCCTCTTTAAGTTTGCTTTGGAGAAACGCGTATTGATCTTCTTCTTGTTTGACCCGGTGAACTAAGGATTCGTACTCCTCTTGAATGCCGATGAGTTCGGCCAGCCGGTTCTCATAATCGTTAATGAGGCGATCGTAACGACGGATGGCGGCTTGTTGCCCGGCGACCACCGCGTCCTGGACGCCGGCGCGGGTCTCGTATTCACGAGCTTGGCTCAAAAGGGCTTCATGTTGAACATTATCGGGTGACAGGGAAGATGCTTGTTGGCGTAGGGTTTGCGCGAGGTGTCTGTATGTACGGGCTCCGGATTCTGCCTGTTCGGCTTTGACTTGGGCCCGATCGCGCTCCAATCGCAGCGCGCGGATTTGATCTTGTAGGGCTTCGATTTCTCGGTCTACATCGGCTAAGTTGTAACGTAAGCGAAATTTGGTGAGGGTATCCCGGGTCTGGGCCAGGACATCCTCTTGTTTCTTCACTTCTTGCTCGATAAACTGTCGGGCGACGATGACACTTCGGGCCCGCTCGGTACGGTAGTAGGCCAGGGCGTTCTCGATGTGAACTTCGGCCATGCGCTTAGCCAAGGTGGCCGTGTCTGCTTCCACAATCCGTACGTAAATGAATTCCCCATCCAGCCAAGGCCAAATGACTTTGATGATGTCGTCCGCGGTAAGATGGGTGCCTAATTCCTTGTTGATCTGCCGCGCAGATTTCCAGGCCACATCCCGATTTCGCAACGCGTTGATGAAGTCCGCGCCGATGCGGTCCAACTGTTGGGCTGTGGGGACTTGCCGTACCGGTGTGAACAGGGTAATCGCGTCCGGTTCTACGCCTAGAATTTGCAACCGCACGGTGGTTTGGTACTTGGGTGGTCGTGAAGACGCGGTATAGTAAATTCCGCCGACCGTAATAACTAAAAGAAGAGCGATCAGCCAAAGGCGTTTGAGTACGATGTTGATGTATACACGTAAATTATCCATAGCGACCACACTCGTTTCCTCGTCTTCGGCGAACATGGCGTTTCTCATTCTAACGCCTCAAGCCGGCAAATTCATCCGCTTGCGCAAGGGGATAGTGCATCGCGATCGTCCGGCCCGTCTTGCAACCTCCGGCATTCAACCAATGTGTCGGCCCGATTGTAGCACAGGGATGGGGGCGTGGCAACGTGATGCATAAGTCACGCACTGTGCGTTGCTCGTACGGCCAATACCGACCATCCCAACGCGTCTCGGCGGGCACCGGGAATTGTTCGATCCAGCAGCGCGGCCAGAAAGTCGAGCAGAACGAAAAAAGGTAACAGGAGCAAGGTGGTTACGAACAGGCGGGTGGCGTTTCCCCCCAAGAACTTCACCGGGTACGCCAGCCGGAATATGCCCAAACCGAGCAGATCCTGGACGCGAGCCAGCATGGCTGTGAACAGTCCACCGATTTGATATACCCGAACAACCCGAAATCCCCCCTTCTCCAGGAGATAGGTTAAACCGTATCGGGTGTATCGGTAATAGTCGTGGGGCACATAATGGTGGCCCCACGTCATAGGGACGGTGATGTACACCTGCCCACCGTCGCGAAGAACTCGGTGAATTTCAGCCAGCGCGTGACCAGGCTCCGGCACGTGTTCCAGCACTTCCGTGCAGATGACCGCGTCGAAGGCACCGTTCGCGAAGGGGAGGGCGAGCACGCTGGCGATGACATCGTTACCCGGAATGGGGACGATCTCCAAGGCGGTATAACGCGCGTCCGAGGGCAAGTACGGACGAAAGGGTTGTTGCCCTGCGCCAATATCCAGCACTCGGCCGTGGAAACCGGCGAGGGCCTGCTCTGCGGCCGCGTATAGCCGCCAGCGGTAAGAGAAGAAACGCACGTGTCGCGCCACGCGTAGGAATCGTTGCACCCAACTGCGCAATGTGCTCATGATGAATTTCCCCTTCCTCAACCGACTCATGGATGGCTCAAACGCCGTGCCTGGTCTCGTTCTTTCTCAATGTGTCGGTCAATCTGTGGTCAGGTTTTCAAGGACGACGTAATCTCCCCGGCCGCCTTGCACCGCTACCCGTCGTAGGGATTCCGCTTCGTACATGAGGACGATGACCCGCTTAGGGCCAGGCGGCAAGGGGTCCGGTAAGGTCAGGTCGAACCGGTCCTGGAGCACCTCGCCTGGCAGCCAGGAGGGTGTAGGCGCGTCTCCTCGCAGGGGAATGTGATCTTCCTGTGCGAGGACCCGGTTGTTCGCGTCAAGCACCTGAACGGATACTTTGTAATCCACAGCCGTAGGGGTTAGGGCCTGCCACGTCAGGGTGATGGCCAGACGCGCGGAGGGTTTCACCTCTCCAACCATATCGTATCCCAGCAGGAGCGCGAGATCGTCGAACCGGGGTGGGGGGGCCAGCCGATGGGAGATCCGCGGCACCTCAAACCGATGGGCACGCCCTTTGATGCGAATGTCTCCCAGATTCACTTCCCCTAACACCTGACCGTAGCGATCCACCAGGCGTAGGTGCATGGTGTACGTTCCGTTGGGAGTGTCCGGGGCCACACGCCAGGAAATGCGCGAGCGCACCACCTCCCCCACGTCCCAACGGTCGGTGGGATACCAAGGCACCGGGTCTATTTCTGACAGCGCGTGGGAATGCCCGGCCTTATCCAGGAGCATCACTTGTACCCGTAACGGTTCCCCTTTCGCGCGGGCCTGCTTCACCCAAAGGAGGGTGAGAGGCACAACAGTGCCCGGCGCCGCTTCTGACACGTCCACCCGATAGTCCACCAGGCCCAAGGCCGAGCCCGAGAGCGCGGATGGCTCCACAGGGGGGAAGAGGTCGGCTTTGCGCACACGCACGGGAAGGATAGACGCATCCGGCCCAAGGAGGTGGCCGCTTTCGTCCTGGGCGGGCAATGCGTCCATGCGTTCCGGGTCGTAGACGCGGAGGGTGAGGGTGTACACTCCCGGTGGGGTGCCCAAGGGCAACGGAAGAAGGTATACGTTGCGCGCGATTTCTCCATGTCCCCAATAAGGGAGAGTCAAGTGCCGGTCACTGACGAGCCGTCGATCGTCTTGGGCCACCACCTGACCTTGAGGGTTGCCCAGTCGCGCACTCACTTTGTAGGCCCGATCTGCACGACCCACCTTCTGCCAGTCTACCACGACCCACACCGGTCGGGGCAGAAGACCTTCATCAGACGCTTGCAGAATGTTTGAGGGAACAGGAGGAGCCTGCCCGGCAGCAATGGCCACGGTCGCAACCCGGTCACCGAACGACACCCGTCGGGTGCGCAGGTCTTGGGCCACGCGATAGTGCACCTCCTGAGGCATGCGATACCAATCCACCCGGTACCCACGAAATGCGGTGCGGCCCGCGTGGACGCCGTACTTGCGCAGGAGAAAATTTACGACCCCGCGTGGGTCCGTATCCGACTTAAACCATTGGACCCAGAAGACATGTTTTTTGCCCGCGGCCAGTTGATTCAGCCGTTCATCCACGTGGTGAATGTCCACAAACAGGTAGTAGGCGGGCGCGAGATGGGTGGGGCCCTGGGGGACACGGTTCGGGTTCTTGCTGAATCGTGGGTAGTAAAAGCCTAAGGGATAGGGCACGTCAATAAGAATTACATCCTCTGGGCCCGCGTGCTGGACGAGCCAGCGGGCTAAGCCAGATGTGTCCTCTCGGAAGTAACGGGGGTTGAACTGGTCGGCTTGGATGCCCATTGTAAGGAGGATGATAACGACCAGGGTGATACCACTGCCCAATGCGCGATGCCATCGCCACCACTTGCTTAAGGCAGCCCCCATCAGGAGAGCAAAGAAAGGAAGGATGAAGGAAATGTAACGGGGGGCGAAGGTGGCCCGTCGGACCAGGACCGCGTAGTAGAGAAAGAGCGGCACAAGGGTCGCTATGAGGAGGCACGTCAAGGCCGCGAGGTGTCGGCGGTGTTCCCATGCGTATCCCACAAGTCCCCCAACAGTGATGAGAACCCAGAGCGTCAGCGCATAGGGGACCCATGTTCCCTCAGCGGGCATGCCTAGGGTGTACGCGTGCCAGAGTTGGGCCAAATACTCACGCATGGAGGGCACGGCCAAGTTAGGATTGCCGTAAGGCGCGATCTGTTGGTACGCGCGCGGGGCCTGAGGCAAAAAGAGGAGGAGGGAGAGGAGGCCGGCGAGGGTGAGGCGCGAGGTGGAATGGAGAATGCGTGATAGGGAATAGGGAGTGCGTGTTATAAGGTAAAGATAGGCATAAAGATAGAGGGCCGTAAGAACGAAGACGGTGGAATAGTGGACGAGGACGGAGGCCGCGGTGAAGATGCCTAAAGCAATCCAAGCGCGGGGATGGTTTCTCAGAGTGTTCTGCAACGCGAGGGCTGTGAGCGCGAGGAGGACGAAGGCCAGGGTGTACATGCGGGTTTCCTGGGCTTCGCCGATGAGGAAGGGGGAAAACGCGAGGTAGAACGTGGCGAAGAGACCGGAGCGGGGCATGGCCAGCCGCCGGGCCAACGCGTAGACCAAGGGAATGAGGAGAACGCCAAACCAGGTGGAGAAAAATCGAGTGGCGAACGCGGTGTGCCCTGCGACGCGCATCCACAGGTGAAGGAAGATGAAATAGCCCGGTGGGTGGATGTCCAGTTCAGGTGCGTGGGGAATAGCGGCAAGATGGCGTAAGGCCACATCGATGTTTCGGGCTTCATCCCACCAGATGTCTTGAACGTCCAGGCGCCACACGCGGAGGGCAAACGCTATCAAGGTGAACAGGAGGATCCACGCCGCGGGAGGAACGGGGGGGGTTTTCGCTCGCGGTTCGGCCATAATGTTCACTCCTCGTTCTCCACTCTTCCTATGACTTCTCGCACCGCGTATTCATCTTCACGGGGGGCCATATGCGCGATCATCTCGCCCAAGAGGCCGAAGGAGATAAATTGGACACCGATGATCATCAGCAGGACACCTAGCGTCAACAGCGGTCGGTTCCCAATAGGCCGATGACCCGTGAACCAAAGCACCGTCAGATATACGTTGATCAGAGTTCCAAGAACCAAACTTCCCAGTCCCAGGGAACCGAATAGGTGCAATGGACGCCAGGTGTACTGAGTGAGAAAGAGCACGGTGATCAAATCAAAGAAGCCCACCGCGAACCGACCCACGCCGAACTTGGATTTTCCATATCGCCGCGGCCGGTGATGGACCTTTATCTCGGTCACTCGGAAGCCCCGCCAGTGGGCCAATACCGCGATGTACCGATATAACATCCCGTAGATGCGCACTTCCCGTACCACTTCACTCCGGTACCCCTTAAAACCGCAATTGAAATCGTGGAGATGTACCCCGGTGAGCGTGCGGGTAACCCAGTTGAAGATTCGGGATGGCACGGTTTTGGTCCACGGATCCCGACGGGGGAACTTCCAGCCGCTGACCACATCCCACCCTTCGTCTAATTTCGCCAGGAAGCGGGGGATCTCCGCGGGATCGTCCTGCAAGTCCGCGTCCAGCGTGATGATGTAACGCCCTCGCGCGGCCCGAAACCCCGCGGTGAGGGCTGCGGCCTTGCCGAAATTGCGACGGAAGCGGATCCCTCGCACGTGGGAATCTTCCTCGGCCAACGTGGTAATGACCTCCCACGAGCCGTCCGTGCTGCCGTCATCCACAAAAATCATCTCATGCGAAAGATCAAGCCCTGACAGCGTGGTGCGAATTTCGTCGTGGAGTTGGCGAAGGCTTTCTTGTTCGTTGTACACGGGAATGACCAAGGAAAGATCCATGTTCATTCCCCCTGTTCAAACGGGTGATTTACCACACGGATGGAACGGTTCATTGCGGCCGCGAGAAGATGACCATAGGACAGCGGAGAAGCGACCATCGTCCCCAACCGTTCTGCCTTGCCTGCCTGGCCCCACCAGCCCGGATGCCATCCCGGTGCGGCCACCTCCCGTGTGTCCGGCATCTCCGTCGGGTGGCGTAACCAATACATATCATCGTTCTTTGGAAATAGGGCGCTCTGTTCTTCGTACGCGCGTTGTCGGCCGGCCACCACCCTCTGTACATGGCCTGGATCACTCCACTCTCCTGTCATCATCTGTTTCACTTCCTCCAGCTCCAGCAGGAAAATCTCGTCCGCCTCCCGCAATCGGCCATCTTCGAGGGCCTCTCCCGCGGCTGCGTGGAGCCAATGCCGGGTAGCCGTCACCACTCGTGCTAAATTCATCCGCATCTGCTCACGAGTGTTCAGCCAAAAACAAAAAAGGGACATCTGCTCCCCGTTCGTTCGTGTGGTCAGTTTGATGAGGATGTTTAGCCGCCCATTTTCCTCTGTCCAGCGGGGAGTGGCCACTTCAAAGGGTTGAAATCCCAGCCAGGGCATCTTCTCGCCCAGAACGCGGAGTGACACCTCGCCGGTGGGTGGGGATATAGGAGGCATGGAAGGGAGGCCGTGGGCTCTTGAGTAGATCTCCCGGAGCCACTCCGACGGGTCGGACGCTTGGGCGAATGTGTCCAGTAACGCGAGGGTAGCCCACGTGTAGCCGTATAAGACCTTGCCCACATAAACGGCCACCTCTTCCATCACTTGAAGAATCTCCGCTTGCACCCAAGTCATGGCGCGAACATGACGGTACCAGCGTCTTACTTCGTGGTCCAACTGCTCGATCTCATCTCGACGGGCGTTTATCGCGCTTTTCCGCGTTTTCCTCAACCTCGCCCAAAAACCGCGCCGCCGTCGAACCTGGATTTCCCGGGGGAACCCAGGCAATGCCAGGAGATGCGCCACGGTGAAGGCGGGGATCTCGAGCCTTTGAACCACGGCGGTCCAGAATTCGGGCACTACATGGAATTGTCCTTCGTGCCACCTCCAGGGAGAAGGCAGGTTTCCGTTCAGCGCTAAGGCCAACATGCGACGAGCCTGCGCCCATCCCTCCCGAAACAGGGAGGCTGTAAACGGCGTGGGACGGGTAGGGAAGAAATCCGCGGTTTCGCCCCGAGGATATCCTTGAAGGTGTGGGCGGTAATCCATGTACACGTTCATCCTGCAACATACCTCGTCCGTGGCGTTCGATAGCCGTAACTCATGTGTAGGGTATCCCATACTGCGGTGACGTGCCCGTCCCGTGAAAGTAAGAGGATGCCAGCCTCCTTCCCGACCCGAGTTTCCATGAACGCTAAGGCCCGGCGGGCCGCGTCATCCGCATTTCCCTCCGCCAGGCCGGCCACGGCTCGATACGCGAGGAGGGAGCGGGCAATGTGTTCCCCGATCCCCGTGGTGGAACACGCACCCAGTCGGTCGTCCGCGTAGAACCCACACCCGATCAAAGGGGAATCCCCAATGCGGCCCGGCATTTTCCCCATGAGCCCGCCGGTGGATGTGGCTGCAGCCAGATGGCCTTCCCTATCCAAGGCCACCGCGCCCACCGTGTCCCCGGCCTCTTGATGCGCTCGTCGCTCCAGGATCTTTTGTAAGCGTTGGCGACGTTCCTCGGTAATGAGGGTTTCCGGATCGACCAAGGGGATGCCCTGTTCTCGCGCAAATCGTTCTGCCCCCTCTTGCATCAACAAGATATGAGGAGAAGCTTCTAACACTCGCGCGGCCAACACGATCGGATTGGCCACACGTTGTACCCCGGCTATCGCGCCTACGTTCAAAGTCGTCCCTTCCATGACTCCTGCGTCCATTTCGACCGTGCCTGCACAGGTCAGGCTAGAGCCCCGGCCCGCGTTGAACTCGGGCGCATCTTCTAATATCTTTACTGCGGCGACCACTGCATCCAGTGCCCGGCCTCCCCTTTCTAGAACCTGCCATCCAACTTCGAGCGCATGCTCGATAATTTCCCCTCGACGCGCGCGTGCACGTTCAGGGATGTTGCCTGCGCCTCCGTGAACAGCAATGACCGGCTTTGTGTGCATGGAGTGTTCCTCCCCGTTATGGACGTTGTAATAGTGCGGCCATGCGCACGCGGATGACCACAAGTAAGGCGTTGTTCCCATGGGCTTCCGCCCATTCTGAAGCCTGTTGGTACGCGGCTAACGCGTCGGGCCGTTGTCCCAGAGCCTCATACGCGTTGCCCAGGTAAAAATACGCTTCCTCACTTTCCGGAGCAAGTTGGACCGCTTTCTGGGCGTCGGCCAGAGCTTTTTCGGTGAGGCCGACTTGCAGGTATGCGGAGGCTCTGCGGGTGTAGAATTCTCCCTCGTCCTTGAGCAAACCACGGGCGATGCTGTATTGCTCTTGGGCCTTTTCCGGCATTTCCAGGCGTTCGTACACCGCGCCCAAGAGTAAGGGGTATTCGGGGTTGTTGGGATCGAGGGATCGTAACTCTTCCAGCACCACGCGGGCACGTTCCCAATCTTCGCTGACAAGGGCATCGTCAACTTGAGCCTCCAAATCGATGATGCGTCGCAAGCGTGGATCTTTAGGCAGACGGCTTTGAATGAACCACAGAAAGAGGATGATGACCAGGGCCAGGGTGAGGCCTCCCACAAGCAGGTGGCGAAGACGGCGGCGACGTTCTTGCGCAAGCCACTCATCCACATACCACCACCATCGTTCTCGCGGTGGGTGATGTTGGGCACGGATCGTTTTCAGTCCGCCCCCGGCTCGGGCCTCCTTGAGAAAAGTGGCGGCTTTTCGCCGAAGTAGGGCTTGTGCACTTTCCCAACGGGTTTGCTCGGGCTGAATATCTACACCTGCTGCATGCAATTCCGATATGAGTGTCGCAATACGGTCCATGAGAGGAGGAATGGCGAGGACCTCTTTTCCGGTCCCTTCCATGTTCGCCAGACGGATCTCCAGCTCTGTGAGAAAGTGTCGCAATTGTTCCGCCGGTGTATCCGGTTCTTTCCCCGCGCTGGCCTCCAACAGGCGAATAAGTCGTTCCCGCGCGTCCGCCATGCCCTTTAATCCTCCTCATCCCCTTCTTCGTCGGTCACCTCGGGAACCTGTTCTCCGGATTTTTTCATCTCCCTTTGCAGTTCCACATACACTTTACCGATCCCTTGCTTGATCTGTTGGGTGATCTTGGGGCGACGGTATTTGGGGATGGGGAACCAGTCGATGAGTTCGGGCGCGATGGCATTGGCCGTGTCCACTTTGGAATCCCCCGCGCGCAAGTGGGAACGCACACGGGAGCGGATGTAGCGCAGGTATTCGGACACCTCCTCGGTGATTTCGGGACCGCCTACCGGTCCATGTCCGGGCACGACGACCCGGGGATGTAGTCGGCGGATGAGACGAAGACCATCTAGCCATTCCTTGCTCTTCGCTTGAGTCATAAAGGGGTGTTCGCCCAGCATGACCAGATCGCCGGTGAACACGACTTTAGCGTCGGGCACCCAAACAAAGGAGGTGGCCGGTGTGTGCCCTCCCACGTGAATGACTCGGACTTCCCGTCCGCCCTTGAATACGGTGAAGCGATCGCCAAAGGTGATTTCCGGCAAGATGATGCGGATATCTTGCAGTTGGGCCTGGATTTCCGGTTGACGTTTGAAGAGTTGGCGCACCCGGTGTTTGAAGTTATCCCGATACCCTCGCATGTACCGCCAGGCTACGTGGTGGGCGATGACCGTGCAGTTGAACCACTGGTTGCCGACGATATGTCCCCGATGATGGTCCGTGTTGATGATGTAGAGAAACGGCTTGCCTCCGCTTTTCTCCAGCAAGAAGTCCCGCCATGTCCAGGCCTGTTGGGGCACTAGAGGAGTATCTATCAGAATGATGCCCTCGTCGGTGACGACCGCGCCCACATTGGCCCCACGACTTCCTCGCATCGCGTACACATCCGGCCCGACCTCAAAGGGTACACCGATTTCATCGGGAAATGTTGGTGTTGTTTCGGCCGTCTTCTTGGGCATGTGGATATCCTCCTCCTTAATTTAAGGATATAGAATGTGCCTCTTTTCCATTCTTTGTCCGTCTAGTCTTGGGTCAAGTATCGTCTGATGGTAAAGGCGGCTCCGCCAGGAAGCCATGTTCCCGAATTTGCTCGTCTGCATACCTCGGGTAGGCGAAGGCACTGCCTTCGCCTACCCAATTGTCACAGCGTTTCATCCATCATTCCATGATTGACGGAGTACTAGGCACATTCTCAGGGTTTTATCGGGTCGTCGGTTTACGTACGTGATGTTGTACTCGATTCGCCGAGGTTGCGGATCATCTCGGCAGCCGTTTTTAGCACAAGGGGCACCGCGTGGGGATCGGTCATTCCTCCTTCGGCCCAATCCGGGCGCCCTCCCCCGCGTCCCCCATGTTCGGCCAGTGCGGAGCGGAGTATGTGCCCTACGTTCACATTCATATCCGGCGTGGCCGCAAATACAAACCGGCCCCTATCGGTCCCCTGCCATCCCAGCATAATGACGGCGGCCCCGTACTCTCTAACGGTAGCGGCCAGTTTTCGCACCCACTCCGCGGGAGCTGTGCTGTACGTTGCGACGATAAGCTTCCCTTTACCGAAAGGCTCCCCTCCGGCCCACAGGCGTTGCGCTTCCACCGCCAACAGGGTCTCTTGGGCTTTACGTAGATCGGACGCAAGGCGTTTCTGCTCGTGTAAGAGTTTCTCCACACGTGCTCGCAGATCCTCTTCGCCACAGGTGAGCAGAGCGCCCAAGTCGCTCAACAGGTGGCGCCGTCGCGCGTAATCCATTCGAGCCCGTCGTCCGGCTAAAAAGGTAATGCGCCATCCCCCTTTGTAGCGTTCTACATGCGTAATGGCGAGGAGTCCTATCTCGCCCGTGTGGGCTACGTGGGTGCCTCCACATGGTACCACATCGAACGCTTCGATCTCTACCACGCGGATGGGCCCCTGGACTTTGGCCGGCCGGCGCACATGCAGGCTCGCCAGTTCAGCCTCTTCCACGAACCGAGGCCGTACAGGACGATTCTCCTCTATAATGCGATTGGCTAGCTCTTCAGCGCGCCGAATGTGCTCAGGCGGTAGGTCATGGCGGTCCAAATCAATGGTGGTCTCCTGTTCTCCCAGGTGGAAGCCAATGGTCTGGGCCTGGGCCACCTGGATGAACGCCTGAGAGAGGATGTGTTGGGCCGTGTGTTGTTGCATGTGGTCGAAGCGCCGATTCCAATCGATCCTACCGAACACGCGGTCTTCGCTTAAGGGGGCGCTCAGCACGTGGACAATAGCGTTGTCTTCTGGGCGCGTTTGAACGTCCACAACGGGTATCCCGTTGAGCATCCCCTGATCTGCGGGCTGACCACCGCCCTCAGGGTAGAACGCAGTGCGGTCGAGGACCACGGCAGGATGACCGGCCCATGTAAGGTGTTCAACAACGCGAGCGTGAAATTCTCGGAGGTAAGGATCTTGGTAATACAACCGCGCGGCAAGCCACTCTTGTGATGGGTCCACGGTTGAGTGCTTCATTCGATCAGCCCTTCCAATTTTTCTTTGAGTTTTTGGGGGACCTGTCCCGACGTGGCCAATGCACGGTAGTATACATCTACGTACTGGCGGGCAGAGCGGTTCCAGGAGAAATCGGTGGTCATGCCCCGAACTTGGAGGGTGCGCCAGACGTCTTTGTGTTTCCAGTTTTCTACCGCGCGGACAATGGCCGTGTACAAGGCATGCGCTGAGTACTCCTGAAAGGTAAAGCCGTTGCCCTCGCCGGTGGTCGGATTGAAGTCTTTGACCGTATCGGCAAGGCCACCTACTTCCCGCACAACAGGGACTGCGCCGTAGCGCATGGCGATCATTTGGTTCAATCCACAAGGCTCAAATCGACTGGGCATGAGGAGGATGTCTACGCCCGCGTAAATGTAGTGGGCCATGGGGGTGTTGAAAGTGAAGGTGGCACGGATGTGTTGAGGGTGTTTTTTGGCCGCTTCTTCGATAAGTTGTCGCCACTTCTCCTCGCCGGTGCCGAGAATGACCAACTGCGCACCCAGGTGAGTGGCCACGTGGTCCGCGGCTTGCACCAGCAGGTCTATGCCTTTTTGCTCGGTCAAACGGCCGATGAAACCCATCAATGGATGTTCTTCACCGACGGGGAGATTTACGTGTTCTTGCAGGAAGGTTTTATTTTGTTTTCGTTCCTCCAGGTGTTCCACATCATAGTGACGGACGATGTACTCATCGGTAGCGGGGTTCCACACATCCGTGTCAATGCCGTTGAGAATGCCGACGACGGTGTCTGCCCGATCCCGCAGGATAGGGGCCAATCCCGCGCCGAATTCCGGAGTCATAATCTCCTGCGCGTACCGAGGGCTCACGGTGGTGATGTAGTCCGCGAAGATGAGACCTCGGGCCATGAAGTGCACCACATGATCCCAATGAGAGAGTTGAGGGTGGGCGATGAAGCCGTATTGGGCCAGTCCGGCCACTTCCAACACCCGGTAGCCGAAAATCCCTTGGTAGGCCAGGTTGTGAATGGTGAACACGGTGCGGGTGTTTTGCCAGAAGGGATCGTCCTTGTACACGCTTTTTAGCCAATTAGGTACCAGCGCGGTATGCCAATCGTTACAGTGCACAATGTGAGGTGGCCAACTTAGGGCCTTGGCCAGTTCCAGACTGGCACGGGAAAACAGGATGAACCGTTCCGCGTCATCGGGGTACGCGTATATGCCGTCACGGTTGAAGAAGCGGTCATTATCGATCATGTAGACGGGGACATCACCCAGGCGGGTTTCGTACACTCGCACCGGTTCGGTGCCTTCGCCAAAGGGCACATCCAAGCGAGCAATGACCTCCTTCAGCCCCCACCGTTCTTTGTCGATGAACCCGTATCGGGGCATGGCAATGCGAATATCATGACCGAGGCGTCGGATGGCTTTGGGTAGCGAACCGGCCACATCGGCCAGACCGCCGGTTTTGGCGTAGGGGAATACTTCCGCGGCAAGGAAAAGGATCTTGAGCGATTGAGGTTTATTGTTCGTGTTTTTCATTGGCCACTCCTCTTAAAAAGGGTGGAAGGTCCACAAGTGAGCCCCCGATGAATCGATAACACTAGAGAAGGGATATTCGATCGCTTTTGTACTAAGCCAAGGTGCATTCGCAGAGTTTTGTCGGTCAATCAGCCCGTAGCCTATGAAACACAATGTGTCGAGCCATCAGGTTTGGGTCCTTTAAGCGCATTGTAGCATAAAGGGCATCGGTCCCCAAGGAGAAGAAAATACCCTGGATCTCCAATTCAGGATTTTCTAACGGTTGAACATGTGAATATATTGTGTCGGCTATTGAGATCTTATATGTGCTTTTTAGGTGGCCGTTGGTAAGCCAAGACACTGCCTTCGCCTCCCCCTCTGTCCCCGAGTGTGGGTTCTCTGAAAAGCCCTACCTAATTTGGCCCGAGTTGACGTTCCTATGAGGATATGCTATCATGTTCGGGCATGAGGAATAAACCCGGATGTGTACATTTCTCGACGAAAGGGGTCTGCCTGACAGGGCGACCGATTGCACCTTCCTTTACCTTAACCATCGTCATGTCGGAGGAGGAGACAAGGCTTTCTCCTTTGCGCAAGGCCGACCGCGAGCCTGGCCCGCTCGTGCTTGCGCCACCGAACCACATCGGTGTGTCGGCCAAGAGGTACTCTTAAAGATGATCCCCTATATTCCGCAGTCTTAATGAAGGAGGAGGACATGAATCGCAAGTTTTGGGTCTTGTTGGCGGTTTTGGTCGTTGCCGCGATGGTGTTGGCTGCATGCCCCAAGCCAACGCCTGAGAAGATCGTAGAGACCGTCGTTGTTACTAAGGAGGTGGAGAAGGTCGTTAAGGAGACGGTCGAGGTTCAGAAGATCATCACCAAGGAAGTGGAGAAGGTTGTCACCCCTACGCCCACGCCTGAGGGCATGTACGTGGAACGGCCGTATCGCTTGGCCATCTTTGAGGATCTGACCACCACGAACTTCTGGGATTACTATGGCCCGGACTCCACGGTGTGGAACGGTTACGTCCTGAACAATCTGGTTCCCAGTCTGTACACTTATTCCGATCAGCGGTTTGACTGGATCCCCGCGCTGGCCGATGGCTTCCCCACCGAATTAGAGCAAGAGGGGGATTTCTGGGTCTCCACGGTGAAGATGAAGCAGGGCGCCAAGTGGAGCGACGGCGAGCCCATCACCGCTGAGGACGTGGCCTTCACCGCGAACACCGCGCTGAAGCTTCAGTTGACGGACAACTGGGAGGCGGCCTACGATCCTGAATACGTGGATCACGTGGAGGCCGTGGACCAGTACACGGTGAAGTTCTACTTCAAGAAGAAGCCGGGTCTGGCCCGCTGGCAGTTCGGCGCCGCGATGGGTCCCATCCTCCCCAAGCACTACTGGGAGCCGGTGGTGAAGGACGCGATGAAGGCGCTGGAGGGGGTGGATCCCAACGACGAGGAAGCGTACAACAAGGCGCTTGAGGATGCCCGCAAGGCCCTGTACTCCTATGTACCCGAAGGTCAGCCCAGCGGCGGCGCGTTCACGTTCTCCAAGTGGGAGAAAGGCGCGTTTGCCGAGTTGGCCCGCAATGACTCCTGGGCGTTCAAGGGTCAGCACATTGTGGAGTACAAGAACGGCGCCTACTACGAAGAGGTGCCCGGCTGGTATGACTTCTGCGCGTACGGCGAGTGCAAGGGCGACACCACCCTGGACTTCACGGTCGGTCCGTACGTGACCTCGGTGCTTTACAACCTGTACGGCACCCAGGACGCGGCGGTCCTTGCTTTGCAAAAGGGCGAGGTGGACTTCATGCTGAACCCCTTGGGCCTGCAAGTCGGTTTGGCCCAACAGTTGGAAGGCTCGGCCGGGTTCAAGATCGTGCGCAACCCGTCCAACGGCTTCCGCTACCTGGGCTTCAACTTTGAGCGTCATCCGCAGGACATTAAGGAGTTCCGCGAGGCAGTGGCCTACTTGATCGACAAGGAGTTCATCACCCAGCGCCTGCTCCAGGGTGCCGCGTTGCCCGTGTACACCCTGGTGCCCGAAGGCAATTCCTTCTGGTTCAACCCCGATGTGCCGAAGATCGGCCAGGGGATGAGCCGCCAGGAGCGCGTGGAGAAGGCCGTCGAGCTTCTTAAGTCCGCGGGCTTCACCTGGGACAAAGAGCCCAAGTGGGATGACAAGAAGCGGGCCGTAGATCCGGGCGAAGGCCTGAAACTGCCCGACGGTTCGCCCATGCCCGAGTTCGAGATCCTGGCGCCCAGCGCGGGCTATGACCCCATGCGCGCGACTGCAGCCATCTGGATCGAGAAGTGGCTGAACGAGATCGGCATCCCCGCGAAGGCCAACCTGACCGGCTTCAACGTTATCGTTCAGAAGGTCTTCGTCGAGGGCGACTTCGACATGTGGATCCTGGGTTGGGGGCTCTCCCTCTATCCGGATTACCTGTGCGATTTCTTCATGAGCGACTCCGGCTACAATGTCGGGCATTATAACAACCCCGACTTTGACGCCATGTGCAAGGAGTTCCTCGAGGAAACCGACCTGAACAAGGCTCGCGAGGAAGCCTTCAAACTCCAGGAAATGCTGGCGACGGAACTGCCCTACGTGACCCTGTTCACCGCGCCGATCATCGAGGCGTATCCGGTGGACACGGTGCAGTTCCCGTACACCGAGACCTTGGACGGCATCCAGAACCTGAACGGCATGCCCTCTTCGGTCAAGTTGCTGAAGTAACCCGATTCGGGATGACAGGGGGCGGCGGGAATTCCCGCCGCCCTTTTTGTACCGGGAACTGGGGGTGTCAGGTGAGGATATAGCCTGACACACCGGATTTTATTTATGCCTAAGTGTGTGTTATGAGTTCGCGCGCATACACCACCGCACCGGCCGGTACGCTTTGCCTGTGACGTGGTGTACTTTGGGCAAAAGCCCAGATTATGTCATAATCCACCTATCCGTGATTTTCAAACTTCAAGGAGACGTGATCGGCGATGACGCGATACGTGTTAAGGCGACTTTTGCAGATCATCTTCACGTTCTTCCTCTTCCAAACGTTAACGTTCTTCCTCTTGTACGCCCAACCCGGAGACATCACCGACCAGTACCTGCTGAATCCTAAAATCCCCCCTGAAACCCGTGAGAAAATTCGTGCCGAACTCGGTTTGGATAAACCGGCCTACCTCCAGTACGTGCAGTACATGAAGAACTTCCTCACTGGAAATCTGGGCGTCTCCTTCAGCAACTACCCTCGTCCGGTGATCGATGTCATCAAGGAACGTATTCCTCGTACGCTTGTGCTCTTCTTCAGCGCTACGATTATTTCTTTTTATGTAGGGTTTGCCTTGGGGAAACTGTTGGCCTGGAAACGCGGGGGAGCCTTTGAATACGGAACCACCATCTTTGGAGTGACCATGTACACGGTGTTCACGCCGTGGTTCGCTTTGATGATGATTTGGCTGTTTTCCTACAAACTCGATCTCTTCCCCACCGGGAAGTTCATCACCCCTTCCTTGTGGCGCAACGCGCCTATTGACGCCAATCATGTGTTCTACCGCATGATCATCAGCGGCCTGGTCGGCGGGGTGGTGGCCTTGGTCGTTGTCCTATTGCTACGCCGATCGCCTCTGCCCTGGCGGCGCTTTTCCGGATGGGCCTCGCTGCTTGCCGGCGTGGTGGTGGCCTTGGCGCCGTGGATGAACTCGCCCTTGGGGCGCTACGCGTTGGATATTCTATGGCACATGGCTCTGCCCATCCTGACCCTAACACTTATTTCCTTCGCAGGCACCATGCTCCTTACCCGTAACAGCCTCTTGGAAACCATGAAGGAGGATTACATTCTCGCGGCCCGGGCCAAAGGCTTGCCAGAAAAAGTGGTGCGAGATAAACACGCGGCCCGCACTGCGTTGCTCCCCGTGGTCACCAGTTTTGTCTTCAGCCTGGCTTTCGCTATTGATGGAGGTGTTATTACCGAGACTATTTTCTCCTGGCCAGGAATGGGCTTAACCCTCCTGTCCGCGGTGGTGCAAGAGGATATCCCGCTGGCCATGGGCGCGTTTTCCTTTACCGGTATTTTGGCACTTTTCGCCCACTTGGTCGCGGATATCCTGTACGCGTACTTAGATCCTCGCATACGCTACACATAATAATGTATCCGACAACTCCTTTTGAGTGAGGTGGAACGTGACGGAACCGACAACTGCCCAGGCGAGTGTAGCCATCCAACCGTTATGGCGTGTTCGCCTTCGCTTGTTCTGGAAGAGCTTGAAAACCAATTGGGCCCTGTTTAAGGAAAACCCCGTCGGCCTGGTGGGGTTGGGCATCATCCTCTTCTTCGCGTTAATGGGCATCCTCCACCCTATTCTGATGAAGACGGTGTGGGATCCCACCATTTATGATCCCGTGACAGGATATGATTTTGATATTTTAATGCATCCCGCTCCGCCTTCGGCCAAGCACCTGTTGGGCACAGATCCGTTGGGCCGGGATGTGCTTAGCCAACTCATGTACAGCACCCAGACGGAGTTCATCCTGGGCGTTGTGGCCGCGCTCATTACTGTGACCATCGCAACCGCCATCGGCGCGGTGTCCGCGTATTATGGAGGAGTGGTGGACACGTTCTTCATGCGTCTGGCCGACTTGGTGATTATGCTTCCCTTCATCTCCATTCTCATTGTGCTTAGCGCCCTCTTCAACCTGAGCATGTTTAAGCTAGCATTGGTCATCGGTGTGCTGTCGGGCTTCGGAGGGACGACCGTCATCATCAAATCACAGGCCCTCATTATCAAAGTGAAGCCATATATCGAGGCGGCCCGGGTGGCCGGAGGCAGTGACAGGCATATTATTTTGGTGCATTTCATTCCGAACCTGTTACCCCTCTCCTTCCTGTACATGATGTTTACCGTAACCGGGGCCATCTTCTCCGAAGCCGTGCTTTCTTTCTTCGGTTTGATTAACATCCGCATGTCCTGGGGCATTATGATCCACACCACCCAGACCGCGGGCTACTTGCTCAGCGGCGGTAAGTACTGGTGGTTAGTTGTGCCGGCCGGTTTAGCCATTACCCTCCTGTGCTCGGCTTTCTACTTAGTAGGACGAGCCCTCGATGAGGTGGTAAACCCCAGACTGCGACAACGATAACGTGTAGACATAGAGAGGCGTCAGTGACGATCTAGCCCAGCAAGGAGTACGCGAGAATGGCAGAACCCGTTCTTTCTGTAGAACACTTGACCATGCACTACAGCACCCGTAAAGGGGATGTACACGCGGTTGATGATGTGAGTTTTGAACTCCACCCGGGCGAAGTCCTGGGCGTCGTGGGAGAATCCGGGAGTGGCAAAAGTTCGGTTGCTTTCACGCTAATGCGCCTTCTGCCGGAGAACGCGCATATCAAAGGGGGACACGTGTGGATGCAGGGGGTGGATCTCCTGGAATTGCCGGAAGAGGAGATGCGACGCTACCGGTGGAAGCGCATCGCGATGATCTTCCAAGCCGCGATGAACACGCTCAACCCCGTGTACCGGGTGGGAGATCAGATTATCGAGGCGATGGAGAATCACGGCGTCGCTTATGGCGAGGAAGCCCGGCGTAAAGTGGCCGAACTCTTCGAGCTGGTGGGGTTGGATCCCGCGCTCATGGACCGGTATCCTCACGAGTACAGCGGTGGGATGAGGCAGCGGGCCATCATTGCCATGGCGCTTTCCTGCGACCCGGACGTGCTCATCGCGGATGAGCCCACCACCGCGTTGGATGTGATTGTCCAGCATCGGATTCTCCAGGAGTTGCTGAAAATTCAGAAAGAACTCAACATGGCCATGATCTACATCACCCACGACATCGCGGTCGTGGCCGAGATCAGCCATCGCATCGCGGTTATGTACGCCGGCAAACTCGTGGAAATCGGCACGGCTGAGGATATCTTCCTTCGGCCGAAACATCGTTACACCGAGGCGTTGCTCCACGCGTTCCCGAGCATTCACGGTGAAAAACGTCAACTTATCACTATCCCTGGCGAACTGCCCAACCTGTTGGAACCACCTTCGGGTTGTCGTTTCCATCCGCGATGCGCGTACGCGACGGAAATATGCAAGGAGAAAGAACCGGACTATCGTACCTTTAATCCCGGGCATCTTGCTGCCTGCTGGCATCCTGTTGGGGAGGAGAATGCATGAGTTCGCAACCGTTGGTGAAAGTCGAAAACCTGCATAAGTGGTTTCCCGTGAGCAAGGGCTTGTTCCGAAAAGCCCGTGACTTCATCCACGCGGTGGATGGCCTCTCCTTTGAAATTATGCCCGGCCAGAGTTTGGGCTTAGTCGGCGAGAGTGGATGTGGAAAAACAACAACGGGAAAATTGCTAGTTCGTCTGCTCGACCCTACCGAAGGAGACATCAAATTCCACTTGGGTGAAGATGTGGCCGCGGAGATCGAGGGGGGCGCGCAAGAGGGGTATGTGAATGTATCCCAATTACACGGCAAGGCACTCAAGCGCTTTCGCCGCCATGTACAAATGATCTTTCAGGACCCGTATGAGTCCATGAATCCGCGGTTGACCATATATGACATCGTGGCCGAACCCATGGCCGTTCAAGGCATCGGCACTGTGGCCGAGCGCGAGGAACGAGTGGCCGAACTCCTGGCTTTGGTCGGGCTCACGCCGCCCGAATCCTTCATGTTCCGCTACCCCCACGAGTTGTCCGGTGGGCAGCGCCAACGTGTGGCCATCGCTCGAGCCCTCATCATTAACCCCTCCTTCGTGGTTGCTGACGAGCCCACCTCCATGTTGGACGTGTCCGTGCGCACCGGCGTGATGCAATTGATGCAAGATCTGGCCGAGCAGTTCAACATTTCCTACCTCTACATCACCCACGATCTGGCTGTAGCCCGCTACATGTGCGATCACATCGCGGTCATGTACCTGGGAAAGATCGTGGAGATGGCCGAGACCGAGGAACTCTTGCGTCATCCCCTGCATCCCTACACCAAGGCGCTGCTCTCCGCAGTGCCTATACCTGACCCTACGTACAAGCGGGAGGTCATCGAGATCCGCGGCAGCGTGACGACACCCATCAACCCGCCACCGCGCTGCCGCTTCTACGACCGGTGTCCTATGGCCAAACAAGGAGTATGTGATGTACAGGATCATCCACCTCTAGAGGATAAAGGGGGAGGGCACTACGTCGCGTGCTATATGGTGTAATCTCCATTCTCGAGATCGCCACGGGGGTGGACCGTCGCGTCCATCCCCGTTTTCTATTGGGTACTGAGCCATGCAAAGAACACAATATGTGCTGTTCGGGGTGATCGCGTTTGTATTGTTATCCCTTTACTTGTCCGGTTGCCGCACATCTTCGACACCTACCGCGCCCCCGGGGCCGTCACCCACTCCTGTGGAACGAACCGTGGTCGTGACCCGCGTGATCACCGAGATCGTCACACCTGAACCCCGGGCACCCCGCCGTGATATCGTCCTTTGCCTGCGTAAGCGGCCCGCGACGCTGGATCCCCTATTTGCGGTCGGGGAGGATGCTTGGGCACTCCGTGGGTTGTTGGGCGGCCTGACCGTCATTCAAGACCCCCAAGGACGATGGGGTTCAGACGTGTTCGAGCGGGTACCCACGTTAGAGAACGGAGATGCCCGCTTAGTGGGGGAAGAAGGGCCGGACGGGCATCTCGAGGTAACGTATCACATTCGCGAGGGCATTCGTTGGGAGGACGGTACCCAGGTGACGGCCGATGATTTTCGCCTGGCCTGGCTCGCGGCTCTCCGGGGACGGGGAACGCCCTCGACCAGGGCACGCGCCGCGGAAGTGGCCGATGTGATCGCCGATAGCGATCGTACGTTTACCGTCATCCTGCGAAATGGGGTAATGACCCCCCTGTATCCCACCTATGTCTTCGGTCCATATCCAGGTCCTTGGCTCAAGGCCGGACACTCGCCTGATGACCTGTCCCGGCATTGGCCCGCTTATGGGCCCTTTCGCCTGGTACGGTGGACAGATGAGGATATGCTTTTTGTGCGCAATCCCCATTATCCGGGAGCGCGTCCCACGTTAGAGCAAGTGCGGGTGAAGTTCTTTGCCAAGCCGTTGGCCGCGTTGACCGCCCTCGTCGCGGGAGAGTGTGACGTCCTCTCGCCAACACTGTTGGACGCGTCCATGCGTCCTCTGTTGGACACGGCCAGGGAGGAACACATTATCGCTTATACGTCCGTCCCGGGCTCAACCTGGGTTCACTTGGACTTCAACACTTGGCCTCCGAAGGGTCGTCTGCCCTTTTTCGCCGATGTGCGGACCCGACAATCCGTCATCTTGTCGTTGGATCGCGCGCGCGTTCGGGAGAAGGCCACCTACGGTTTAGGGTCTCCCATGGGCTCATGGATTCTCCCCGGTTCCTGGGCATATCGTTTCCAGTCCACCTTACGGGAAGGAAATGTAAACCTCGCCCGGGCAGCTCAGTTGCTGGATGAAGTGGGGTGGCGAGACGAAGATAAGGACGGGATGCGGGAGGCGCATGAAGTAACGGGTACGTTCTGGGACGGCACGGAGTGGAAGATAGATGAAGGTCACCCGTTCTCCGTAACACTTCTTACTGTGCAGGGGGATGCGGTGTTGGCCCATGCGGCCGAGGAGGTACGCATCCAGTTAGCCCGAGTAGGGGTACGGGTGAGCATGCGCGCCCTCCCGGCCGAACAGCTTTTCGCCCCAGGATCTCCTTTGTGGCGCCGAGAATTTGATTTGGCCTTGTTCGCTTGGCAGGCGGGTCCAGACCCCGATGGGCGGTATCTTTGGTTGGGAAACACCATCTGCCGTCGGGGGGATGGAAGTCTGTACGCGGCGGCTGCCGACCGATCTTGCGAATCCGGCGATGAAATCCTTCACGCGGCAAGTATTCCCCAGGAAAACAACGGTTGGCAGGGGGGGAATGTGAGCGGCTGGGCCCGTCCTGACGCGTCTCTCACCGTATATGAGGCGACGGCTCATCTCGCAAGGGAGAAACGGGCCGAGTTATACGCGAAACACCAAGCATACTTTGCCGGCGATCTGCCGGTGATTCCTCTCTTTCAACGCCCTCGCGTGCTGGCTTGGCGTCGCGGGTGGAAAGGCGTTGACCTAGGAACGTTTACGCCGTGGACGTGGAATATCGCCGCCTGGCATCATGTGGGACGTTCACCGGAATAGGCGTTTATCTCTTCTCTTAGCGGAGGTGATCGTGCGTTTGACCACACCGATTGACGAGGAAGAATTCAGCCGTTTGCGTGTCCGATACGGCGCGTTCCCCTTGGAAAGGGTACGTCTGGATGTGGGCCGGGATTTTCTAAGGGAGGATCGACGTCCTGTCAAGCCCGGTCGCCGCGCGGAAGTGCTGTTGGTGGTTGTCGGCCCCGATGGCCGGATCCTGGTTCACACCAAGGCCTTTTATCCTCCGGGCACTTTTCGCCTGCTCAGTGGGGGCGTTCAAGTGGGAGAACCGGTGGAGGAGGCCCTGGCGCGAGAGTTACGGGAAGAAACAGGGGCCTCTGCCGTGGATCATTGCTTCATCGGCATTTTGGATTATGATATTCGGTGTGAGGATGAACACCTGACCTTTGCGTCCTATGTATATCGGGTCAACATTTCAACATCGGTGGTCCGGCCGGGAGACGAGGAGGAACAGATCAGCGAATTCCGGTGGGTGTCTTTCTCCTATCTCCCGCACATTCGGGACGCGTTGCTTCAGGTGCCCCCCGCGTGGCAGGATTGGGGGCGGTTTCGTGCGTTGGGTCATGACTTCGTTCTCAGATACGCTCAGCGTTGCGGTATAGCAAAACATCCGGCTTTGTGAATCACGTCTGATTGACCGACACATCGCGTTTCATGCTATCTCGGCGCCTCTTCTCTTTTTAAGCCAACGTACCTACATAAAGTTTTGTCAGTTACTTAGGAAGCACGTGAAGGAGAAGGATCAATGTTCAAACACTTACTTGTCGCCGTAGATGGATCTGAATACGGGTTCGCCGCTTTGCAACAGGCCATGGACATCGCCCAGGAAACGGGGGGCACCATTTATGCCTTGTACGTTATTGACGCCCGTGTGACCAAGTTGCCGTACATTGTCGCGGCCATTCCTACATCTTTGACCCCCGAAGTGGGCTCCGCGTGGGCGCAGTGGGCCACTCAGCTGACCCAAGGGTTGCACGATTTGGGGGAAACCGTCCTCGAACAAGCGAAGCAGCAATGTGCTGCCCGTCACATCCCCTGTGAGACTGAACTGACGGAAGGGAACGTGGGACAGACCATTTTGGACCGGGCCCGAAGCGCGGATGTGATTGTTATGGGACGACGAGGGGCCGGCGCTCGTGTAGGAGGTCCCTTGCTAGGGTCGGCCTTTGAGGCGGTTGTGCGTCATGCCACCGTGCCTGTGTTGGGGGTCCCTCGGGAAGTGCGTCCTATTCATCGCATCTTGGTCGCGTACGATGGAAGTGACCGTTCGCGGGATGCCCTGGATGCTGCCGCGGAACTTGCTTTAGTTGGAAACCGCACAATTATTTTGCTCACCGTGGACACCGATAAGGTCGCGTGCAAGACCGTGTTAGAAGAAGGGACACAACTCCTGGCCGAGCGTGGGGTGACATTTCGCGCGATCTTGCGGTCCGGTCATGAAGCCGAAGTGATTCTCCAAGTGGCTGAGGAGGAACACTGCGATTTGATCGCGATGGGCGCGTACGGCCGGCGTCGCTTTTTGGAGATTTTCTTCGGCAGCACTGTAGAGGATGTGATGCGTAAAACGACCTTGCCCATCCTCATTGCCCGCTGATCCAACATGGCAACGAACTCCGCGAAGAAGAACGTGTCGGGACACTCCTTCTCTTTAATGCCCGGCGGATGTCCCTGTGTCTTTTGGCGTCGTTCCAGCAGCAGGAAGTAAAGAAATAGGCAGATATTGAGCATGTCCGTACAATCCGCACTCGAGGCTTTGCAACGTACTCCGCGCTTTATGAAGCGGATAATGGCTTGGCGCGTGTTCGCTTCACGTCCGCCTCGCTACGGCCCGTGGCCTGCAACCTTGCACCCGCGGGTACGGAATCTCGTGGAACAATTGGGAATTCCTCGCCTTTACATTCACCAGAGTCAAGGTTTACACTATCTTCTCGCGGGCCGGAATGTGATGGTGGTCACCGCGACCGCGTCGGGCAAGAGCTTGGTGTATCAACTTGCGACGTTGCATTTCCTCCTTAGCGATCCTAAAGCGCGTGTGCTTTACATCTTTCCCACCAAAGCGTTGGCCCAGGACCAGGCCGACGCGCTCCGTGGCTTCTTGCGGGCGTTGGACCGGGAAGCGTGGCTTGGCGTGTACGATGGAGACACACCGCGAGCGGAACGGGTTCGCATCCGAGAACATGCCCGCGTGATTTTGACCAACCCGGACATGTTGCATTATGGTTTCTTGCCCTATCATACCCGCTGGGTCTCCTTCTGGACGGGCTTGCGTTTGCTGGTGATTGACGAGGTTCACATCTACCGGGGGGTGTTTGGTTCTCATGTGGCTAATGTGTTACGTCGCCTCGGGCGTGTGACCCGTTTTTACGGCTCACACCCGCGCATGGTTTTGACCTCGGCCACAGTGGGAAATCCGCGTGAAGTGGCTCAACGTCTCGTTGAACGGGATGTGTTCTTGGTGGAGGACGACGGCGCCCCCCAACCTCCCCGAACCATTATCTTTTATAACCCTCCGCTCTTGGACGCGGCGACCGGGTTGCGGCGTAGCGTGTTGTTTGAAGTTCAGCAGTGGGTTGAACACTTCTTACAGCATGATGTTCAGACGGTGGTTTTCACGCCGTCCCGACGTACAACAGAAGTGCTCCTCACGTACCTGCGGGATACGGTCACCCGGTTAGGCCTGCCCCCTCAATCTGTTCGTGGTTACCGAGGGGGGTATTTGCCTCGAACCCGTCGGGAAATTGAACGGGGAATTCGGGAAGGTACAGTGCGGGCGGTGGTAGCGACGAACGCGTTAGAGTTGGGCGTGGACATACGCGGGCTCGGTGCGGCCATTCTTCTCGGATATCCGGGCAGTGTGGCGAGTACATGGCAACAGTTCGGGCGGGCCGGGCGACGGGGTGAGGGAGGTGTGGGGGTTTTTGTGGCCGGCCCTAATGCTCTGGATCAGTATTTGGTGACGCATCCGGATTTTATTCTGTCGGCAAAACCTGAGCACGCGCTCCTGGCGCCGGATAACTTGCACATTCTGGTGGACCACCTGCGATGTGCGCTGTTTGAACTCCCCTTTGCCTCGGGAGAGACGTTTGGCCGCTTCACGCATACCCAGGAGGTGCTGGATTTTCTGGTGGAGCGTGGTGAGGCGCGGTCCGTGCAGGGGCGTTATCACTGGTTGGGAGAAGGTCATCCGGCCGAGGAGATCTCCTTACGCACGGCCGGACCGGAACGGGTGGTCATTCAGGTGTCGGAAGAAGGACGCTCGCGCACCTTGGGCGAAGTGGACCGGGCGTCGGCCCCGCGGTTGGTGCACCCCGGGGCCGTGTACTTGCATGAAGCCATCCCCTACCAAGTGGAGAGCGTGGATTGGGACGCGGGTGTGGCCCGTGTGCGCCGGACACATGTGGAGTATTACACTCAGCCCATAACCCGCGAGACGTTGACCATCCTTCAAGAGCATGCACGGGAGAACGTTCACGGTGTCATTCGGGCTCGAGGGGATGTGATCGTTCGCTCCCGGGTGACCGGATTTCGCAAGGTACGGTGGTATACGCACGAGCACTTAGGATACGAGGATGTGGATGTTCCGCCTCAAGAGTTGGAAACCACAGCCTATTGGATCGCGTTTACTGAAGAGGTATTGGACCGGTTGCGCTCCGTGGGCGCCTGGCGGAGTGATGCTATTGAGGATTACGGGCCCAATTGGGAGCAACAACGGCGTCGGGCATTAGAGCGGGATGGGTACCGGTGTCGGCGATGTGGTGCTCCCCATACACCCGAGCGGCCGTTACACGTTCACCACATCCGTCCTTTCCGCACTTTTGGCTACGTGCCGGGCGTGAACGACGCGTACAAGGCAGCCAATCGACTGGACAATCTCATCACATTGTGCTCCCGGTGCCATCGTCTGGCCGAAGCGGGGGTGCGCTTGCGCACGGGGTTCAGTGGATTAGCGTACGCGATCGGACAACTGGCCCCGTTGTTTGCTGTGACCGCGGCGGGCGATATCGGGCAGGTTGTGGAGGCTCAGGGTGTTGCTACGGGCCTACCAACAATCACCTTGTACGATAACGTGCCCGGGGGGATTGGTTTGGCCGAACGTTTGTATGAGGTCCATGAGGAGCTGTTGGCTGCGGCTTTGGAGCGGGTGGAAAGGTGTGAGTGTGAACACGGTTGTCCCGCGTGTGTGGGACCTGTGTTGGTGGAAGAGGAAGGCGGGTGGGATACAAAGCGGTTAACACGAGCGTTGCTTCGGGTCGCCTTAGGGATGGATGTGGCATGAGTGTTTGTGATTTAGGAGAGGGGAAAGCACGTAATAGCCGCTATCCGGTCCGCGGCCCGAGCCACGAGGGTAGCCGGGTCCCCATGGCCGCGCAAGGTTTCTTCCACCAGCCACCGAAATTGTTCCGAAATGCGGGTGTACTCGGGCAATACCGGTCGGGGATGCCCATAGGCCAAGAGGGGCATTGAAGCAGCCAGAAGAGGCGCTTCCTCCGGTGAGGGGGCGATATGTTGCCATGCCACGTGTCGTTGTGTTATTCGCCAGAAATGCCGGATGATCTCCGGCCGTGCAGTGTATTCCAAAAAACGCAAGGCCATTTGAGGCCGGTGAGATTGACGGAAAATGGCGTATGACATTCCTCCTAAGGTTGCGTATTGACCGCCGGGGCCCTTAGGGAGTGGGGCAATGCCCACATGTTCTAGAAATTCCTCTTCGTTCCAAGGTTGGGTTTTGCGGATAAAGCCGATTTCGTACAACCCCCCCACGGTCATCACAGTACGTCGCCGGGCGAAGAGAAGAGCGGCTTGGTTCCACTTGAAGTCGGTCACTGCGGGAGGGGTGATCCGATGGCGAGTAATAAGGTCCCGCAAAAAAGTGAGGAAGCGAATAGTGGCTTCGCTGTTAATAACGACGTGTCCTCCTGCGATGAGATCGCCACCTGCCGCCCAAAGGAAGGGGAGTAATTGGTACGTGGTCGTTTCGCCGCCACGGCGTCCTCCTACGAAAAGGAGTCCGTATACATCGGGGCCGTAACGGGCTCGTACGTGTACCTTTTGGAAGTGGTGCCCAATGGCGACGATATCGTCCCAGGTGGTGGGCAGGGCGAGCCCTTCAGCGGCCAGCCAATCCCGCCAATACCAGATGACTGTGACATCGACGTTAGCGGGGAGGGCGACTAACCGTTCGTGATATCGGTTGGCTGCCACGGCCATGGGCAGGAGTTGGGGGACATATTCTTTTTCCCACCCCGGCTGTATGTCTTCCAAGGGAAGGATATATCCTCGAGCCGCAAATTCAGGGACCCACACAGAGTCTAACAGGGCTATGTCGGGCGCTGTGCCCGCGGCCACCATGTCGGTTAAGTGGTCCCGTAAGTGAGGGTATGGAATTTCTTCAATGGCCAAGCGAAGGGGAAGGGTGGGATGTTCTTGGTTCCAGAGGTACTCGGTTTGAAGTAGATGCTGTGCCCACCCGGTTTCTGTGACCACCCGAAGGGTAATCGCTTTGTCTAGGTGATCGGCGACAAATGTTCCTCGACCGGGGATACGGACAAGAAGGCCTTCGCGTGTGAGTTCTGAAAGCGCTTGTCGTACGGGCGTTCGACTGAGTCCAAACTGTTGACACAACTGATGTTCTGTGGGCAGTCGATCGCCGGGCCGAAGGTGACCCTCCTCAATGGCTCGGCGGATCAGCGTTTTCAGTTGCATGTGGAGAGGCACATCGGCTTGACGGTCGATGAAGCCCTTAATCGGTGTAAATTGAGCCTGTACCTTTTCTCGATTGTGCATCTGTTTCCGAAACCGCTCCTCCGTTACCCTTTGACAGCGCCGGCGGTTAACCCTCGGGTGAGGAACCGTTCAAAGAAGAAGAATATCACAATAATCGGTATGGTAATAATGACCGAACCGGCCATTAGAAAGGTGCGTGGCACTTCCTGGCTATCCAACTGTTGAAGGCCCAGCGGAAGGGTCCACGCGGGTTGGTGTTCTACGAGGAAGAGCAGTGCGTACAGAAATTCATTCCAGGCGATCATAAATGTGTAGAGGGCAACGGTGGCAATCGCGGGAACGGCTAAAGGAATAGTAATTCGCCATATCACTTCGAGGCGGTTGCAGCCGTCGATCAGGGCCGCTTCCTCTAGATCTCTAGGTATCGTGGGGAAGTAACTCCGTAACATGTACAAGGCGACGGGAAGGGTGCTGGCCAGATAAATGACTGTCACGGCATAGAGATTGCCTCTTAACCGAATACCCAACGCGTGCTGGATGCGTACGAAGAACACAAATAGGGGAATGCCCAACACAATGGCCGGGAACATATAAATCAACAAGATACCCCAACTCAATACGTTACGACCACGAAAATCCAAACGGGTCACTGCGTAGGCCCCGGGAATCGCGAAGAGGAGCGTAAGGGTGACGGTGAGGAGGGATACAATAGCGCTGTTACGAATGTAGCGAAGAAATCCGTACTCTACAAGAACGGCCACATAACTGCTATTGCGGATCGCGGCTTCACATTGAGGCGCGGGATGCCAAATGCATCCGATGGGTGCCAGGGCAGTGCGGACATCTTGAAGCCGGGGGACCCAACGTAGAGGGTGCACAAGCACATCGCCAAAGGGTCGGAAGGAGAGGTTGAGCATCCAATAAAAAGGAAAGGCGGTGATGAGAATGAAGAAAATGATGCTCAACCCACGGAAGAACTTCCAAAGTTTCCATTCAATGATCTCTCGAGACCACATGCGTTATTCCTCCTCTTGCACAAACCAGCGCAAGTAGACGAACACAACAACACCCAAGATAAGGGCCATAATCACAGCCACTGCCGACGATACACCCACATTACGACGAGCAAAAAGCCAATTGTAAATCTGCACGGCCAACACTTCTGTGCCTGCAGCACCGCCGTTTAGGAGGAAGATGTCGTCAAATTTGTTGAACGTCCAGATGAAGCGCAAGAGGAACAAGGTGCCGGCTACCGCGTACAACTGGGGCAATGTGATATACCAAAAGCGTTGAAGTGGGCTGGCCCCATCTACAGCCGCGGCCTCGTATAGATCTTCAGGAACGGCTTGCAGACGGGCCAGAAAGAAGAGAAAGGCAAATGGAAAGTAGCGCCACGCCTCAAACAGGATAACCGTTGCCAAAGCCAACGGAAAACCGATTTCTATTCCAAACAAGTGAATGGGATACGAACGAGTCGTTAAGTAACTGATGGGTGGGACACCGATTTTCTCCAGTAGGAGCGTGATCACGCCGATATTTTTGTCTAACATCAGTTTCCAGATAAACGCTACCGAGACCACCGGGGCAATGTAGGGGAAGAGAAGAAACCCGCGCACTATGTTGCGACCGGGAAACGCATCCCGCACGATCAGTGCTGCCCATAATCCCATCAGCAAGGCCAGTATGGTGCTCCCGATGGTGTACTCAAAGGTCACACGTAAGACTTTCCAGAAGTAGCCCCCACGTGCAGTTAAAGCGCGATGGTAATTGCGCAAGGTGAAGTGATGCACATCAAGAAGATTCACCGAGGGCAAATTCGCCAATCGGATAGGCTCCAAGCTGAGAATGATGTTCCAAATCATGGGGAAGATGACAATGAGTAGCACGATGACAACCGTGGGTGCCACTAACAGATAGGCCATACGGGCTTCCTGAGCCTTTAAAGAAGAACGTTTTGACAAACTGAGGTGCTTGATCATCCATCGGCTCCTCTTGTGTCAAGGTACGGATCAGGCCTAAAAGGTATTTTAATGCAGGGGGCTCTCCGAGGGAACCCCCTGCATACGGTGTCCTTTTATTTCTCCAAGCCGGCCTTGATATCTTCGATAGTAGATTGTAGGTCCTTGATGGCTTCTTCGGCCGTCATATTCCCTTCGATAACGTCGGCAATTGCCTGTGGGAAGGGCAGCTCAGAGTAAATCGCGCCCATTAACTCGCCCTGACCATAGGGGAAGCCCCAGCGGTCGAAGTTGTTTGCCCCTTGGATGATAGTGTTCAGAACTTCCTCACTGTAGAATTTGTTCAACGGCGCTTTGCGATCGACGCCGGCTTCCAATTGCCCCCAGCCCTTGATGAATTTCTCCGGATCATCTGGTGTCCCACGGCGCATGGGGAATTTGCCCTCCGGGGCCACCCCCAGCCAGTCCAGATAGCCTTCGTTCAGCCAGAATTTGACGAATTCTTGGGCGGCTTGGGTCTTCGCATTGGTGGTAATGCCCATGTAACTGACTTGCCCGTACTGTGCCGGGCCGTCGGCCGGGCCGGAGAACGCGGGGACCACGCCGCTGTTTTTGGCCAAGTAAGCCGGATCTTCCTTGCACTCGGGACAGTTGGGCATGACCGAATCACGCAGACCTGCCATTTCATCCAGGATGAATGGCGACCAAACGACCATGCCGGCTTCGCCGGCAAAGTACGCGGCGCGGGCTTGGAGCCAATATGTGGCCGTGTCCGCAGGGCCGTAATTCTTCATCAGATCGGTGTAGAACTTGAACGCTTCCAGCATCTCCGGCGTGTCCACGGTGATGTTGCCTTTGGCATCCACCACTTGGGCACCGTTGGCCAACGCAAAGTGCTCGAAACACTGCTGAGTGAAGACCTGTCCCGGGTCCGTACCGGCCATAATGCCCGTGACGCCCTTCTTTTCCTGAATAACCTTCGCTGCCTTCAAGATTTTGTCAAAGGTCGTCGGAGCATCTAGCCCGAGATCATCAAACCAGTCCTTGCGGTAAATGAGCAACTGGCCCCAACCGTCGGAGGGCACGGCCATGAATTTCCCATCTTCCGTCTTCACCATGTTCAGCGCGCCCTCGGAGAATGTCTTGGGATCCAGATCGTTTACTACCGCGGTAGCTGCGTCCGCGTCCAACACGCCTTGTGCGTACCAGGCGGCCGCAAAGTCTAGCGGGAAGAAGACTACATCAGGCATGGTACCCGCAGCCTGATTGGCGGCCATCAAACTGTCGATGTTGTTCTCATCCACTAAAACGAGCTCGACATTGATGCCCGTTTTTTCGGTGAACTTGTCGATGATCATCTGGGTCTTCTTGGCTCGAGCCGGCTGGTTTTCGGTGCTCCAGAAGGTGATGGTTTCACCGGGCTGCGTGACAACTTTCTCCACTTCCTTGGTGACCACCTTCTCGACTTCCTTTGTGACGATCTTCTGGACCTCTCGCGTGACGACCTTCTCCACCTCCTTAGTGACGACAACCGTTTCGACCACCTTTTCCGGTGTGGCCTTAGCACACGCGGCAACCACGGTGAGGACTAAAAGGGTTGCTAATAAGACGAGGATTACACGTTTCATTGTTGACCTCCTCTCCTCTTTGAGCTGAGTGGTAGGATGGTTGGGGATGCATGTGGTGCTGCTAATTTGTAATGACAAATCTGCATTTGTCATTATATGATCTCCCCTTGGAAGTGTCAAATCTCTCTCTTTGGCTCGCCTCGAGTCCCTACCCGTTGCCCGGGTTGAAAAGCACCAGCGGCGTCCTTTTTACTTTGCTCCAGCTCTTAACTTACAGTACAATGCATCTATCGGTTGTCAGGTGTTTTGGCCCGGCCTATTGGGTCCTACGATCATTCTCGCAAAGGAGCGATAACCATGCCTACAGACCTGGAAATAGCCCAATCCGCTGAGTTGCGCCCCATCGAAGAGATTGCCGATCTTATGGGGCTGGCTCCGGACGATCTCGATCTCTACGGGCGGTATATTGCCAAAATTCACTTGGATGTTTTGGACAAACTCAAGGATCGACCTAAAGGGAAATACATCCTGGTCACCGCCATTACCCCAACTCCCTTGGGGGAGGGAAAAACGACGACCACCGTTGGTTTGGGGCAGGCGTTCAAACATCTGGGCAAGCGTTCGGTCATTGCCATCCGGCAGCCCAGCATGGGGCCGACCTTTGGCATCAAAGGAGGAGCGGCCGGTGGAGGCTATAGTCAGGTCGTTCCGATGGAGCAGTTTAACCTGCATCTGACAGGGGACATTCACGCGGTGGCCGCGGCCAACAACCTCCTGGCCGCCATGATCGACAACAACTTGCATCACGGCAATACGCTGAACATCGATCCGTACAGCATCACTTGGCGCCGTGTGGTCGACATCAGCGATCGGGCCTTGCGGAACATCGTTATCGGCTTGGGGGGCAAGTCCGATGGTGTGCCTCGGGAGACAGGCTTTGATATCGCGGTTGCCTCCGAAGTCATGGCCATTCTCGCCTTGACCACAAGCCTCAAAGATTTACGTCAGCGGCTGGGCCGCATTGTTTGGGGGTACACCAAGGGGAAACGGTCGGAGCGTAAGCCCCTCACCGCGGAGGACATTAAGGCTGCGGGGGCTATGACCGTGTTGATGATGGAAGCGATCAAGCCTAATCTCCTCCAAACGCTGGAGAATACCCCCGCCCTTGTCCACGCGGGACCTTTTGCCAATATTGCCCATGGAAACTCCTCGGTGCTGGCCGACCTTATCGGTATCCGCACCGCGGATTACCTCATCACCGAAGCCGGCTTTGGCGCAGATATCGGCGCGGAGAAGTTCTTCAACATTAAATGTCGATACAGTGGCCTGAAGCCCGACGCCGCGGTTTTGGTGGTCACCGTGCGGGCCCTCAAGGCGCACACGGGCAAATACAAGATCGTGCCGGGCAAGCCGCTGCCGCCTGAATTGCTGGAAGAGAACGTGGAAGATGTCGAAGTGGGCGCGGCCAACATGATCAAGCAAATTGAAAATGTGCGTAAGCATGGTGTCCCCGTGGTCGTGGCCATTAACTCTTTCCCCACGGACACCCAGGCCGAGTACGAAGCCATTAAGCGTATCGCACGCGACGCGGGTGCGTTCGATGCTGTTGTGGCCACCCACTGGGCCGAAGGAGGCAAAGGCGCGGTGGCCCTGGCCGAAGCCGTGGCCGCGGCCGCAGAACAGCCCAACGAATTCCACTTCCTTTACGAACTGGATTGGCCTATCAAGAAGAAAATCGAAACCATCGCGAAGGAGATTTACGGAGCCGCGGATGTGAAATACGAACCCAAGGCCGAACGTCAGATTAAGCGTTATGAGGAGTCGGGCTTCGGCAACTTGCCTATTTGTATTGCGAAGACCCATTTGAGTCTGAGCCACGATCCCAAACTAAAGGGAGCACCAACGGGCTTCACCTTCCCGGTGGTGGATGTGCGCGCGGCCGTGGGCGCAGGCTTTATTTACCCGCTTGCAGGCGAAATCCGCACTATGCCCGGCTTACCCACTCATCCCGCGGCCGAGAACGTGGACATCGACGAGGATGGCCGCATTGTAGGCTTGTTCTAGACCCAGTTTGTGATGCGTGATACTGCGTGATACGTGCACGCGTATCACGCATCACAATGCTTTTGGAGGAGCATAAGGCAGCAATGGCCTACGAACCCACGTTTATAGAGGATACATCCCGCAGCGAAGCCTCCTGGCGCGCGGAGATCATTACCGTTTGCCATTTAATGCACCAGAAAGGCTTCATTGTAGGCAAAGATGGAAACGTCTCTGTACGCTTATCCGAAGACCGCTATCTGATGACCCCCAGCGGTTTTAGTAAGGGACTACTGCGCGAAGAAGATCTGTTGGTTGTAGACGAAGCCGGTCGGGTTGTGGAAGGGCGTCCCGGGCTACGGCCGACATCAGAGGTGTTCCTTCACCTGGAAGCCTACCGCCGTCGTCCAGATATCCGCTCCGTGGTCCACGCTCACCCTCCTTTAGCGGTAGCCCTCAGCATTGCCGGTGTATCCCTGGCCCGCTGTGTGCTCCCGGAGGTGGTGATGACTTTGGGCATGATCCCTACTACCGAATACGCCATGCCTGCGTCCTTGGATGGCCCCCGGGTTCTGGCCGGCCTTATCGAAAAGTATGATGCTTTGATCCTGAAACGACACGGTTCTGTCACCGTGGGAAACAGCCCCATCGATGCCTATCTCATCTTGGAAAAGGTCGAACATGTTGCTCATGTGTTGAAAACACTGTTGGAGATCGGACAGGAAGAACCTTTGCCCAAAGAGGAAATCGCTCGCATGATCGCCTGGCGTGTTGAAAAGGGACTCATGCGGCCCGGTCAGATGGAAGACTTTTGCCGGGAGTGTGGAGTGTGCGAGGAAGATGTCAAAACGTTCCTCTCTACTTCAAAGGGAAGCGAACTTGCCCCCTCCTCGTAACCTGAATACAATCCAGGGTGGACGTGCCCCCATCGTCTAGCCAGGCCAAGGACACGGGCCTTTCAAGCCCGCGACAGGGGTTCGAATCCCCTTGGGGGCACCAGAGGGGCGGGATGCACACATCCCGCCCTTTTTCTTTGCACATGTGCGAGGGAGAAGGGCTATGCGCGTTATCGGCCTTATGTCCGGCACTTCCGCGGACGGTACCGATGTGGCCGTTGTGGACATTGAAGGTGCACCTCCCAACCTACGCTGGCGCTTGGTGTGCTACACCACCGTTCCTCACCCTCCAGAGGTGCGTACCGCGATTTTCCAGGCTCTACAACCGGAAACGGGAACCGTGGATCGTGTTTGCTTGCTCAACGCTTTGCTGGGTGAACAATTTGCTCGTGCCGTCCTGGACGCGGTTCAGATGTGCCACCTTGACCTGGCCGATGTGGACCTTATCGGCTCTCACGGACAAACCGTCTGGCATGCACCTGACGCGCCCCCCCCGGCAACACTCCAGCTAGGTGAACCCGCAATCATCGCGGAGCGTACGGGCATCCCGGTGGTGAGCAACTTCCGGGCTCGGGACATGGCCGTGGGGGGCCAAGGCGCCCCTCTCGTCGCGTATGTGGATGTATTACTTCTAACTCACGAAAAACGGGTGCGCGTGGCCCAGAACATCGGAGGCATAAGTAATGTGACGTTTTTGCCCCCGCACAGTCGTCCAGATGTGGACCCCATGGCCTTTGATACCGGTCCGGGCAACGTGCTTATTGACCACGTGGTCGCTTTCGTGACAGGGGGACGTCGGACATACGATGCCGATGGCATATTAGCCGCTCAGGGACAGGTGGACACATCCCTCCTGGCCGACCTTCTGGCGGATCCCTATTATCGCCTTCCTCCCCCTAAATCCACAGGACGGGAACATTTCACCCGCGCGTATGCCCAACACATTTGGAAAGAGGGACGAAAGCGCGGTCTCTCCGGACCGGATGTGGTGGCCACGGTGACTGCGTTGACGGCGCATACTATCGCTCAAGCGTACCGGGATTTCCTCCCCCTGTTTCCGGAGGAGGTCATCGTCAGCGGCGGGGGGGCACACAACCCAGTATTGATGGGGCTGTTGAGCAAATTGCTCCACCCGGCTCGGGTGATTCTTTCGGACAAGGTGGGCATTCCTGTGGATGCAAAAGAGGCGGTTGCCTTTGCCATCCTCGCTTATGAGACGTGGCATGGGAGGCCGGGTAACCTCCCCCAAGCCACCGGCGCGCGACGTCGCGTCCTTCTTGGGAGCATCACCCCGGCCTAAGGAACGAATGTGGCGAGGAGGGTTGCGTTTTCCCTGGGAGACAGACCGAGACATTTGCCAAAAACAAGGGGCTCAAGTAGCCTATTAGCGTATTTGTTTATTGACGGTTGATTGCTCGGTTGCGACTTGTACCGATCCCTCAGAGGGTGAAGTGGCGTATGAGGTACGTTCAATGGAAACCTAAAGTACACCGTCATGTGTTATTGGCGCTGGCCGGAGGCATGTGGACCGGTGTTGGGGTGATGCTGATAGGCCGTGCGGCCGTTTGGTTGAGTGGGAAGTCCTATGGTACCGTGTATCTCATTGCTGGCGTCAGCGCACTGCTGGCGGTGGCCGCGTATTATTTCGGCTTTACTAAGACGGTGGAAAAGAATATCCGCCGTTTATGCGGGTTACCTGAACGGGCTTGGGTGTTCGCGTTCAACTCTCCTAAAGGATACGTGATGATTCTCCTGATGATCGGGTTAGGCATGACGTTGCGGCGTTCCCCGATGCCTCGTGAGATCTTGGCCTTTATCTACATCATCATGGGGGGATCGTTGTTCCTGGCCAGTTTTCATTTTTATCACCGTCTGTGGCATGTCGCATATCGGCGTCGGCCGTGTCATGCATCTGAGAAAGAGTGATTTCATGGTCTACGTACCCAAACCGGAGGCTATTCGAGCACGGCTGATCGTCAACCCCGCGGCTCGTAATGGACAAAGAATGGATGATTTGCAGCGAGCCGTTCGGATACTGCGCGAACGCGGTTGGCATGTGGATTGGGTGAACAGTCAATATCCTCGCCACACTCGAGAACTGGCTCGGGAAGCCGTTGCCCTGGGGTACAACGCGGTGATCGTTGCCGGCGGAGATGGGAGTATCGGTCAAGCCGCGGACGGTTTGGCCGGGAGTGATGTGGCGTTAGGGATCATTCCCGCGGGGACGGGCAACATCCTCGCCCGTGATCTCGGCCTGCCTATCCCCGTTCCCTGGTATCCGACGGCCTTCACCGATGCCGCACGAATGCTCACCAACGCGTTGTGGCACCGTATTGACCTGGGCGTCATTGAGGATGAAAAGGGTCGGCTTTTCCGTTTTATCAACTGGGGAGGGGCCGGGTTGGATGCAAAAGTAACGTTGCGGGTGGAACCACACCCGGAAGAAAAGCGAAAATGGGGGATTGCCGCGTATGTCTTGCCTGCCGTACAAGAGATGTTCTCATACGAGGCCCCTCATTGGCGTATCCACATCAATAAGGAGTACATTGAGGGGAGATATTATTTGGTTGTTGTCAACAACAGTCAATTGTACGCGGCTGTTGTTCGTTTGGCCCCGGAGGCCCGCCTGGATGATGGGCTGTTAGATGTGTCCCTGGTGCCGGGAAATAACCTGCAGGACTTTTTGACTCGTCTCTCGCGTTTGGCTTTATTCCGTCGTCCTGTGGGGAGGGATATCCCGGTGCGCCAGACCGGTGAGCTCTACATCGATGCATCTCCCCCCCAACCGGTTCACTTGGATGGTGACCCTATTACCCATACCCCTGTCCACGTTTACGTCGATCCTCTCTCTCTTACCTTAATGGTGCCCTCCGGCCATCAGTTTCCGGCTCATCTCTTTAAGGAGAGTGCAGCCGGACGGCAAAGGAATCCTTTTTCTCTGGAGCTGCCCTGGTGGAGATGATGCAAGCCTGGACCGTTTCCGACCTGACGGCTCATATCAAAGCCCTTATCCTCTCTGATGCTCAACTTCGGGATGTGTGGATTCAGGGGGAGGTGTCGAACTTTGTACGCTATTCTTCGGGCCATTGTTATTTTAGTCTCAAAGACGCGGGCGCAACACTTTCTTGTGTGATGTGGCGTTCGGTGGCCGATACTTTGCCCACAATGCCCCAGAACGGTGAGCACGTGCTCGCCCACGGACACATCAACGTGTACGAGACCCGTGGGGTGTATCAGTTGTATGTGGATTTCATACGGCCTGCCGGAATCGGCGATCTCCACGCGGAATTTGAACGCCTGAAGGCTCGTTTGGAAGCCGAGGGGTTGTTCGCTCCGGAGCGAAAACGTCCTTTGCCCCGCTGGCCCCGACGGATCGGCCTGGTCACCTCTCCCCACGGTGCCGCGTTGCGGGATATTGTGCGGGTGATCCGCTCGCGTTTTCCGAACGTAGAACTTATCCTCGCCCCCACCTTGGTGCAAGGCCAGGACGCTCCTCCCCAAATCGTCAACGCGTTAAACGCGCTCATCGAGTACGGTGATGTGGACGTGATTGTGGTAGCCCGAGGCGGGGGCTCTCTAGAGGACTTGTGGGCGTTTAACGATGAACGGGTGGCTCGGGCTATTGCCCGTTCCCCCATTCCTGTGGTGAGCGGTGTCGGCCATGAGACCGATTTTACCATCGCGGATTTTGTCGCGGATTTACGGGCCCCTACCCCTTCCGCGGCCGCGGCCGCGGTAGTCCCCGACGGTCAGGACTTGCGACAACGCCTGCGGGCGTATGTGGCTCGCCTGGTCCAGCAGGTTCACACCTCTGTGGAAGAACGACGTCAACGCGTTCGTGCGGAAGAGCGGGCATTGCGCATGTACAGTCCCCAAGCGCGCATCGAGGTCGCCCGTCAAAATGTGGACCACCTCACAGCCCGATTGCACCATGCTGTGCAGCATCGTATGAGCTTTACCCGTTCTCGTGTGGAAGCGTTGTCCGCTCGTCTGGAAGCGCTGAGTCCCCTCCGAGTGTTGGAGCGTGGATACGCCTGGGTGCAACGCCTGGATGGGACGTTGATCACTTCTGTCCGTCAGGTGGAACCCGGCGAACATGTGTGGATCCGGCTTCACGATGGACGATTGGAGACGTGGGTGGTGAACAAGGAGGAAGAGCCATGAGTGTGCCGGTGGAAGATCTCTCTTTTGAACAGGCGTTCGCAGAGTTAGAACATATTGTGCGTATCTTGGAGGAAGGCTCGCAGCCTTTGGCCGACACCTTGGCCCTATATGAGCGCGGTATTCGGCTGGCCCGGCACTGCCATAAATTGTTGGATGAAGCGGATTTGCGCATTAAACAGCTCGTGCCCAACGGGCTCGGTGGATACGATGAAGAAGAGTTCACCGGCCCGTTGGACAGTCGGTGAACGCGGGGGCGACGCGCGTGCACGTTGGGTGTACATAAGACGCGATGTGTTCGTCAATCAATATGTATGCTTCTACGGATTTCCGCTGCCAGGCCGCGGGCGCGTTGGGGAGCATCGCCCACATATTCCCGGACATCCATTAAGCGGCGAATGCGTGCCGGGGAAAGCCACCGGGTGAGGCGCTCATCTCGGCACAACATCTCGACCAAGGGGTTATCCTTTCCCTCTTGAACGTCTCGCCACGCTTGCATACTGTACTCCCGGATGATCTCGTGGATGGTCTGTCGGTTGGCGCCATTACGCACGGCCTCCATTAAGACCCGTTCGGTGGCCGCAAAGGTCCCGTAGATGTACACGTTGCGCGCAATAGCGGTTTCGTTAAGTCGAAGCCCCTTCAGAACGCGGGCACAGCGGCGTAACAGTTCATCCGCGGCGAGAAACGCCTCGGGCAACACCAAGCGCCGGTTCGCGGAATCGTCCAGGGTGCGTTCGAGCAAGGAATGCGCGGCATTGTCCCACATCACACGTGGCAAGGCCGCGAGAAATCGGGCCAGACTGTTCATGTTTTCCGCGTGAATAGGATTCCGTTTAAAGGGCATGGCCGAGGATCCCACTTGGGTTCGGCCAAACGGCTCTTGCCATTCCCCAAAGGGCGGAGATTGTAGAACGCGCAGGTCAAAGGCTAATCGGTATAACGTCATCCCCATGCTGGCCAGGGCACTCACCACCTCCCAATCCTGACGGCGGGGATAGGTCTGGTGGGTTACAGGGTACGCGTCCAGGGAAAGGCGGGCCATGACTCGTTTTTCAAATTCCTGGGGGGTTATGCCTGTCCCACGTAGCAGTTCTGCGTAGGAAGCCGATGTGCCTACTGCACCCTTAAATCCTTTACCGCGAATATGCTCGCGTAACCGGGAAAGGGACTCCCAATCGGCCAACAGGTCCTGACCGTATCCGGCCAGGCGATAGCCCACGGTTGTGGGTTCTGCGGGTTGCAGATGTGTGAATCCCATACACACGTGCTCTGCCTCCCGCTCGATCAGGTCAGCCAGAAGGTGAAGCACCTCCCTTAAGCGGATGAGGATGATGTCCAGGGCTTCTCTCAGCCGCAAAGCATCGGCATTGTCCTCGATGTCCATGCTCGTGGCACCCAGGTGGATAATGCCTCCGCCCACCGGACACTGTTCCGCGTAGGTGCGAACTTCGGCCATTAGATCGTGGTGAATGTCGGCTTCGATTTCCGCGGCGCGTTGGAGGTCGATGTCCTCCATGTGAGCGCGGAGGTCCTCGACCTGCTCCTGGGTGATCACGCCGATCTCCGCTTGCACTTCCGCGAGCGCGACCCAGATGCGGCGCCACAGGCGGCGCTTATACACCTCGGACCAGATGTGACGCATTTCGGACGAGCCGTAGCGCCAAGTGAACGGGTTCAAATAGGTGTCGTGTGTAAAGGCGGGTGTCTTCATTTTTCACGTGTCAAGTTCGTTGTGGATGCTTCGGCCCGGCGACGGAACTCTTCCATGTCCACCACCGTGCCTTGTAATCGTGCCTCTTCCGCGGCAAAGGCCATGAGATGGCTCTCCAATGCCTCCCGCGCTGTGGTCAGCGGTTCGGCTTCGCCCCGCACCGCTCGTAAGAACGAGCGCACCACGCCGAAATCGCCACCCCCGTGCCCACTTTCGGCCGGTGGAATGTCCACATCCGTGCGGCGGTTGGTCACGTGATCCCAGATTTCGATCCATCCCGACCGATAGTCGAATTTTCCGCGCAAAGTGGCACGCGTCCCGTCGTAACGCATAGTACGGGCTTCTTCGTGGGAGTGGCCGTGCATGACCAGCGCAACCGATGTGCCGCTCTCAAATTCCATGTTGACAATCTGATGGTCTACTACATCGTTATCGCATTTGTACACACAACGACCGTAAGGACCTTCTTTAAGGGCCTTGAGCCTCCCTTCATAACTGAGGTCTTCGGTAATAGCGACGACCGGCCAACCGGTGTTGTTCATGTTCAGGTAGATGCGTCGTGCGTCAAAGGGACATTCATCCGCGACGGGACAGCCGTCGGTGCAGCGGTCGGGTGCGCCCGGTGGTGCGTTTTCCGGACGAAAGTGAAGCAGGGAGCCAAAGGAGCTCAGTCGCTTGGCCCGTTCGCCCAAATTCCAGTACAAGATGTCAAAATCATGGCAGCATTTAGCCAAGATCATCGGCGCGGAGGTTTCTACATTGCGCCAGTTCCCACGGACAAAACTGTGGGCCATGTGCCAGTACACCACATTTTCCCGGTGTTCCACGGTGATAATGTCGCCCAAACGACCGGATTCCAGGATGCTGTGAAGGGTGGAAAAGAAAGGCGTGTACCGGAGCACGTGACACACTTGTAACAGTCGGCCGGTGCGTTCCGCGGCCTGAACCAAGGCCACATTGTATTCCAGCCGATGCGCCATGGGCTTTTCCAGCAGGACATCGTATCCGGCTTCCAGCGCGGCGATGGTGGAGGGGTAATGTTCTTGGTCCATGGTCATGTTGAACAGCACTTCCGCTATTTGTCCTTGCGCGATGAGGTCTTCCCATGTGGCGAATTGCCTTTCTGGGGGAATGTTATGGGCCTTGGCAAATCGCTCCCTCCGGGCCGGGTTGGGTTCTGCCACAGCGACAAATCTCAACTCATCGGGGTGTTCCAGGGCGTACGGACCGTACGCGTAGTACCCTCGGTTGCCTGCGCCAACCATAACCGCGGTAATCGGTGACTTGGGCATGATAACCTCCTTCGGTTGTTTGGAGATGGCCAGTTTACCATCTCTTTAAGTCACGAATTTCCCTTCTCTTTTTAAGCCAAGGTACATGCATGGAGTTTTGTCAGTCGATCAGTGAATCCGTTTCGGACCACAGTACTTCTCCTGCAGCCGGCGCGGATTGACAGACAAAGATATCAGGGTGTCGTCCGAATTGGGCATTAAACCGCTCACGTAGATGGGCATTAAGTACAGGGACAACGTCCTCATGTGCTAGGGCGACAACGCATCCCCCCCAGCCTGCCCCGGTCAACCGCGCGCCGGCCACCCCTTCCACATCTAAGGCCGCCTGGACGAGGGTATCCAATTCCGGACAACTGATGTCGTAATCAGTCCGTGCACTCTCATGGGCTTCTACCATCAATCGACCCAAGCGTTCGACGTCTCCTTCCCGCATCGCTTCAACTGCTTGAAGTACCCGTTGATTTTCCGTGTACACGTGACGCGCTCGGGCTCGAACGTGCAAGGTATCGTCCTCGGTTACTCCAGGCAGAGGCCCTTCCACCCGGATGCCCTGTTGAGCCAACGCGCGTAATGTCGTTGTTTCCGGTAACAAGGGTTCGAGTTCAGACCACGGTAAGGGTTGCACATCCCGCAGGTGGGTGATGCCCGGATAGTGTTGGCGCAGGAGGGCAACGGCCGCGCGGCATTCTGCGACACGAAGGTTGTACCCCCCGTGAACGTTGCTGTGCCGGACGCCGGAATCTGCGATGACCAGGTCATACTCCTCGGGGAGACGTGCGTAATCGAAGCGAAAACGTCCATTGGGAAGGGGGCGGGTGTCCAGGAAGATGGCGTGGTTCCGCCGGGCCAGGAGCGCGTTAAATTGATCCATAATACCTCCCTGAGTGCCGGTATACCATTCTGCTTCCTGGCAGAGGCGGGCCATATCTTGAGGGTCAAAATGTAATCGGTTCAAGTGAGCCAGCGTCAGGGCAAATACTACGGTAAACGCGGATGAAGAACTTAACCCGGAACCACGAGGAACGCCCAAAGGTGGGGCGCCATCCACCAGCGCATCCATGCCCTGGAGGGGGCGACCGACCTCTTGTCGAAGGCGTTGGGCCGCCCCTCGCGCGTAATTGCTCCAATGCCCTCTGGCTGCGGGGGGGATGGTATCATCGATGGCGAAGGTCGTGTGGGGAAATTCAGGTTCCACGTTGGCCAGATGAACCACGGTATCGGATTGAGGGCGTGCCGCGATGAGGGTATCTCGGTCCAGGGCCACGGGCATGACAAAGCCGTGATTGTAATCGGTGTGTTCACCGATGAGATTCACCCGTCCGGGGGCTCGAAAGATCCGTACCGGTCCGGGCCCGTAAACCCGCTCAAATTCACGTACCAGGCGAGTATAACGTGCTTTCTGCCGGGCAAGCACCGCGGGGCTGTAGATGGCCTCTAATGTGTTGGGTGTGCTCGGTGTCATGGGTTGTCCTGTGATAGGTCTTGAGAATGTTTGCACTGTGGTGATCTTACCCTATCTCTATATTCTGCACCAAGGATGAGAAGGCCTCGGTGGGGATATAGGCGATTCGTTGTTCCTTTTGGGAGATGATGGACCGGCGAGTTTTTTTCTGACTCTGATATTCGATTATAATGGCGTGCATGTTTCAGCAGTCCTAGGCCGATGTGCATGTGGGGAGTTTTCTCGGTTCATCGGGGCTGCTGTAATGATTTTGATGCTAAGGAGCGGAAGTATGCCTCGTGTAACTCGTTGGTTTGTGCGGTTGTCGCTCTTGTACTTGGTCGGTGCGTTGCTTGTTGGCCTGGGATTGGCTGCACGTCAAATGGGGTGGGGGCCTTCTTGGATCGCACGGTGGTCTCCGGTGTACTTTCACTTTTTCATGTTGGGCTGGGCGACTCAGTTGATCTTCGGCGTAGCCCATTGGATGTTTCCGAATTACACGCCCGAAGCGCCACGAGGCAATGAGGGACTCGTGTGGTTTGCGCTGATAAGTGTCAATGTGGGGTTGGTGCTGCGGGCCGTTGCGGAACCTCTGTTGGGACGTGGACCCCTTTGGGGGTGGGCTCTGGTCGTGGCCGCCGTGTTGCAGTGGGCGGGAATTATAGCGTTTGTGTGGAACACATGGCCCCGAGTCCGGCCGCGTCGGTAAGGAGGATCTTATGCCGAAGTTAAGTGTATGGTATGTGCGGGCTTCGTTGGTGTATCTTGCTTTGGGGGGCACGTTTGGGGCGATTATTTTATCCCATAAGGGCATCCCGTGGGCGCCTTGGGCCTGGCGACTTTTGGAGGCCCACATCGATGTGACGTTGTTAGGTTGGGTTACGCTCTTGATTTTGGGTGTCGCTTATTGGATTCTGCCGCGATTTGGGGTGCGTCGTGGTCGTGAAGGCTGGGCACTTGGGGCGTTTATTAGCATGAACGTGGGACTCCTTTTAGTCCTCATTGCTCCGTGGTTCTTAAAAGGTCACGTGCTCTTATTTATGGGACGTGGTTTGGAAGCTTTTGCGGTCATGGCGTTTGTCATTCACGCGTGGCCGCGCGTCAAACCCTTGATGGTGAGTACCGCGGAAACGTTGGTGGAGGCCGCGAAAGAGCGCAAAGCTCTGCAAAAGGAAGAATTGAGGGCTAAGCAGTAGTGTCAATTTCTCTCTGTAATCTGTAGTACTCACTTCCCACGCCGTCGCTTGCGCCACCATAAGGCCGCTCGGCCGAGGAGATGCCATGTAAGCGGTACGTGTTGTTCCTTGTACACGGGATCCCTGTTAGCCCGGGCATCTCGAATGTGTTCCCGGGCCAAGGGGGAAAGACGACGGGGTAGGCGATCCAAGGGGAACCACTGTACGGCCACCGCTTCCCAGCCTCGGTACTCGGGGCCACCGCCCACGACCCGCCCCACGTACACGCGCATCACATCGCCACCCTCGGGATGATGCGGCCGTCGGTACTCCCCCACCATCCGTTCAATGACGACTTCATACCCGGTCTCCTCGCGAGCCTCCCGCACGGCAGCGTCCTCGAACGACTCCCCGGGTTCCACCTTCCCACCAGGCAACGCCCATATTCGCACATCCTCCCGAAGGATCAGGAGCACCCGGCCAACCTCATCGAACACAACCATCCCCGCAGAGCACGTGGGCATTAAGCACCTCCAGCAGAATTATCCACCCAATGCCCATTCCACGGCTTTTTGGGCATGAATGGCCGTTGTGTCAAACAGCGGTTTTGGTGCTGCAACTCCTCGATCTCCTGGAAGTCCACACGGACCATCGCTATCCGGGCCGAGTGCAGTCCACCCAGCCGGTCTCGTACCATCTCGTTGATCCAACGGTAGTACAGGGCCGTGCTCTCCCAACTCATGCCGCCAAGTAGCCCCATCGTCTTCATGCGGATACCCTCCTTCGGTCACATCATTCACCCCATTATACGTCCCCCCTATCGCCCACCCAATTCCTCCCACTCCCCTATCCCCCCACAACCAGGTATAATATCCCCACATTCCAACCCATGACCCGGGAACTCACGCATTACGAATCACGTATCACGTATTACGTTCTCATACCCTATGACACACTCGTACACACTTCCGGTCATCATCATCGGCGGCACCGCGGCCTACTGGTTAGACCCAGGCCAGTACACACGCGTCCGTGACCGCATCACCCTGGAGACGCCCTACGGCCTTGCTGCGCCCATCACCGTGCTGGAGACACCTTCCGGCCTGGTGGGATTCACTTCCCGACACGGCGAAGGGGGACTCAAACGCTCCGCCCGTTTTGTCAACCACCGGGCTAACGTGTGGGCCGCCCACCGCCTGGGGGCCCGTTGGATGCTCTCCTGGAATGGAGTGGGAAGTTTACACCCGGATTGGGCCGTGCGGGACCTGGTCGTCCTTTCCGATGTCGTGGACTTCACCCGGGGACGGGTGGACACGTACTGTGAGGGGGACCCCCGGGAGAGCCTGTGGGGACAGACCGGCCCGGCCTTCGCAGAGAACGCACGGCAGGCCCTGCTCCACAGTGTGGCTCAACACAGGGGCACCGTTCACACCGAGGGCGTCTACGCGTGCAGCGAAGGACCGCGCCTGGAGACCGCGGCGGAAATTCGGCTGTTCCGGCGGGCAGGGGCGGATGTGGTGGGCATGACCTTGTGTCCAGAGGTCTGGCTGGCCCGGGAACTGGGCATCGGGTACGGGTCCCTGGCCTACATCACCAACCACGCGACCGGCATCCGCCCCACCGTGGCTTCAGGCCGGGAATTCGGCCCCATCGTCGCGGAGACCTGTTTTCCAATTCTTCTGGAAGCGGTACAATATCTGGTGTGAACAGCATGTGCCGGAGGAGAGACACGGCATGAACCAGGCCAAGGTCTTACTTCTGCCCGCGGTCTTCCTGCCACCTAAAGCCTTAGAACACCTAGGGGAATGCGTGGACGAACGCCACGTGGACACCCCGTGGGGGCCGGTGGGGCCGATTGCCCTGCGCCGCAACCGAGCGGGCATCAGCACGTACATCTTGCCGTACTCGGGTCACCCCACCCGCCTGGACCCCCGGGGGACCATCTGGGCCGCGAAGACCTTGGGCGTACAGCGCGTCCTCCTGTGGGAACGGCTGGTCGCCCTCGATCACACCCTGCACCGAGGCGACATCGTCATCCCTGATGACTACATCGACTGGACGCGAAGGCTGCCCACCACCCTGTTTGAGGACCGAGGCGTTGGCTACCTCTCCCAAGTCCCTCCTTTCTGTCCGGAGACCCACCGCATCCTGCGGGAGGAATTGGAACGCGCGGGCGGGAACGTGCACCGCGGCATCTACATCGGCGTGGATGGTCCGCGGCGCGAGACCCCGGCTGAAGCGCGCATGTATCAAATATGGGGCGCGACCGTCCTGGGCATGAACGCCATCCCCGAAGTCGTCTTCACTAAAGAACTGGAACTGTGTTTCGGCATCCTGGGCACGGTCACGGAGATCGGGGCCGATAGGTCCCCTGAGCCCGCGCGGGGGGAAGTGCGATCCGCGCTACGCCTCATCCTGGAACGGCTTGTCCACATTGTGGAACGGCTCTCCCAGACGCCCACGTGCACCTGCAACCAATCCCAATCCTCAGCCCGGGCCCGAGGGCTTCTTCCGGAGGATTGGCGGGAGTGGCGCCCGGCACGGGATGTCCCGGAAAGCGCGGGATAACGCCCGGAAAGACTCAGCGGCCGGTCACACACTTTCGAGATCCCGCCGCGTCGGAGAGGAATGCTACAGCCCCACTTCCCGGCGAAAGCACGCCTCGAACGCGGCCATCAACTCCCGAGTCATGGGGCCGATCTGCCCGCCGTTGATGGGCACCCCATCCACCGACGTCACCGGCATCACGTGGCGGCTGGTGCTGGTGATGAAGGCCTCCTGCCAGAGGGGAATAGACGATCGAGGCAGGGGCCGGAAAATCAGACGGTATCCCTGTTCTCGGGCCAGGCGGATCACAATATCCCGGGTAACGCCCGCGATGACCAGGTGATCCGCGGGCGTCACCAGCGCGCCGCCGATGACCGCGAAGATGTTACTCGTCGCGCCCTCACGAATCCCGTCCCGGGCCACTAAAAGTCCTTCGTGGGCCCCCAGGGCCCGCGCTTTTTGTCGGGCCAGGAAGTTTACCAAGGTGTTCAACGTTTTAGCCGTGGGCAACGCGCGCTCTCCATCGTACGTCACCACTGCCGCGCCCTGTTCGTACAACTCGCGAGGATGACGGATGGGCGGGAGGAGCAGCATGTACACCGCAGGAGCCGTGTAGGGGTCACTGTTCAGGGCGAGGATGCGTAACGTGGCTTCTGACGGGTGAGCGCGGGTCACCAGGTCACGAGCCCAATCGGCCAGCGTGTCCAGGCTCGCGGGCAGTTTCAAGTGAATCGCGTCCGCGGAACGGCGCAGCCGGCCCAGGTGATCGTCCAGGTGAAAGATGTGATTATTCACCACCTGCAGCGTCTCGTACACCCCCAGCGCGCTGGTCACCGCGGGGTTCTGCACGTGGACCCGCGCGTCCTCCGGCGGAATGACGGCTCCGTTACGGCTGACGAGAACGGGCGTGCTCATCCTATCTCCCGCCGGAAGAGATCCTCATATGCTTGCATGAGGCGCCGTGTGACCGGGCCCACCCCCATCAGGTGGTCATCCACCCGGCTGATGGGGAGCACGTGCCGTCGGGTGCTGGTCAAGAAAGCCTCATCCCACGTGTGGATCTCCGCCGCGGGCAGGGGGCGCCGCTCTGTGGGAATGCCCAACTCCCGGGCCAGATCCAACACAATCGACAGGGTCACCCCTTCCAACGCCGCGCCATAAGGCGCGGTCATCAGGACACCGCCGATGACCGCGAACACATTACAGTTGGACCCTTCGGTGACGTTGCCGTGGTGGTCGATGAGGAGGGCATCGTGCACACCCATAGACTGGGCTTTTCGCCGGGCCAGCCCCGGCACCAGCGTGTTCAGGGACTTGATCAGGGGCAGAGAACGGGCGCCCTGATACGTGGTTACCGGCACGCCCTTCTCATACCACTCGCGCGGGTAGTCGGGGGGCTGCATGATGTAGAGGAAGTATGTGGCCGGCCCTTCTCCCAGGTCCACCAAGACGATTCGCAGCAATCCCTCGTCAATACCGTTGGCGTCTATCAGGGTGGGTACCCACTCGGCCACGTAGTCTGTGGGCGGCATGACCGTGAACCCGCTGGCTGTAGCGGATTCGTCCAGGCGGAGCAAGTGCTGCATCAGGCGGAACGGTCGCCCGTGCACGATTTCCACTGTTTCGTAGACGCCCAGCGCGCCGTACAGGGCGGAGGTCGTCACCGGGATGGTCGCCTCTTCCACGGGGATGAGGTGGCCGTTCCGCATGGCCTTAGGGTAAGGATGTATCTCCATGCGTTACACTCCTGCCAAAACGGCTTTAGCCAAGGTCTGAACTGCCCGGCCGTAACGTGAGCGTGGATTCATTTGTAACACAGGACGTCCTATATTCATGGAGCGAGTGGTGGTTTCCGGATCATAGGGCAGTTTTCCCAAGATGGGTGCCTTGAGGTGGGCTTCCAATTGTTTACCCGCGATGCCTCCGGGTAGATTTTCATGGGAAAGCACGAACTGCAGGTGATATTCTTCACCGACCGTGGCTTGAAGGGCTAACAATGCCCGTTTGACCGCGGTAATTTCGGGGGTAAGCAGGCAAACGTTCATGCCCACATCTTTGCTTACTAACGGCGGTTCGCGCCAATCCCAAAAGACGCCGGCATCTACAATGATGTAATCGGCCAGCGTTAATGAAACCTCCAGCAACGCGCTCAGCGCGTCCAAAGTCATCTTCTGCCCGTTTTCTGGGTTGACGCTTCCGGCCAGGACGTTGATCCCTTCGTCGTAAGGGGTCATCATTTGAGAGATCACGCCTTCGTCCAGGTGTTCTATCTGGGGCAAGATCAAATCGATGGTTTTTGGATCTGCCAGCCCCATGAACATCGCTACATCTCCTAAGGGCCGCCGCCAATCCACCAGGAGGACTTGGGCATCGTTTTGTTGGCGGCGAATGGCCAGGGCGAGGTTGACCGCTAAGGTGGTGGTGCCGATGCCCGCTTTGGTGCCCAGTAAAGTGATCAAAGACCCTAACGGAGGAAGGGTCGCTCTGAGGTGGGCTTCGATGCGGGCAAGCAATTCGGGAAAGTGGACGGGTTTGGTGATGTAGTCACTCCCTCCCACGCGCAGGCCCTTTACCTTCGCGTCAACGTGAGTGAGGGCGGAGAGGAACAGGACGGGGATATCGCGTCCTTCAGGCAGGCGGCGGATACGTTTTGTGGCCTCGTATCCGTCCATGTCCGGCATCATGACATCCATGAGGATGAGATCGGGTTTTTCTGAAAGGACTTTCGCGATGGCTTCTTCTCCGTTGGACGCGAGAATAACATCGTATCCTTGTCGTTTGAGCGTCAATTCCATTAACCGCTGTAGCTGGGCGTCGTCGTCAACGACGAGGATGCGTTTACGTTCACTCATCATTTTGCCCTATCTCCTGAGACTCAATGAAGCATCTATCGGAATGGAAAAGGCGACCTTCTCCGAGCCCTTGGGGTCGGAATTCCCTTGTCTGCACAGCCACGGGTAGGCGAAGGCCGTTCCTTCTCCTACCCGTTCCTGAAGTCTCACCTCTCATTGTACTCGCGACAATGAAG
>CAYPUG010000001.1:0-76021 GCA_964413905.1 uncultured Anaerolineae bacterium | reverse complement strand
CCTTTCAGCCCAGCACCAGACGGGATACGGTGCGTTTTGCGCGTCTCGTTGAGGAGGCGGGTATTCCCGTAACCGTGCGTCTGCGGCGGGGGTTGGAAATTGACGCGGGATGTGGTCAATTAAGGCGCCGAGTGTACGCACGAGAAAACCGCCGACCTAAGGAAAGGCCGACGGTTTCCGTGCTCTAAGAGTGTTCCCGAACGGCGGTGAATATTAGGCCGTCTTGCTCATGGTGCGCAGGCAGCGTGTGCACACCTTAATGCGCTGGCGGCGTCCGTTGCGGTAAATGGTCACCGTCTGGATGTTCACATTCCAGCGCCGTTTGCTCGCCTTCATTGAGTGACTTCGGCTGTTCCCAAACTGCGGTCCGCGTCCACAAATGCTGCACTTCGCCATTGCTGCTATCCCCCTCGCGAGAAGTCCTCTTTACTAAACCAACGTGCATGCGCAGTGTTGTGTCGTTTCATCAGGCCCAAACGTCTCTTGCCACATATCCTCTCAACCACGACCGTGGATGATACAACACGCACTCTTAAACAGGCAAATTCCGCGTCCCCGTTGTATAATGGGAACGGGATACAGGCGATTGCGATAAACTCTCTTGCATGTATATTAGCTTTAGGATGGGGAACGACGTGTTCATGGACCGGGAGGAAAGGGTCTTAGCAAAGTTCGGGGTTCCCTTGCCGGTTCATCACGCAGGAAGAAAGGGAGTGTAACCATGCGCAAAGAGAAGGAGGCGACGGGCGAAATCCGCGTTCTTCCCAAGGCCATCGCTCATGTAGCCCGTGATGCGGCCTTGCAATCCTACGGTGTTGTTGGCTTCGCGGACCGTAATCTGTGGTATCGTATTCGTAATTGGTTCACTCAGGAAGATATTTCCGGGGTGCGGGTACGCGTTAAGGATGGGCAGATTATCGTGGATTTGTATATTATCGTACAATACGGCACCCGCATTTCTGAAGTGGCCCAGGGGGTAATGAACCGGGTAAAGTACGCGGTGGAAAAAGTGGTTGGGGTCCCGGTGGCGGAGATTAACGTTCACGTGCGGGGCCTGCGTGTGAATCACGACACCGAGTAGGCAGGAGGAGAATGAGCGTGGCGGAGGATGTCAGCCGGCACATTTTTGAGAAGTACCGGCCCGATCAACCCATTCAACGCATCGACGGTCAGGATCTACGGGCCCTGTTCTACGCGGGATATGCCTGGCTCGAAAGACATCACGAGATCGTCAACCGCATGAATGTGTTTCCTGTGCCCGATGGCGACACAGGGACCAATATGTTGTTGACCCTCAAGCGCGCTTGGGAGGAAATCGCCGACGAGAATGATACCCACGTGGGGCACATTATGGGGCGCATTGCTCACGGTGCACTGATGGGCGCGCGGGGTAACTCCGGCGTCATTTTCTCCCAAATTGTGCGGGGCATGGCCAAACGTTTAGAGGACGTGTCTCTTCTTGGCAGTCAGGACTTGGCCGATGCCCTAAAGGAGGGTAGTCTGACCGCATATCGCGGGGTGGGGAAGCCTGTAGAAGGGACTATTTTAACGGTCGTCAAGGAAACGGCCGCCGCGGCCGAGGCCGCGGCCCGTTTGGAAGATGATCTGCGTTTTTTGTTCGAGCACGCGTTGCAGGCTGCACAGGAATCTCTGGCGAACACGCCCAACCTTTTGCCTGTGCTCAAGCAAGCCGGCGTCGTGGATTCCGGTGGGATGGGCTTCACCTACATCTGGGAGGGAATGACACGGGCCCTTCGAGGCGAGATCATTACCCGTGGAACGGCTCAGTGGGAGGAAGCCGAGGCCGATCTGAGCGAACTCCCCGATGAGTGGGGGTATGACGTTCAGTATCTTATCTATCTGGATAAACAAGGCGTCACCGAGGATGATGTGCGTCACCACTTGGAGGCCCTGGGAGGGGAAAGCATTGTTGTGGGTAAAGTGGGTAATGTGATAAAGGTTCACGTGCACGGGTCGGATCCCGGTCCCTTCCTTTCGTACGGCGCGACCTTAGGGCATTTGGACGACGTGGTGGTGGAGAACATGACCCTGCAAACACTTCGACGGAAGGGAAAAGCGCCGGAACAGGTGCCCGCTACGCTCATTTCTACCCCACCGGAGCTTGTGCCGCCGGCACACTTGTTGGCGGAGGATACGATGTCCGCACGGGTTGCCGTCATCGCGATTTCTCCCGGACCGGGTTTCGATGAAATTTTCCGCAGTTTGGGCGTTCAGAAGATTGTCCACGGCGGCCAAACCATGAATCCGAGCACCTCCGATATTTTAGAGGCGGTCGAACAAGTGCCTCAGGAAGAAGTTATCGTCCTGCCGAACAATAAAAACATCCTCATGGCCGCACAACAAGCAGCCCAAGTGGCGGAAAAAAAGGTCAAGGTGGTCCCCAGTCGCTCCTTGCCCCAGGGCATTGCTGCATTGCTCGCGTTTGACCCGGACGCGGATGTGGCACAGAATTATGAGGCCATGCAGGCCGCGTTGGACAACGTCATCACGGGTAAAGTTACAGTGGCCGTTAACGACGCGAATATCAACGGTCTGAGCGTTCGTGAGGGCGATGTTATCGGCCTGGTTGAGGACGGGCTCGTCGCGCGCGGCGATTCGGTGGATGAAGTGGTGCTTAGTGTGTTGGAGAAAATGGATGCTCGGGACGCGGAAATCATTACCATCTATTACGGGGAAGGCGTGACGGAAAAAGAGGCGCAGGCTTTGGCCGAAAAAGTGAAGGAAGCGTTTCCCGAACAGGAAGTAGAAGTCCTGTACGGTGGACAACCCCATTATCCATATATCCTGTCGGCGGAATAAAACATGAACGGGAAATTGCGCATTGTCACGGACAGTGCTGTATGGTTGGATCCCGAATTCGTGGAACAACACGGCATCGTAGTGGTGCCCATGACCGTGGAACTGGAAGGGCAGCGGTACCGTGAGGGAATTGATATTGATCATCAAACTTTTTTGCAGAAGTTGGAGACGGCGACCACGCTGCCTCATTTGATCGCCCCCTCCGCCCGGGAGTGGGCGGCCGCGTATCAGTCCCTGGTGAAGGAGGCAGAATACATCCTGGTCTTGCCCCATTCGGCGCGTCTCAGTGAGGCCTTCATCAACGCTCGCGAGGCCGTCAATTACGTGTTCGGCCGTGCCCGCTTCTGGGTGGTGGATACAGAGACCATCGGCTACGGCCAAGGGATGATCGTTCGACGCGCGGTGGAGTTTGCCGAGCAGGGTATGCCTGCGCCGGAAGTGGTCCGGCTGGTGCGCGCGATGATCCCTCATGTGTACGCCCAGTTCCTCATGGACCGTCTGGATTATCTGGAGAAATATGGTCGTGTGGGACCGGCACAGGCGCTTTTGGGCACCATGCTCAATATCAAACCTCTGGTGACCGTTGAAAACGGTGATCTCATTCCCGTGGAGAAAGTCCTTAAATGGGAGGACGGTGTAGAGAAATTGCACGACTTTGTGGTGGAATTTCTCCACATTGAGGAACTGGCTATTGTGCAGAACAATATGGAGGATGAGACCGCGCTCCTCTTAGAGCGATTGGAAATGACGTTGGGGAAGCAAGACTTTCCCGTGTACCCGTACGGGGCTTCTTTGGCCGTGCACTTGGGTCCGAAGGTGTTAGGTGTGTTCGTGTACGAAGGATTGGAGCCCGGTTGGTGAGGAGGATGGCACGGCATGAGCGGTGTGGTTGATCCATATGTCAAGTTAGTGAAAATACTGCTATTGGAACAACAACAAGGGTATCAGGATAGGGCTGTCATCGGCGGGATGGCTCGATTCGCTACGGAGTGGGAACGGGAGGCCCAGGCTCTGGCTCGCAACACTCAACAGGCCAACCTGGCCCGTGACATCACGGCGCTTCTCATCGGATATACCGCGTTGCCCGATGTGGAGACTCGGAAAGCCGTTGTGGAGGAGATCCTCTCCCGCATTCGGGAGACGATGCCTGATGTGATAGAACGTGCTTCTGGGCCACGAGGCCGCGCGGCCCACACGACAAAGCCCATGCCCCCTACGCCACAGGTCCCTTCTCCGACCCAACCCGCCGCAACGCCTGCCATCAAGTCATCCCCGCCGGATACGGGACTGCAGGCTCCCGTCTCCGTTTTACCCGGGGTAGGACCCGTGAATGCTCGGCGGTTGGCCCGACTGGGCATTCACACGGTCGGGGATTTGTTACAACACTTTCCACGACGTTATGTAAATTACGCGACACTGAAGCCCATCGGTAAGTTGCGGGTAGGGGATCAGGTCACCGTTATCGGAAATGTGTGGGATTTCGGCGAGCGTTTGACACGAGGAGGGAAGAAACTGGTTCACGCGGTGGTGAGCGATGCCAGTGGCAGTATTCAGATGACCTGGTTTAACCCCTATGTCATCCGGCAATTGACCCGAGGGAAGACGTACGCGTTTAGTGGTAAGGTGGACGCGTATCTCGGTCGGTTGGTGATGATAAATCCGGAGTGGGAACCGGTAGAAAAGGATTTGGTGAATACCGCCCGTTTGGTGCCTGTGTACCCGTTAACTCAGGGGCTCAGTCAGAAATGGCTTCGCCGGCTCATTAAACACGCGGTGGATGCCTGGACTTCGCGTTTGGAAGATTACCTGCCCCGCCCGCTGCGCGAGGAGTTGGGATTACTTCCCCTGGCCGAGGCATACGCCCAAGTGCATTTTCCGGATGACGAGGTGATGTTAAAGCAGGCCCGTCGTCGTCTCGTCTTCGACGAGCTTCTTTTCCTCCAACTGGGCGTGCTTCGTCAACGACAGATGTGGCGTTCCCGCCCGGGGCGAGCCTTGCAAGTCCATAAGACGTGGCTGGACGAATTTTTGGCGCGTTTGCCCTTCCAACTGACACAAGCCCAAGAGCGGGCTTTACAGGATATTTTGGAGGATATTCAACAGCCCACGCCCATGAGCCGCCTCCTGCAAGGTGATGTGGGGTCCGGTAAAACGGTCGTCGCAGCCGCGGCCATGTGGATTGCTGCCTGCAATGGGGCGCAATCTGCACTGATGGCACCGACGGAGATTCTGGCCGAACAACACTTCCGTAGTTTAAGTACCCTTCTTGAGGAGATGACGTTACCCGACGGTACGCCCTTGCGCATTGCTTTACTGACCGGCAGTGTGCGGGGCAAGGAGCGGGAGGCTCTTTTGGCGGACATCGCGGCGGGGCGGGTCCACATTGTGGTAGGCACCCACGCGCTTATTCAACAAGGGGTCACGTTTCGGGATTTGGCCTTTGCGGTTGTGGATGAGCAACATCGCTTCGGCGTGGAACAGCGGGCGGCCTTGCGAAGTAAGGGATCCCATCCGCACCTTTTGGTGATGAGTGCCACGCCCATTCCTCGTACATTAGCCCTAACGGTGTACGGCGACTTAGACGTTTCTGTGATCGATGAACTGCCTCCGGGACGCCAGCCCATTCTCACCCGCTGGCTGAAGCCCACGGAGCGGGAACGAGCCTACGCGTTCATTCGTAAGCAGGTGGAGGAAGGGCGGCAAGCGTTCATTATTTACCCTCGCGTGGAGGGGGACGACGAGGAGGCTGAAGAGAAGGCGGCGGTCAACGCGTATCAGCGTCTTCAGAAGGACATTTTCCCTAAATTCCGCTTGGGTCTTCTTCACGGGCGCATGAAGGGCAGCGAGAAGGACAAAATCATGCGCGCGTTTGCCGCGAGCGAGATCGATATCCTTGTTTCCACCTCGGTGGTGGAAGTAGGCATTGACGTTCCCAACGCGACAGTGATTATGATAGAATCTGCGGAACGCTTCGGATTGGCACAGTTGCATCAGTTCCGCGGTCGTGTGGGCCGGGGAAAACACAAGTCGTATTGTATTCTCATCTCCCCGGGGGAAACACCCGAGGCGGTAGAGCGTCTGCGGGCCATGGAAACCATTCAGGATGGCTTTCGGCTGGCCGAGAAAGATTTGGAATTGCGGGGCCCTGGTGATTTCTTCGGTACCCGCCAAAGTGGATTGCCCCCGTTGCGCTTAGCCAAACTCAGTGATACCCAAACGTTGGAATTAGCTCGTCGTGTGGCGCGGCACATTTACGAGGAAGATCCGGCCCTCTCCCAACCCGAGCACACGGCTCTGGCCGAACGGGTGCGGGTGTTTTGGGAACAACAAACGGATTTTAGCTAAAGGAGCGTTCAATGGCCATTGCTGTATACCCAGGGTCGTTTGATCCGATCCACATGGGGCATGTGGATATTGCTCGCCGTGCCTCGCGGTTGTTTGATCACGTGTACTTTGCCATTTATGCCCGCCCCCTGAAGAATATATTGTTCAGCGTTGAGGAACGTCGGGCTTTGGCCGAGGACGCTCTGGCCGATGTGCCGAACGTTTCGGTGATTACCTATACGGACTTAACCGTGGACTTGGTTCGGCGTCTGGGCGCTAACGTCATTGTGCGAGGGTTGCGAGCCATCTCCGATTTTGAATGGGAACTACAGTTGGCATTGACCAACCGGGAACTGGCCCCGGACGTGGAGACGGTATGTCTTATGGCGCGAGTGGAATACGCGTTTTTGAGTTCGACGATCGTCAAGGATGTAGCCCGTCACCACGGTGATGTTTCCCGAATGGTGACGCCTAACGTGGCCCGCGCCTTGCAGGAGCGTTTTAGAACCTAGTCTTCGGTGCAGAAGAGGCGGCTCTGTCAGAGACCTCCATGTCGCCGAATGGAGGCGTTTTTCCACCTCTTAGTAAAGGCTCATCCGTTAGGAGAGAATCTCGTAAATCAAAGGGGGCGGGGTAGTAGGGGTGGCGTCGATGCGATAGGCGTTGAGGAGCCGTTGTCGGGCCTCTTCTGCTTTGGCCTCGTCGTTCGCGTGAATTTCGCACAAGGGTTCTCCTGCTTCTACCCGGTCTCCTATCTTTTTGCGGAGCACAACGCCTACTGCATGGTCAATGGGATCGCCCTTCTTTTCACGCCCTCCGCCCAGGATCATTGTTGTGACCCCCACGGCCAGCGCGTCAATCTCTGCAACGTATCCGCTACGGGGGCTAGGTAGGTAGAACACATATCGGGCTTTGGGCAACAGGTCGGGGTTATCTACTTGACGTACATCTCCGCCCTGAGCCGCGATGAACTCGCGGAACTTACGTAGGGCGCTTCCATCCTCGATGACTTTATCGACCAATTTCCGGGCGGCTTCGTGGGTATCTGCTTTCCCTCCCAGACGCAGCATTTCTCCGGCTACGGTGTGGACCAGTTCCGTGAAGTCGGAGGGCCCTTCCCCGCGCAGAGTGGCGATGGCTTCCTTCACCTCCAAGGCATTTCCCACGGCTCGTCCCAGGGGTTGGTTCATATCGCTGATCACCGCGGACATGCGGCGTCCCAGACGAGTGCCGATGTCCACCATGCGTTGGGCCAACGTACGGGCATCTTCCAAGGTCTTCATAAACGCGCCCTTGCCTACCTTCACATCCAGGACGATGGCATCGGAGCCTGTGGCGATCTTCTTGCTCATAATGCTCGCGGCGATCAGTGGGATGCTGGGCACCGTGCCCGTCACATCCCGCAGTGCGTAGAGTTTCTTGTCCGCGGGGGCCAGATCATGGGTGGCGCCCGCGATAACCAAGCCCACTTCACGCAGTTGGCGCTTAAATTCCTCAAAGGAGAGCTCGGCACGCCAGCCGCGAAAGGATTCCAACTTGTCGAGGGTGCCTCCGGTATGTGCCAGGCCACGGCCGCTCATCTTCCCTACGGGCAAGCCGTTGGCCGCGACAATGGGTCCCACGGCTAGACTGGTCTTATCGCCCACACCACCGCTGGAGTGTTTGTCCACAATAATGGGGGCCACGTCGTGCAGGTCTAACATAGCGCCTGATCGGGCCATGGCTTCGGTGAGCCAAGCCGTCTCCCGAGGTGTCATGCCCTGGAAGTACACGGCCATACACCAGGCGCTCGCTTGGTAGTCGGGGATCTCATCTTTCACGTACCCGTGGATGAAGAAGTTAATCTCCTCTTGTGTGTGCTCTCCCCCGTCTCGTTTTTTAACGATGATATCGACCATTCGCAGGGTCATCGGTGATTCTCCTCCCCGTTCGCGTTGCCAGGATCATTTGATGGGTGGTAGAGCCGTCCAGTCGTACCCTATGTCCGGATCGTCATGAGGAATGCGTCCTTCATCTTCGGGATCGTACACACGGGACGTGATGTAGAAGAGGTGCGCTTCGCCGCTGAGGACTTTTACCCCGTGGGCGACTCCGGGCGGGATCTTCAGCACAATGGGATCGTAATTGTCCCCCATGTACACTTCTTGGATGATCTTGTACGTAGGGGATTCCGGGCGCAAGTCACAGAGTACGGCTTTGACGTTGCCGATGGGCACGTACCACCAATCCACCTGTTTCCAATGAATGTGCCAGGCTTTAGCCACTCCCGCGAACATGCGGCTGTGGCTCCATTGGCCAAATCCTTCGCCGAAGAAATCGTCGGTGACACGAATAATTTCCCGGAAGAATCCACGAGCATCCCGATGGGTAATCAGAGGTTTAATCTCTACGCCCTCAATGTGTACATCCTCACTCATGTTTGCCCCCGTGCGAATACGTGTTCATTAGTAGATATACGAGCGGGATTTACGCCACCGAGAGTGGTAAAAATCTCACGCATTTCCTCCATCTCGGATGATGTGTTATCGGTCCATCAAACCTGTGCATATGGAAAACCCGGCGTGCGGGCCGGTTCGATTATGATTCTTTGCGCCTTATGGTAAAATATCTCCCACGTATAGACCAAAAAGAACATGCCTGATTGACCGGCCGAACTTCAACGGGTAGACGAAGGCATTGCGACATCGCTCTTTTAAGCCAAAGTGCACATGCGGAGGGCTATCGGTCGATCAGGTTGACCACTCAAAGGAGGGGGCAGTTTTTATGGACCTGACGCAATTGGAGCAAATGGTCACTTGGCTGGATCAACAACGTCGCCGGACCGATCAGGAGATGCGTAAACTGGAACAGCGCCTGACCAGCCAGGCCGGCATCATTGAGGATCAGGCCCGACGCATTCAACAGTTGGAAAGTGAACTTGCGGCTGCCCGTTCCCAACTGGCCGAGTATGCTTCCTTGCAGGAGGCACTGGAGAACTTGCGCAAGGACGTGCGAGCCACGATTGAACGTCGCGAGGAAGAACGGTTGGCGCGAGAGCGGGATCAGGAACGGCTGCGGGCTGCGGAACGGGAAAAGTGGGGCCGCGAGATCGCGGAACTGCGCAAGGAACTGGAACGAATTGCCGCATTGGAGGAAATCCTGGACGGCTTTAAGGCCGAAGATCGGCGCCTAGGTGAGCAGGTTATGCGCTTGCGGGAGCAGGTGGTGGAGATCGACCGGCGCTCGGAGGAAGCGTTGCGCACGGTCACCTTGTTAAGCGAACAACGCTCTCAGGACCACAAGCGTATCGGACAATTGCAGGGCGAAACGGTGGAATTGTTTCGGCGCTTAGAAGCTCTTGCAGGAAAGTTACCGCTGCTTGAGGAGAAATTGCAGCGTCAGGATAACATTGTTAGAGATGTGCGTGAGGTGGTAGAGAGCATTCGACGTGAGGAGTCCGCGTTTCTGGAAGAGGTGCGTCAAGCCGAGGTGGATCGGGAGAAGAAGGTGCATGAGTGGCAAAAGGTCTTTGAGGAAATGAAAGCCCAGGTGGCAGACGCTCTGAAGCGGTTCGAGCGCTTTGAGGTCCAGTACGATAAAGCGGTTCGGGCGGTTGCGGATATTGAACGGTGGAAGGAGAGCCTGCACAAGGATGTTCACGAAATCCGGGAAGCGCAACGCGTGGCCGAAGAAGCCCTTCGTCGGGCCATGCGTGAGTTTGAAAGTGAACAGGAGAAGCGTTGGAAGAAACAAGTACTGGAATGGGACTATAAGTGGCAGGAGCAAAACCGGCGCATTGATGCGTTGGATGAAGTGCTCAAAGCCGTGCAGAAGCAATTGGCCATGTACGGTGAGTTGTTGGATGCGATTTGGCGGTTACAGGAACACATCGGTTCGCATCAGCTGGGTGAGGCCCAGAGGCTGTTGCAGGTTATCGAAGAGGGCGCGGAAAAGCGAGAGAAGATCCTGAAATCCTATGGGGTGACCCGGTGAGGTAAGTCAACAATGAACTTGCCTGCTCGGTTGACGTCCCTGGAGATGATCTTGTACGATGTGCTCTACATTTCTTACCTTTTACCCTCGGACCGCGTGCGTCCCCTGGTTCCTTCTCACCTTGCCTTGGATACAGTGGATGATGAGCACGTATTCTTGTCGGTAGTGATGAGTTTCGTCCGGGAGGCAAAGGCCGCCCGTCTTCCTTCTCCTCGGTTCACGTATTATCAGGTTCATGTGTGTACATATGTGAAGCATCCTCACACCGGAGAACATGCTACGTATCACCTTCATGGCGCGATGACCGTGATGGGGGCTGTGCGGTTGGCTCGGTTTATGGGCATGAGGGTGGACTTCGCGGATTTTAGGATTACACCGGATAGAGATGAGCGGCTGCGGTATCGCGGTTATCGAATGGAAGGATCTTGGCTGGGAACCGTGGAGGTGGAAGCGGATGAGATCGCGCCACGGTTGGACTCTTTGGCCCCCTTTGCTTCGCCCTCAGAAGCGGTCATTTATTTCACGGATGCGCTGGTCACTCTGTTCGGGGGGGAAGGAAAGGTGAGAGAAATGGCCGTGTGGCACCCACGCTTTCAACCACGTGTGGCCCGTGTAACGAAGATAGCCATGCCTGTTCTCCGGCACTTAGGGGTGCTGGACGCGCAGGATGTCGCACGACCGCACAATGTTCTTCTGGTGCCGCGAGCGCACTGGCTTTTCCATCTACCCTCCCGGCGCTTACGTTGAGAAGATTGTGATGGCACGTCCGAATTTGCAGGGCACCTTTCCGCTAATCCGTTTGCAACGATAACAGGACTATGGTACAATCGCCCGCATCTTAGTGCTGGAGGAGTGTATTCACCATGACAAGTACGCATATGTCGGCGTCACCTTCGCAAAATCGCACATTGAATATTGTGCTCAGTGTGCTCATTATTCTGGCCTTGATGGCGGCTATCCTGTTGCCGCCTATCTCCGCGCTGGATCGGATTCGCTATCGCGGCTACGTGGACATCACCCCCGTCCGGGGGGACGTTCGCGATCCGGACGGTACCCAAGTGACGTTTCCCGATGCATCGTTGACCGGGCCTTTAAAGGCTAAGTTGACATCCATCCCCATGCAAGAGTTCGTGGCCGGGCATGTGCCCGATTCGTTGAGCGAGGCCGTGAAGGCTGTAGAGGCTCAAGGTCTGATCCCGAAGAGCCCCTTTTACATGCTTGATCTGAAGGGCAGCCTGCCCAAAGCCGTGTACATTAGCATTCCTACCCCGAACGATGCTATGCCCTATGAGACGCTTGACCTGTACACGTGGGATGTGGAATCCCATACCTGGATGTGGTTGCCTCACCATCGTGTCGCCGCGGATGATACCATCGAGGCGGTATTGGATTGGATTCCCTCCAATTTCATGGTTATGCAGACCACGCCCGGCCCCAAAGTGGCCGATGTCGATCTGCCCGAGGGTATGGTCCTGCCTGATGCCGGTGCCACTGCAGTGGCTGAGGTGCATCCTGTGGGGATTTATGTGGGGGATGAGGGGTTCTTAGACGGCGAGGTGGCCGTACCCGCTCCAGGGAGTGGGGTTTCCTATCAGATTGTGCCCACCATTCGTAATTATAAAGAAGGCGTGGTGCGTACCGATCTAACGTGGAATATTCTGGCGAATGAACAGTGGGGAAAGAACAATATTGACTCGATTGTAGAGTTGGTGGTGAAGAACGGCTACGCGGGGGTGGACATCGATTACCGCGATGTGGATCCCCTTATGCGGGCCCAGTTCACCGAATTCATCAAGGCGCTGGCCGACCGACTTCACGCGGAAGGGAAGATTCTCAGTGTGCGCGTGGGGCTCCCCCGCCAGATTGCCGAGGGCGTCTGGCTGACCGGAGGGTACGATTGGCGTAAAATTGGCCGAGCCGTGGACGTGGTCCGCATTCCCGCGCCGGTGGATCCCGAAGCCTATCGAAACGGCGGCGCGTTCGAGCAAATGCTCCAATGGGCTGTCGGTGAGATCGACCGACATAAGATCGAAGTCGTCCTGCCTGCTCGCAGTGTGGAGGTGGCAGGGGCTTACTACTTCCTCCGGTCGTACAGCGAGGCTTTGGCGCCGATTGTGGCCCAAATCCAAGGGGCGAAAGAGCAGGTCGTGCAACCCGGTCAGGATGTTCAGGTATCCGTGACCACACAGCGTCCGGTCAGCCCGCTTCAGTTTGACGAAGAATTGTTCCAATACTGGTACACGTATCTGGATGAGCAAGGCAACCAGCGCACGGTGTACATCGAGAATGCGGCCAGTTTAGCCCATAAACTGGAAATCCTCGACAAGTTTAACATCGCGGGGGTAACCAGCCAGCACCTGCTTTCCGGCGACGCGGATCCCGCGATTTGGGATGTGTTACGCGCGTATCAGAGTGAAGCGCAGGTCTCCGTTGCTCCGTCCGATTATAGTGTGTCTTGGGTCATTGTGGACAGCCAGGGCAACATTGTTCAGCAAGGAGAGATCCCGGTCGGATCGCAAGTGATTCACGTACAGGCTCCTGAGAAGGGGAACTATCGCTTGCAGACGGTATTGCGCCAAGGGGGGTATGTCATCGGCGAACCCAGTGAGATGTACATGGCCGTAGCGACTGCCACACCCACGCCGACCCCGGTACCCAGCGCGACGCCTACCCCGACGATGACCCCGACACCCATGGTCGCGATTGCCCGTATCCAGGCGACGAAGATGAACGTGCGCCAGGGGCCGAGCACCAATTACGGGGTGGTGACTCAGGTCTCTCAGGGACAAGAGTTCAAGATTGTGGGTAAGAACAAGCAGGGAACGTGGTGGCAGATCGACCTGGGCGGAGGTAAGTTAGGCTGGGTGTTCGGCAAGCTGGTGAAGTTAATCGGCCCGGTGGAGAACGTTCAGGTGGCCAAAAACATCCCGCCGGAACCCACCCCCCGGCCTCGCCCGGTCGCGGCTCGGGCGCCGGGCTTCTTTGATTACGGCATCCAGGCGCATATGGACAGCCCGGGCATGACCGCGAAGGTCATGGACATGATCAATCTCATGCACTTCCATTGGGTTAAACAGCAAATTGAGTGGTTCCGCATGGAGCCAAATAAGGGTCAAATTGACTGGGGCATGATGGACATGATCGTCAACACGGGCGATCAGAAGGGCATCAAGGTCATGTTCAGTATTGTGAAAGCCCCGCGCTGGGCCCGACCGGGGAACACGGACTTCAGCGTGAACGGTCCGCCCCAGAACCCGCAGGATTACGCGGATTTCGTGGGGGCGGTAGCTCAGCGATATTGTGGTCGTAGCTTGAAGGCCATCGAAGTGTGGAATGAGCAGAACTTGTGGTATGAGTGGGGCCATGAGCCCATTGATCCGGCCCGATACATGCAGTTGCTTAAGGCCGCGTATACCTCTATCAAGCGGGCGTGTCCCAGTATGATCGTTATCAGCGGTGCGCTCACACCGACCGGTGCGCCGCCGCCGTTGGCCATGGACGACTTCGCATACCTGGAAGGCATGTACCAACATGGGCTCAAGCAGTACTCCGACGCCATCGGTGCACATCCCAGCGGTTACAACGTGCCGCCTGATGCCACCGGGTGCCATCCTAACGTGCAGACGTTCCGCGGCCCGTGCGAGAACCCACATCACTCGTGGTCCTTCCGGCAGACGATGGAGGGGTATCGGACCATCATGGTGCGGTATGGCGATGCAGGGAAGCGTATCTGGCCGACGGAGTTTGGTTGGGCATCGAACCCTAACCCGGTACCCGGTTACGAGTACGCGGCCGATAACACGCTGGAAGAGCAGGCCCAGTTCACCGTGCGGGCCTATCAGATGATGAAACAGTGGGGGTGGGTCGGAGTGGCCTTCCTCTGGAATTTGAATTTCCGCGTTGTAGCCCCCGGATCCGAGCAAGCGCAATGGGGTATTGTGGCCCCGGATTGGAGTCCGCTCCCCGCGTTTAACGCGCTAAAGGCGTGTCGGGAGAACGGATCCTGCTAATGTTGTCAATGGGGAACGTGCGCGGCGTGTTTGGCGTCTCACACGTCAAAGCGCCGCGCACGTGCGCGTCTTCCGTGTGAGTACGTTGAAGAGAACGAAGGAGGTTTTTATGCGTCGTATGAACGCTCTGTGGCTTGCCATTGTCCTCGTCCTTGCGGTGATGATCTCCGGGTGTGCTGCACCCACCCCTACCTTCACACCTACGCCCACGAAGACCCCCACTCCTGTGGGGATGTCAACGTCCACGCCAACCCCGTTGCCCGTACGGCCTACGCTGATTATCGCTACCGCCACACCGGTCCCTTCCAAGCCTACGGCCCAGTCCACGGAATCCGGCGTTCAGCCTATGGCTACAAGGGAACCGGCCACACCGACGTTGCCCCCTCCGACGGCCACCCCGGTACCTCCGACGTTTACGCCGACACCTGTTCCGCCGACGCCCACTCCGGAACCGGTTCACGCGTCGGATTATATGGACATCATGTCCTCACCCGATTACGGCATCCAGGCCTTCTTGTGGTGGCGGCCGGAAGTCGCGGATCGGGATTTGAACAAGATCAAGGAAGCGGGCTTCCGGTGGGTTAAACAGACGTTCGCGTGGGAGGATATTGAGGGGGCCGGAAAAGGGCATTTCAATTGGACCCAAGCGGATCGAGTGGTTGAGCAGGTCAACAGTAAGGGATTGAAGTTGATCGCGCGGGTGAGTACCGATCCTCAAGGGGGGGTAAAGTGGGCCGGCCCACCGCCCCAGAACATCCGCGATTTTGCCGACTTTTTGCACGCCATGGCGTCCCGGTATCGAGGCCGCATTCACGCCTATCAGATATGGAACGAACCTAACTTGGCGCGAGAGTGGGGCGGCAAGCGTCCGAACCCCGCGGAGTACGTGCAAATGTTGAAGGCCGCGTACACGGCCATCAAGAGTGCCGATCCGAACGCCATTGTCATCAGTGCAGGGATGGCTCCCACAGGCACGGATAATGAGATTGCCATGCCCGATGAAAAATTCTACAGGGAGATGTATCGGGCCATGGGGGGCAACAGTGACGGCTACTTTGACATGCTGGGCGTTCACGGCGCGGGGTTCGCGGCGCCCCCCGAAGTCAGTCCTGAAGAAGCCGCGGCGAACAAGGCCAAGTACGGAGGCGAACGCTTCTTCACTTTCCGACATGTAGAGGACATCCGTCGTATCATGGTGGAGAACGGGGATGAGGACAAAAGGGTGGTTATTTTGGAGTTCGGTTGGACGACCGACAACCGGCCCGATTCGCCCTATTACTGGCACGGCGCAGGGGCAGGTATTGATTTCTTTGTCCAAGGGTGTTACATTGTGCGCGCGTTCGAGTGGGCCAAACATCATTGGCGTCCCTGGATCGGGGTGATGACGCTCATCTATATGCCCAAGTTAGAGTGGACGCCTGATGACGAACAGTGGTGGTGGTCCATTGTTGAGCCCAGTCCTTTAGGGGAATGGCGTGTGCGGGCTCCCTATGTCATGGTGAAAAACTATTTGACGAAGGGCATTATCGAGGATCGATGTAAAAAGTAAAATGGAGGTTGGAACGGGTAGACGAAGGCACGTTCTTCGCCTATCCGTGGGCATGCAGATGTGTGAACGGCGGTGAGGAGGGAACGGTGGTACTTGGAAAATTATTTAAGCGGGCGCCTAAAGAGGACCAAGAAAAACTGGAACGCAGCCTCTCCAAGACGCGACGCGGGGTTTTTGGACAAATCGCAACGCTGTTTCAAGCCAATGAACTGGATGATGAATTCTGGGAGGACTTGGAAGCGCTTCTCATCCAGGCCGATGTAGGCGTGGATACGACCTTTTATCTCCTCGAACGGTTCAAAGAGCGGGTGCGTCAAGCCGGTATCAGACGGGCGGCGGATGCTTACAATCTGCTCAAGGAGGAGATGATCGCTCTCCTGGCAGAGGCCCCTCCGCCCGCGTTGGATCAACCGCGCTTGCTCACGGTAGTTCTTGTGGTGGGGGTGAACGGCTCCGGTAAGACAACCAGTATTGCAAAATTGGCGTATCATTTAAAGCAGCAGGGGAAGAAGGTCCTACTGGCCGCGGCAGATACGTATCGGGCTGCAGCGATTGACCAGTTACGCATGTGGGGGGACCGCATTGGTGTGGAAGTGATTTCCCATCAGCCGGGCAGTGACCCAGGTGCGGTGGTGTACGATGCCATTCGCGCGGCTCAAGAGTCGCGGCAGGCGGATGTATTGATTATTGACACTGCGGGGCGACTACATACAAAGTACAATTTGATGAAGGAGTTAGCCAAAATCCGCAACATCTGTGCTCGTCAGGTGCATCGGGCTCCCCATGAGACGTACCTGGTTCTGGACGCAACCACCGGTCAGAATGCGATTATCCAGGCCAAGAAGTTCAAGGAAGCTGTAGACATCACCGGTGTGATTTTGACAAAACTGGACGGTACGGCCAAAGGCGGCATGGTGTTTGCCATTCAACGGGAGTTAGGAGTGCCGGTGCGTTGGGTGGGAACCGGTGAGACGGTGGAAGATTTTGCGGAGTTCGACCCGGTAGCCTTTGTGGACGGATTGTTTCAGGAGCATGGGAGGTGAACATGAACGAACTACGTGAGCGACTTGTACAATTACAGCAACACATCGAAGATATACGGAGGCGTCTTTGACATCCCTGGCAAGAAGCGACGCCTGCAGGATATAGAGATTGCGATGGGTTCCCCCTCCTTCTGGGACGATCCGGAGGAAGCGCGACGCCTGTCCCAGGAGGCGGCTGCTCTGCGCACCCAAGTGAAAATGTGGGATGAATTCGCCCAGCATGTCCAGGATGCTCTCGACCTGCTGGACATGGCCGAGGCGGAAGAGGACGAGGAAACGCTGGCCGTTATCGAAGAAGAGACCACGGCCTTGGCGCAGGAAGTCGAACGGCATGAGTTCGAGTTGGCCCTTTCCGGGCCCCATGATAAGGGAGACGCGGTCCTTTCCATTCACGCGGGGGCCGGAGGCACCGAAGCCCAGGATTGGGCGGAAATGCTCCTGCGAATGTATACCCGCTGGGCCGAACGGAAAGGGTATGAGGTGGAGATCACCGATATGACCCCCGGTGAAGAGGCCGGGATCAAAAGTGTGACCATGACGGTACGGGGTCCGTACGCGTACGGATACTTGAAAGCGGAGAAGGGTGTGCACCGGTTGGTACGCATTTCTCCCTTTGATGCGTCCGCGCGGCGGCACACCTCCTTTGCTCTGGTAGAGGTGATGCCTCTCATCGAAGACGATATCGAGGTTGAGATTAACCCAAACGACCTGCGCATTGATGTGTACAAGTCCGCGGGGGCCGGAGGCCAGCACGTCCAGAAAAACGCGACCGCGGTGCGCATTGTGCATCTCCCCACGGGCATTGTGGTTCAGTGCCAGAACGAGCGCAGCCAGCATCAAAATCGGGAAATGGCCATGCGCATCTTGCGGGCCCGCTTGTACGCGCTGGAACTGGAGAAGCGTGAACAGGAGATGGCCCGACTTAAAGGAAAACACGTGGAAGCGGGCTGGGGCAACCAAATTCGGTCCTACGTGTTGCAGCCTTACCAGATGGTGAAAGACTTGCGCACCGGCTATGAGACGGGGAATGTGCAGGCGGTATTGGACGGTGACCTGGATCCGTTTATTGAGGCTTATCTAAAAAGTCAGGTGGGGGCGGAGGAGAGCACATCGTAGCCCGACTGTTGGATTTGTTTTTCAACACGACGAGGGGGATAGACGTATGTTCAGTGATGCGGCCCGACGATGGGCAACCGGTTTTTTGCAAGGTACGGCACGAATTTTCCTTAAATTTCACGTGACGCCGAACATGTTGACGTTCGGCGCGTTCTGGGTGGTTGCCAGTGTATCTGTGGTGATCGTCTTGGGCTATTTTCAACTGGCAGGCCTTCTGTTACTTCTTACCGTCTGGTTTGATGCGGTGGACGGTACGTTGGCACGTATGAGTGATCAAGTGACGCCTTTTGGCGCGTTTTTGGACGCGACGTTGGATCGGTATGCGGAGGGGATTCTATACTTTGGCCTGTTGGTGTACTATACTCGCCATCATCAGGAAATCCCTATTCTGCTTATTTACTTGACAATCGTTGGTTCTCTGATTATCTCCTACGCGCGGGCCAAAGCGGAGTCGGTAAATATTCCTGTGCGGGAGGGTTTGCTCACCCGCTTTGAGCGGTTGGCCATCCTAATTTTAGGTCTGCTGTTTAACCGAGTCGAATGGACCCTGTGGATTCTGGCTCCACTGACGAATTTGACGGCCGTACAGCGCATGGTGATCGCGTGGCAGCGTAGCCGGTCATAACCGCCAAGCGCGCAACCGCGTCAGTGCACGGGAGAGTGTGTGCATCACCCGGGGGAGGGTGGACACATAAATGTGATATGCTCTCGGGTAGACAGGGAAATCCCACGCGCCGATCCAACGTTGAAATGTGCCGCCGAATCCCATTTTGAAACGATATACACCCCACATGGGATCACGTTCATCCAACACGTCAGGCGCTCCCCACATATCGTACACGGAGCACCCTCGAGCCCGGGCGGTGCGCATGGCTTCCCATTGGAGCAGGTGGTTCGGCATGTGTTTACGCACCTCTCCGCTTGCGGACGCACCGTACATGTACCAGGCGCGTGAGCCAAATAGGAAGAGCATGAGGCCGGCGATCGTCGTGCCTTCCCACTCGGCGAGGAGGAGAACGGCCATCTCACTGGACATGAACGTGCGCCAGGTGTGTTCGTAGTACGCGTACGGGCGGATGAGGAACGCGTCCCGCCGGGCCGTCTCTTCGTACAGAGCATAGAATCGCGGCAGATCTGCCACTGTTCCCTCTCGCACACGTACGCCCCGTCGTCGCGCCAGGCGAATGTTGTAGCGCCACTTGGATTTCATACGCGCCAAGAGTTCCTCTTCGGTGCCTCGCAGATCTACCAGCACCGTGTTTCGGAACTGGATAGCTTGCGGTGACGGGCGCCATCCGCGGGATGTTAGCCGCTGAATAATCGCCTGTCCGGTCGGTGTGTTCGGGTCTACGTCGGGGTCGATTTTGAGGAAGAGTAAACGTTGTTGACGAGCGGTGCGTTCCAGCATGGCCAGCATGGCTTCCACCGCGTCCGGGTCGGACCAGTCCACGATAGGGCCCTTAGGCACATATCCCAACGCCCAGGGCAAGGCGGGTAACCGGCGCCGGAGGATTAAGGCCTGCCCCTGAATGCGGTTGCTTGTTTGCAGCCGTAGGGGAAGAGGATGCCATCCTGTCTGCCTTTTCACCTGCCCCCATTCCCATGTTTGGAGCACATGCGGAGTGGGCAGGGAAGCCAACCCACGGTTCCAATCCTCACGTTCGTGGACAATGACGACATCTTCCGCCACAGAGTTACTCCTCCCAAGGCGCAGGTGTTACACGGATGACGTTTTCCCGTCGTAAGAGCACTTGGCCCGGGCGTCCGGAAGGATGGCGGCGTATGTCACGTACTCGTGCAATCTGCACATCTACCGTGGTGTTTTCCCGGGCCGCAGAATAGTATGCAGCCAGGGCCGCGACTCGGCGCAACGTTTCCTGGGAGATAGGGCGGCCGCCGCTGCGCAGTACAACATGGGCGCCGGGCACATTACGGGCATGGAACCACAGGTCGTCCGGCGCGGCCCGCCGGAAGGTGATCTCATCGTTCAGTCGCGCACTGCGCCCCACCAGGACGGTGAACCCTTCGGGCGTGGTAAAGGTGTACGGTTTGGCCGGGGGAGGCGGAACTCGTTTCCGGTCCCGGCGGGCAAATCCGGCGTCCACCAAGGCCCGTTCCACCTCTGCGATTTCCGAGGCGTCCTGGGCAAGCGTGAGGTCTGTTGTCAGTTGTCTTAGGAATTCGAGGGTGTGGCGCGCCTCTTCCAGTCGTGCCGGGATCTCCTTCTGGGCTCGTTTGGCTTTTTGATACCGTCGGTAGAACTTCTGCGCGTTTTCCACCGGGGTGAGCGCAGGATCCAGGGAGAGGGTCAAAGGACCGTTGTCGGTTTCTAGGGTCACTTCGGACGCGCCTTCGGGAATTTGGTACGCGTAAGTAAGGAGCCAATCTGCCTTGCGCTTCCACTCCTCTGGATTCTGTGCTTCGGTCAGTTCTCGTTCGAGGGCTTCAATGCGGTGGGTGACTTGGGATATTGCGTCCTCCAATATACGCCGGACGCGTTCCCTCTGACCTGCGTAAGGATCGGCCTGACCGTGACTTTCGAGCCATTGTTCAATCGCTTCGCTGAGGGTGTTCACCGGTTCTGGCGAGCCCAGATGGGTTAGTTGGTAAGGGGCGAAAGCGATGACTCTATCCTCTTCACGCACGATGCTGGGTTCCCAGGCCGAGGTGGCCAATTGATTGAGGAAGATGGCGAGAGCGGTGAGCAGTCGTGATGGCCCTTGTGTACGTGCATCTTCGGCCACCGCCAGTGGATCTCCTAGGGCGCGGTAGGTGATTTCCCGGGCCAGCAGCGGACTGATACCTGCTATGTGCCCGACGAGGAGGCGCCAGACAGGATGGTGGGCCGGAGCTTCGGCCAGCCAGTGACGCAAGTGTTTTTCCGTCATCGCGATGGGCAGGAGTTTGTCCTGGGGCGGGGGCGGCCGATACAGATCGCCGGGCCGAGTGGTGCGCACGGGATTGCGGTCCGGCCCGACGATCTTCACCGCATGGAGGATGCGACCTTCCGCGTTGAGGAGGAGGATGTTCGCGTATCGGCCCATGATTTCGGCGACGAGGGAAGAAGTGCCTTGCTCGGGATGATCAAAGGTGAAGGTGAGTATCCGCTCAAAGGGTGTCTGTTCTACGCGCTCCACGTGCGCTCCTCGCAGCCACTTGCGCATGAGCAGGAGAAGGGGGGTCGGGGTCATCAGGCCGCGTCGGGGTTTTTGCCGGGCGAGGTGCGTGCGGGCGAGTTGGGGATGCGCGGAGATGATAAGGTGGTGACGCTGTCGGCGTGCATAGATTTCCAGCGCGTAAGTGTATTCGTCCGGCTGGATGATCTCTTGTACTCGTCCGGGCAAACACGTTTGCCTTATTTCGTCGGCTATGGCCGCGGTGACCCAGGCGTCAAAGGTGAATATAGGTTTCATCGGCGTGATTTTCCCCCACACCCGTCACGGGGTTTGACCCTGGATCATGACGTGGACGTTGTTGCCTTCTTCGGTAACGGTGACCGTGTACGTTTTGCCCTCCGGTGTGGTCATGGTGAGCATGCCCGGCATCATAGGATTCGATTGGACGTTGTACCCTTGTTTGGGAAGTTCGGTGTTGAAGTACGCGACTACGTTTTCAACGGTGGTCCCCGGGATGGCGTAGATCCACATGCCTTGAGTCGCCATGACCGATGTGGGTTCTCCAGGTAAAGGAATGGGGGCATTCTGCCCGGCTTTTTCTTCCGGAATGTTGATGGTGATGTCCGGGTTCAACTCCAGGATTTCGGTGATGAGTTCGGTTTGGGCATGTTCTGTTTTGCCTCCGTGTTCCAAATCCACATCCCAGTGAATGATTTCTTTTACTGCAAAATTTTTATCGGAGATGTAGACATCGGCCGTGATGCGTTTCACGGTCACTTTGGGTTGTTCTCCCGGCGAAGCAAACCAGTTGTACCAGGGGAAGAAGGGAGAGACCTCTGCTTCATAAGGCACGTTTTCATTACGGTAATGGACGGTTTTGAATCCGTTGATCTCTTCGGTGCCTACTTTTTTCCAACCGGTGCCCAGTTCCGTTGATGTGTAAAAGCGGATTTCCTCTCCGTACTGAATGTTATTCTGCTGTTCTGGGGCCTGTCCGGAGATCCAGGTGTCCCCCATCTTGAACCAAATTTTGTTTTCCTTCTGGACAATTTCCAGTTTTTGTGGCATGGGCTTCTGGTTGGCCGCGGGGGGTTCTTCGATGTACTCCATAATCATATGTTTGGCCGGTGGATTCTTAACGGCTTCGATGAGGTATTTCAGTACATCGATGGTTTCACCTTTATACGTCGTCCGATACAGGATGCGCATCCGATAGGATTGGATGTCTTGAAGTTCGTCAGGCGTTGTGAAGGTGAGCGTCTCCTCTTGTTCCTCTTCGGCCTGCGGAGATGTTTCTGTGGGGATGGGGGTGGGAGCCGGTTTTTCCACTTTGGTCGCCACAGGGGCCACGGTGGGTTTGGCTTTGGTGGGTGATGGGGGCACAGGTGTCGGGGGGGGTGGAGTTGTGGCCATGGCGTGTGTTTCCGGTGTAACCGGTACAGACGTTGCGGTGGGGGTCTTTTTCGTGCCACCACATGCGCTGAGGATGATTATCATTATGCTGAGAGTGACGATTGGCCAAATGACTTTGCGGTTCATAGAATCCTCCTCTGTTTTCTTTTCGGTGCCCCGATGGGCAGATATGTCGGGTTTCGTCTTTATCGCACTTCTTCCCTTTGCGACCTCCCTTACGGGGTGCGGATTTGAAGTAGAGCGTTTAATTGGGCTACGGTGGTGTCGTGGTGAATACGTAGGCGTTTCAATTCAAAGAGGTGTTCGCTGTCCTGTATCACCCCGAATTGGGTGGTCAATCCGGCCCAGTAGTGGGCTGAATGATACACCGCTATGACGTCGTTGTCATATTTGCCGGAAGGGTAGGCGATGTACCGTGCGGGCTCTCCCAGTTCCACTTGGAAGACTTCGGTGGATCCTAGCGCTTGCCACACCAGTTGGTCCATGTCCGCCTGGGCGAGATCGATGTGAGTGCGGCCATGCGCACCAAATTCCATGCCCGCGGCCCGCATTTCCCTGACCATATCCCAGGTCATGTACCCGGGCGTTTGGTGATTTACCACATCGGTAATGATGAAGAACGCGGCGATGAATCCGTATTTTTGTAAGAGGGGAAACGCGTTTTCGTAGTTGTCCACATAGCCGTCATCGAACGTGAGGATGATGGGTTTCTCGGGCAGCGGCCATCCCCGGGTGAGGTGATATACCAACGCGTCCAGGGTGATGGAGGTATAGCCTTCCTCTTTCAGGTATTTTAGGTGGGCTTCAAAGCGGTCGGGTGGGACGGAAAGATCGTAACGGATGGGGTCTGCGTCCGGTGGAGGGACGGCGATGTGATGGTACATGAGGATGGGCACGCGCGCGGTGCGGTGAATGCCGTCCGGTGTGGGACCGGGAGTAGGCGTCGCGGTCGCTGTAGCGGATGGGCTGGGTGTGGGTGTAGATGTGGGCGATGGTGTGAGGGAGGGGGACGGCGTGGTCTCCAAGTGTTGGGTGTTTAGCCACGGACGTTGGCATTCTTTTTCGCGTTCGGTCAAGCGAAGCGGGGTGGGGGGCAGTGTCCAGGTCGCGGTAGGGGAAAGGGACGGTGTAGGAGGCACGAGTGTGGTGACATGATGACAGCCGTTCAGCAGGATGGCTGTGAAGAATCCGGAGAGGAGGAGAAGAAAGGGGATATGTGTAAAGGGACCCTTACCCACCCTCTTTACAGATTCATTGTTTGGAGTAAAGGTGGCGGGTAAGGGTCTTTCTGAATGATGTGCCATAGGCGCGTCCTCTAGTAAATTCCTAGCATGTCTTTGGCCTCGTCGCTCATCATAGAGGGGTTCCAAGGAGGTGACCATACGAGGTTAATTTCGACGTCTTCCAGTTCCGGAAATTTCTCCCGTACCCACCCTTCGGTGCTGGCCAGGATTTGAGGGCCCACCGGACATCCGGGTGCGGTTAACGTCATGGTGATGATGGCCTTGCGCTCTTCGGGCAGAACCTTAATGTCGTACACCAGCCCTAGGTCCACGATGTTGATGCCGATCTCCGGATCGTACACGTGTTCGCGGATGACCTCGCGCACGTCATCTTCGGTGACGTTAAATGCTTCTGTAGTCTGCTGCTGTTGCTGTTCTGTCATCGTCTTACTCTATCCTCCTGTATGGTTTTTGGCTCATGGCTGCTGATGGATTGATATATCACGTAAAGAAAGAGTAGAGATTTGTGTGATTTTCACCGCCGAAGGCGGCGAAAATCACACCCTCTTCTCCTTTTAAGCCTGGGCGATATATCAAGAGGAGGAGAAAGGTCGTGGGATGTTTCCGCCTTTAGCGAACATCCCACGAAACTCATTCCTCCTCATCCGGCCAGGATGTGATACCCCAAGCCGCGGCCTTCAGGGCTTTGAGCGGCAAAAGCGCACATTTTAAACGTACAGGGCCGAGGGGAATCCCCAACAGGTCCAGCACCTCTTCCTTGCCCCAGTGGCGTAGTTCTTCCAAGGTTTTCCCTTTTACCTCTTCCGAGAGCATAGAAGCGGATGCCTGACTGATGGTGCAGCCCCGGCCTTCCCACTTCACATCGACGACCCGACCGTCTTCCACTTTGAGCATGATGGTGATTTCGTCCCCGCATACGGGGTTTTCATCGTGGTACACCAGGTCGGGGTTATCCATTTTCCCCTTGTTGCGGGGAAATTTGTAATGGTCTAGGATTTCTTCTGCGTAGAGGTCGTACATGTTAACTCCCCAAGATTTCGACAACTCGATGCAGTGCTGCCACCAGGCGGTCTACATCTGCTTCGTCGTTGTAGATGTAGAAACTGGCCCGGGTGGTAGCCGCGATGCCGTAATGATCATGGACAGGTTGCGCGCAGTGGTGTCCGGCACGGACTGCGATCCCTTCCCGATCGAGGATGGCGGCCACGTCATGGGGATGAGCCGCGGCCAGGGTGAACGCGATCACTCCCCCGCGTTGATCCGGGCCCGGCCCTAGGATGCGCAGCCCTTCCACCTCCTGCAGGCGCTCAAACGCGTAGCGCACAATGTGGTGCTCGTGGGCGAGGATGTTTTCCATGCCGATGTTCGTAAGGTAGTCCACGGCAGCGCCCAGGCCCACCGCTTCGGCCACCGCGGGGGTCCCTGCCTCGAACTTATAGGGCACATCGTTCCAGGTGGTTTTCTCAAAAGTGACCGTGCGAATCATGTCACCTCCTGCGAGGAACGGAGGCATCGCTTCCAGGAGTTCCCGCTTGGCGTACAAGACGCCGATGCCCGTCGGGCCCAGCATTTTGTGCCCCGAGAACGCCAGGAAGTCACAATCCCAGGCTCGAACATCCGTAGGGAGGTGGGGGACGCTCTGCGCGCCATCGACCAGGGCCAGCGCACCCACCGCGTGGGCTCGTTCTACCAGTTCTTGGACAGGCGTTTGGGTGCCCAGCACGTTGGACATGGCCGTGAAGGCAAACAGGCGGGTGCGTTCCGTAAGCAGGCGATCCAACGCGTCCATGTCCAACGTTCCGTCATCCCGGATGGGCACCCAACGCAGGGTGGCGCCGGTGCGCTCGCACACCAACTGCCACGGCACAATGTTCGCGTGGTGTTCCATTTCCGTGACCAGGATTTCATCCCCGGGCTTTAGGTTGTTCAACCCCCACGCGTAGGCCACCAGGTTGATAGCTTCGGTCGCATTGCGCACGTACACCACCTCCCGCCAGGAGCGGGCGTTAATAAAGCGTGCAATCTTACGCCGAGCTTCCTCATACAGTTCCGTGGCCTTTTCGCTCAGGTAGTAGATACCCCGGTGGACGTTGGCGTAGTACCGGGTGTACATTTCGTTCATGGCGTCGATGACCTGGCGCGGCTTCTGCGCTGAAGCCGTGCTGTCCAGGAACGTGAGGGGTTTTCCGTAAATCTCCTGTTGGAGCACGGGAAAATCCTCACGGATACGTTGGACATTTATCGATGTGTTCATGCTCACCCTCTTGTTGGAATATGCGTGAACATCCAAGGAGAAGGCACTTTTTCCCGCCTTGGATGCTATTCCTCTTGCCACACGTCCGCCAGTTCTACGCCCAGTCGTTCGGCGATTGTCCACTCTAACTTCCGTTGCACATCCTTATTATAGATGCGGTCTAAGACTTCCTCGAAAAATCCGCTCACTACCAATCGCTCGGCTTGCTTTCTATCCAAACCGCGGCTCTGCAAGTAGAAGATGTACTCTTCAGGAATTTGTCCGGCGGTTGCGCCGTGCGTGCATCGTACGTCGTCCGCTTCAATTTCCAAACCGGGGATAGAGTCCGCGCGTGCCCGGCCGTCCAGGAGGAGGTTGCGATTGGCTTGGTACGCGTCGGTCTTCTGTGCGCCCGGCCACACTTTAATGTATCCCTGATACACCGATCTACTCGTATCCTGAAGTGCCCCTTTGTAAAGCAAGTCGCTGCTACACCGGGGGGCTTTGTGATGTTGCATGGTGTGGTGATCGATGTGTTGACTGTCCGTAGTGAAGTACAGCCCCAGGAGTTGGCCTTGCGCGCCGGGTTCCACCATGTCCAGGGTGATCCACGTCTTACTCAACCGACTGCCCCAGGACGCGATAAGGTGGGTGACGCGTGCATCCCGTTTGGCGACGATGTGTTGGGTGCTGAAGTTCCACAAGCTGAGATCCCAATTCTGCACGTGGACATAGTTCAAATCACTGTTGGGTCCGGGGTAGAGTTCCACCACGCCCGCGTGCATTCCCCTCTCGCCGCCAAAGAAATCCTCCATGACTGTGACCGCCCCTCCTTCTTCAACCAGGACGATGGTGTGATAGAAACCGGCCAATCCGGGCGTGGTCAATCGAGCAATCGTTTGGAGGGGTAAGGTGACATGCACATTTCGGGGCACGTAAATAAACGTCCCCCCGTGCCAAAATGCGTAATGAAGCGCTGCAAATTTGTTCGCATCGATGGGAACATTTTGGGCAAAGGTTTCCTTTACCAAGTCTGGGTATTCCCGTACGGCCGTGTGGAGGTCTGTGTAGATAACACCTTGCGCGGTCAGGTCCTCTTGCAAATGATGGTAAAGGGCCTGACCGTCCACCATGACCAGTTCGCCCGCGGAAGTGAGTTCGGCCAAGTGATCTCGGTAAATTCGGGCTAGATCCTCCTCGTGTGCGACTTCGGCCCGCTCATCGACCACAAAGGGGCGAAACGCCTCCAATTGGAACCCTCGGAGAGAAGTCCTCCGCCATGTTTCTTCTTTGCCCGTAGGCCAAGGCATCTCCTCAAAGATGCGCCACGCGGTCAGGCGCAAGTCCAGCATCCAGCCCGGTTCGTCCAACATTTCCGAGAGCGCCTTCACCGCGTCTTGGCTGAATATTGTATCTACCGTTCGTGTGCTCTTCACGGGTATATGGCCTCCTGTGCGCGATGTTCAAATTTCCTCCTTTGCGGAGTTTTCTCGATTTACCCTATGGAGCCTTCCATCTGAAGTTGGATGAGCCGGTTCAGTTCAATGGCGTACTCCATAGGAAGTTCCTTGGTCATGGGCTCGATAAAGCCCGCGACAATCATGGCCGTGGCCTCTTCCTCGCTCAGCCCTCGGCTCATCAAGTAAAAGAGTTGCTCCTCACCGATCTTGCTCACCGATGCCTCGTGGCCGATCTCCACGTCATCTTCGGCGATCTCGATGTACGGATACGTGTCCGATCGGGATTGAGGGTCTAAAAGTAAGGCGTCACATACGACGTTGGCTTTGGCGTGGTGTGCGCCGCGGGTGACTTTGAGCAACCCGCGATATGACGCACGTCCGCCGTCCTTGCTGATGGACTTGGAGATGACCCGGCTGGTGGTGTAAGGCGCGGCGTGAATGATCTTCGCGCCCGCGTCCTGGTGCTGGCCCCGGCCCGCGAAGGCAATGGAGAGCACTTCACCGTGGGCTTTGGGTCCGCGCAGGATTACCGCGGGGTATTTCATCGTCACTTTGGAGCCCAGGTTCCCGTCCACCCATTCCATGGTCGCACCTTCATACGCGACCGCTCGCTTGGTCACCAAGTTGTACACGTTGTGGGACCAATTCTGGATGGTGGAGTAGCGCACGCGTGCCCCCTCTTTGACGATGATCTCCACCACAGCCGCATGCAGGCTGTCCTTGGAGTAGATGGGGGCCGTGCATCCCTCCACGTAATGGACGAAGCTCCCCTTCTCCGCGATGATCAGCGTGCGTTCGAACTGGCCGAGGTTTTGCGCGTTAATACGGAAGTACGCCTGCAAGGGGATGTCCACGTGGACGCCTTCGGGTACGTAAATAAAGGTCCCGCCCGACCAGACCGCGCTGTTGAGCGCGGCAAATTTATTATCGTTGGGGGGCACCACCGTCGCGAAGTATTCTCGGAACAAATCGGGATACTTCTTCAACGCGGTATCCGTATCCAGGAAGATGATGCCCTGCTTCTCCCATTGTTCTTTGAGGGAGTGATACACCACTTCGCTATCGTACTGCGCGCCCACGCCGGCCAGGAATTTTCGTTCAGCTTCGGGGATGCCCAGGCGGTCGAAGGTGCGTTTGATCTCCTCGGGCACCTCATCCCAGGAATGGGCCTGGTGGTCCGTGGGCTTGATGTAGTAATATATGTCGTCAAAGTCAATGCCGGAGAGGTCCGCGCCCCACGTGGGCATGGGCTTAGACCAGAATATATCCAGGGCCTTGTGCCGGAATTGACGCATCCAGTCCGGCTCGCCCTTGATGTCGGAAATGATATCGATGATTTCGTGGTCGAGCCCCTTACGAGGTTTGAACACGTACTCCACGTCATCGTGAAAGCCGTATCGCTCCGCGTAATCCTCCTTCAACCCTTCCAACAATTCCTTATCGCTCTTTGTTGCCATACCTGTTGCCTCCTTCACATGGACCTCAACGTAAAAAGTTCTTCTGATGGACCGATGCATGTCGTTTTAAGCCAACATGCATCCGTGGCGTCGTGTCGGTCGACCGGGGTGTCCCTTCGGCCTTCTATCTCAGGCAACCGGTTCCGGTTGAGCGCCGAATTGCTGCCGAATCCAGTCATACCCCTTAGCCTCCAGTTCTTCGGCCAATTCCGGCCCACCGGAGAGGACAATACGGCCGTCGTAGAAGACGTGCACGTGATGGGGGCGGATGTAATTCAGGATGCGTTGGTAGTGGGTGATGATGAGCACACCCAAATCAGGGCCCACCAATCGGTTCACGCCTTCGGCCACAGCCCGCACCGCGTCGATGTCCAGCCCGGAGTCGGTCTCGTCCAGGATGGCGAATTTGGGTTTTAGCATCGCGAGTTGGAGGATCTCGACGCGCTTCTTCTCCCCACCGCTGAACCCTTCGTTCAGGTAACGGCGGGCGAAGGACGGGTCAATGCCCAGCATCTGCATTTTTTCCGTCAGTTCCTGTCGGAACTCTCGCATGGGCATCAGGTTTGACCCGATGGGCGCGCTGTCATCCTTCTGCGCGGTGTACCCCCGGACTGCGCTCACAGCCTGACGTAGGAAATGCGCCAATGTTACCCCGGGGATGGCGACGGGGTACTGGAAGGCCAGGAAAATGCCTGCACGGGCCCGCTCATCCGGTTCCATGTCCAGAATGCTTTTCCCGTCCAGGAGAATATCGCCCCGATACACCTCATATTGTGGGTGGCCCATGATCACGTAGGCCAGTGTGCTCTTGCCCGACCCATTCGGGCCCATCAGCGCGTGGATTTCCCCTTGGCGTAGGGTGAGATTCACGCCTTTTAGAATTTCCTTGCCTTCGATGCCTGCATGAAGATCTCGGATTTCCAATACGCTTGTCATAGCGAACACTTCTCTCCTTTCTAAGGGGTTGGATAAGTTATAGGTTTAAGATATTTGGATTTCAAACACACATTCCTTATCTTCTTCCATCATGCATTGACGCATGGAGACCGGAACGCCAAGCATGGTGGACATAATACTGCGCTCCATCTCGCATACGCTTCGGTGTTGGTGTGCAAGTTCGTGGTACGGACAAGTGTATTCGTGAATTTCAATGCGGTCTCCGTTGACGACCATGTCCGCAACGATGCCCTGTTCGTTGAGTAGGTGGGTCAAAGTTCGCACCCGTTCTTCGATGGTGCGTCCTCGAATTTGGTCTCGGTACTTTGTCGCCAAGCGGTGTGATACACGCTGGAGAAGATGCCGAACTTTTTCCTCTCCTTCCATCTGGTAGAGTTCTTCCAGCAAGGCGGTGATAAACGCGTCGGTGTGGCGGCCCATGACGGCTCGGGCCTGAGGGGTCAACGTGTACACTTTAATGGGCCGTCCCACGCCATGCCGTTCAGTGTGAACTTCAATAAGACCTTCGGCCAACAAGCGCGATAAATGAGCGCGAATAGCCGTCCCACTGAGTCCCAAAGATGTCTGCAATTCCTTCACCGTCCTCGGCCCTTCCCGGAGAAGCACTTCCAGGACTTGCCCCGCGGCCGTGTCTCTCCACTTTTCTAATGTCACGTCTCATGCTCCTGTTCCAATACGTATTACCTTGTACCTCATGGTAGCGACCGATTTCCCCGGCCTGTTTCAGCCAAGGCCCATGCGATGAGCCCCCTCCGCTCCTCTCTGATTTTTGTTCCATTATAGAAGTTCGGAGGGTTCTGTCAATTTTGAAAGTAAGAATAGCGAAAATTGCCGCGCTCTTACAAACGCCGTTCTTCAATCGAAGCGACCATACCGAGGTGCCAAACGAACAGGAGCATCAGGTCCGGTAAGAGAAAGGATTGATCTACAAGGCCGTGGGATATGCCGTAGAGGATGCCACCCGCGGCCGCGAGGACCAGTGCGCGGGACATGGATGGCGTTGGCAGGACGCGAAGGGTTTCTTGCACTTTGTGGAAAAACAGCCACAACGTCGCACCGAGCCAGAGGATTCCTCCAAAGCCGAATTCCAGCCAGAAGTGGAGGAGAATGTTGTGAGGATGGGAGAGGTTGGGTTCAGGAAAATTTCGTCGCGGGAGATATTGGGTGCGGAAGTAGTATAGAAAATTGTCCGGGCCGACCCCTCTCCACCAGTGATCTTTGATCATTTGCAAGGACGATCTCCAGAGTTCCACGCGTAGCGCAGGAGTTCCTGTGCCCGTGACCAGTGTGCGGAAGCGCGGGGTTGTCAAGAGGGGAATTTGTAAGCTTGCGAGGAGAAGGATGGCGACCAGCGCGTACATCCTTCCCCGTTTGCCATGCATCCATCCCAGAAAGAGGAGGGTGACAGGAAGACCTACGAGGAGGGCCCCCCGTGAGAACGTGCCCATTATTCCTAGGAAGATCCACCCGGCCAGGACCGCGTATCCCTGCCGTGGGCGCAGCCCCGGTAACACGCGTGGCCATGTTCTTTCTTCCACCGATGGACCACGACCACGTGAGGGTTGGTCAAAGGGCAGGAACAGCGCCAAAGCGGCCGCGATGGCGAACGCCCGGCCCAATATGAGCGCTAGGTTGTTGGGTGATCCGTATAGGCCGCGTAATCGCCACACCCCTTCCGCGTACGCGCCTTCTGGGTGATAAAAGAGCAGCGCGATGCCTATCAGCACGGCGAGGCTACTGCCCCACAGAAAGCCGTTGACCAGGTACGCGCCGAATTGGGGAATGTCACTCTCCGTGGTCATCAGCACACGGTGACGGTATAGCCAGGATCGCGCTCGCTGGGGGATGTGTTTTCGGGCAATATGGATGTGGTCGCGCCAGCGCGAGCGGAGGATGCCGTAGAAGAGAACGGGTTCAAGCACAACCCAACGTATCTCTCGCCAGGCTACATCTTGATAGCGTGCTCCCCACGCAGCCCAAACGCCCAAGGGAACGAACAGGAGGACCATCACATCCAACGCGTTGCGCGGCCCCGCGCGGTTGACCAGCACGCGGGTCGCCCGGTAAAGCCGAAGTCGCCAAGGAACGTTTGGAGCCTCGACGACGATAATGATCATCTCTCCCGCCAGCCGTAGGGTCCACGCCAGGGTGACCAGGATGATGTACGTTTCCACCAGGCTGAATTGTACGTGTCCCAGGCGCTTTGGCACGGCCACAAAGGGTGTAACACCCAACGCGGCGACTAATCCCCAATCCGGTCGGTAGAAGATCAGCCCGGCCAAAAGCATTAAGGTGATCAGACTGGTCCACAAGGTCGGTGCCATCATGTAGAAAACGGTCAAGATGGCGATAAGCCCGGGATACACGACCGGTTCTGTGGGAGCCCATGTAGCCCAAAGTCCCAGCCGGATGAGCGCCCCCACTGCAAGCATGGCGAGTATGCCTAACACGATATAAGGGCCCAGTGGACGGTTGCGCCCGATGAGCAGGGTGGTGACTCCCGCCGGGTCGAAGCGGAAGACCAACGTGTGTGGTTGAAGTGGGAGGTGGTCTCCCAACACGTGTTCGCGGTTTGCGTCCAGCAGGATGGACCGCTCTTCGCCGTCTAAACTCGCTTCAACCGCGACCAATGCCCGCGCAATGATGCTGATTCGATTACCCTCCGCGCGGATGGTGTGGCGAAATTGAGCATCGGGATACCGCCAAATCCACGTGTTAGGCCCATAGCGTCCTACACCGATAAGAGGAGGGGGGGCGGTCAGTTCCTGAAACGCACGGTACACCGGGCGGGGTTGCCAGTTGGGGCGTAGCAGGGCAAATCCCCATAGCGGGTCATCCGGCGGCACGTTCGGATAAAATTGATCCCAGGTAAGCAGCCCAAGCCAGGGCCATTCTTGACGTTTGCGTCGGTACACGTCCTTGACGTATTGAGCTTGTTCTTCTTCACTTACCGTTCCCCAAATGCTGGGGCGTCCTTTCCAATGGGGTGGGGTTGCGTGACGTCCCCATCCGACCACCCAAATGGGGGTGTTCCCATCGTGATGGCGGATCATAACCTCTCGCAGGAGAACCAAGCGAGTGATGCCTAAGTGGTCGGGGGAGTAGTCCCGGGACCAAGGGCTGTTCTGGTAAAGGTCGTAGGCTTTGGCCCCGAGGATATCGAATGTTCCTTTTGCGCCGGCCCGATACATCGCGTCCAAATAATCTATATCGCTCATGTTGTACGGCTTGTGGAGGGTAGTAGGGGCTAGACCGGCGCTAAGGATGTAGGCGCTCTCGTCCGCTTCGCGAATGGCTTGTCCTACCCGGCGCAACATTTGTACGTATCCAGCCGGGTCTACCCGTTTGTTGCCCCAGAAAGGTGTGACGTTGGGTTGATCCCACACTTGATAGTAATCGATACGGTCACCGTAGCGTCGGGCCAAGGTCGCGGCAAAGCGGGCAAACAGGTCTAGATCCGCGGGGGGTACGACAGGATTATCCTTTTCCCCGGGCGGACGCAGCCAGGACGGTGTGCCGTCAATGAGTGCGATGATTCCTAGGCCTTGCTCGTGTACGGCCTGGACGATTTGGTCGTAGGGAGTCCAGTGATACTTTCCCGCTTCGGTCTCAATGTCAAACCAGGGAAAGCGTATACGTACCCAGCCAAATCCCCCTTGGACAACGCGGGTGAGGGCTCGATCTCGCTCAGGAGGCGAAAGGGGGCGGAGGTCCACGTTGACCGCGTAGGGTTGGACGTGGGTGTGAGGCATACGCGGGGGCACACCGTACACCACGCCCCGGGTTTGGCGTTGAATGTGGTTCAGGAGGAAGGGAATAGGGGCCAAGGCCAGAGTGAGCACGATAAAAGTGAGAATAACACGTCGCCAGCTTGGCGGTTCTATATAGATGGGCTTGGTCTGCGTGCTCATGGTGAACGTCTCTCTCCCTGTAAGTCGTGGTCACGCTGTGGGACGTCGACCATGTAATGTTGCCAGTCTTCCGGGGTGTCGAGATCGTGGAGGACACCGGGGGATGTGTAGATGTACACGGACGCTCCGGCTTGCATAGCCCGGATGAGATGACGGGTAAAACTTCCCTGTCCGAAAGCCGGGGAAATCACGCGGGGCGGACGCAGGAGTAAGGCATTGGTGCCCTCGCCTCGTCGGTCCGGGGCAATGACCACGATGGGGGGCTCGAACGTGCGGGAGAGATGCCATAAGCGTTCCACATCCTGTGGTAACACGTGTGGCAGGTCCGCGGGCAGGATGAGGGTGGCCTGGTACCCTTGATGGTCTGCCCAGGCAAGAGCGTCGTTCAATGCCCGATTGAGGGGGACGTCCCAACGTGTGTCGCGAGCCGGCGTAAGGGGTTGCTCAAAGTCTGCTACACTCAAGCGCCAGGCGTCGGATTCCATCAACGCGCCCACGCCTTCTTGGCGAGCCCATCGTGCTACGCGCCGATCGCCGGCAATGACCCATACATCTGCGGGGATGTGGGCGTTTCGGGCGGCCCGTACCACGTGGGTGAACAGGTGTTGGGTCAGAGCCCGACGGGGACCCAAAGGCAGGATGGACGCGAGGCGGCGCTTGGCCCGGTGAACGGGTTTCAGCGGAATGAAGATGGCCAAGTCGGGTACACTCATGGGCTTACTCCTTCTCTATGAGAGCCAACGCCACCCGCGCGACGCGCTCTTTATCCTCATCGGATGTCATTAACGTATTCGTGATGGCGACGCGAATGCCCAGGGCGCGGATGTCCGCCGCGAGGTGAGCATCTTGTTCGTCCAAGACAAACGCTCCTAGGATGTCCTGGTAATAACGCGCGACCACCAGGGCCGAGGGTTCATGACCGAATTCCCGCATGAGTTTAGCCAACGGGCCTTTGACGGCATTTCCGCCCACAATGGGAGTGATGGCAACCACGCGTTTCCGCCGTGCGCGCAGGAGATCACGCACACCTGGGAGTTTGAGGATAGGATCCACGCTTAGGTAGGGGTTGGACGGTGCGATGACAATTGTTTGCGCGTCCTGCAATGCTTGGAGGACGCCGGGCGCAGGGCGGGCTTGGTCCACGTGTTGAAAACGGATGGCTTTTACAGGAGGGGCTTGTCGTCGTTGCACAAAGTATTCTTGGAAGGGTAAGGTGCCCTCCGGGGTGACAATAAGGGTGCGCACGGGATCGTCGCTCATCGGCAGGATACGAGCTTGTATACCCAAAGCGCGTCGGAGGTGGTCGGTGATGCGGCTGAGGGGCCATCCTTGATCTTGGAGGTACCGGCGGACAATGTGTGTAGCCAGGTCTTTGTCTCCTAGTCGGAACCAGGTGGGTGCACCGTAACGGCCTAACATGTCCAGCGCGTGGAAGGTGTCTTCTGCGATGCCCCACCCCTGTTCGCGGTGGTAGATGCCGGCCAGGGTGTACATCACCGTGTCCAAATCGGGGGAAATGGGAAGACCGATGTGTTCAAAGTCGTCACCCGTGTTTACAATGACGGTTAGGGCATCGGGAGGGAGGATGCGATACAAGCCCAACGCGCCTTTGGCGCCTCCCACGCCCCCGGCCAGTGCAACAACGAGAGGATGAGAAGGGGGAGGAGAAACGGGCTCGGGTGTGGGTTCGGTGTGTTCCGACGGTTTCGGTAGCGTCATGGTGATCTCCTCCAGCGGACGACGGCTACGCAGAGGGTGTTCGGCCGGATAGCCAACGGTGATGAACGCTTGGGGGTCCCATGTCTCAGGCAGGTCTAACACCTCTCGCAGGATATCTTGAGCAAACAGAGGGGCACATATCCAGCACGCGCCCAGTCCATAGTGGTGAGCAGCCAAGAGGATGTTCTGGGCGGCTACGGCCACGCTTTGAACCCCCAGTAAATATCCTGCCCGCGCTCGACGTTCATCCTCGTAATGGTCCAATTCCTCGGTGTTCAGGACGAGAAGGATGAGGACCGGTGCGGTGGTCAGACGTCGGATGGACCGTTGGCCGCGTGCTTCTGCTTCTTCCCGAGGCCACCCATCGGCCACCAAGTCCGCGATCATGCGTTGGGCCATTTGTTGTGCCATGTGTTCTCGTTGGGGCCCCGGTTTAATAATAATAAACCGCCAGGGTTGTCGATTGTGGGTGGAGGGAGCCCAACGCGCGGCCTCGAGGAGCGCGTTAATTAGGGAGCGGGGGACCGGTCGATCCTGGTAACGGCGAATGGACCGTCGCTCCCGGATGAGGGTCCAGAAATCCGCCTCGTTCATAGTGGCCGAAATTCTCCTTGTCTGCGTTGCTGTTTTGCGGTGATCTTAGTCCCCCTGTAAGACAGGCGCAAATGGAGCACACGTCATTTGGGGCGGAGTCCTCTCTCGGAGAAGGGAAGGGACTTACGCGGTGGGGGAACCTCTCCACACACGTAAAATCTCTTCTGCAGGGATGGGGCCCTCACGCAGAATGACCGGTGGGTCGACCGTGCAGTCCACCACCGTGGACGGTTGACCTCCGGGGGTGGGGCCGCCGTCCAGTATGAGGGGGATACGGCCACCCAATTGTTCCATCACGTCTTGTGCGGTGAGCGCAGGTGGATGATTGCTGAGGTTGGCGCTTGTGGCCGCCAGCGGGTGTCCCAGCCGTCGAATTAACGTTCGTAATAACTTGTACGCGGGGATGCGGACACCGACCGTATCCCCGCCGGCCAGGAGGACTTGAGGGAGTTCCGGTCGCGCGGGGAGGACCAGAGTGAGGGGACCAGGCCAAAAAGATTGCGCTAATCGGTGGGCTCCCGCGGGAAAGGATCGGATAACATGCCACACATCGTCGATGTCCGCCAGGAGCAAGGGAATAGGTTTGTCGGTCGGACGTTCCTTCACTTCGTACAGGCGTCGGATCGCGTCGGGGTTGAGGCCGTCCGCGGCGATGCCGTACACGGTATCCGTGGGCACCGCGATAACGTGTCCCGTGCGCAGCAGGGACACCGCGAAGGCGATGGCATCGGGTGCGTCTATGGGTTTGCAAATGGTCTTGTAGCGAACTGCGTACATGCTCGGATTTTTCTCCTCCTTACCACAACACAGTGTAACACGACTCAATAAGAACTTCAAGCCCGGCAAGGACACAATCCAGTCTTTTTTCAACACACAGGGGGGAGGTGGAGGCATTGCCTTCGCTTATCAAGAGCCTTCTAAAAAGGACATGCAACGACTCAATGGCCGATACAATATCTTCACGTATCAGACTGTTGGAAAGCCCCGGAACAGGACGCGGTGCATTTCACCCTGTCCTTTATGTGCGGTAAAATAGTGAACACTTCTTTCGCCGATTTTGGGAAGGGATTTTAGGAAATTCTCGAGATTGTACTTGTTTCATAGGAGTACCTGGGAAAGTTTTTGGAGTGCGACGACCTCTCGCCGCTTCGATAGCATCCGTGACGTTTTGTCCGTCCATCAGGAAAAAAGATGAGGCCAGGGCATGGGTAACAACATCATGTTTGACATATTTCCGGCCATCGATCTGCGGCGTGGTAAGTGTGTTCGGTTGCGCCAAGGAGATCCGAACGCGGAGACGGTGTACGGCGACGATCCTGTAGCGATCGCGCGGCGATGGGTAGACCAGGGCGCCACGTGGTTGCACGTGGTCAACTTGGACGGCGCGTTGGGGGATTCTCTCGACCCCGAGGTGTTATCTCCCAATCTTCAGGCTCTTGCTGCGATCTGTAATGAGGTTCCTGTGCCGATACAATTTGGTGGAGGTTTGCGGACGTTGGAGGATATTCGGTCGGTGTTGGATTTGGGAGTCGCGCGGGTGGTGTTGGGCACGGTTGCAGTCACCCGCCCTGACATAGTACGGGAAGCCCTGCGTCGCTTCGGCTCGGAGCGCATTGCCGTGGGGCTAGACGCGCGTGAGGGGCGGGTGGCTACGCACGGGTGGGCCCAGGTGAGTGAGGTCTCTGTTGTCGCGTTGGGACAGGCCATGCGTGAAGCCGGGGTGCGTTGGGCTGTGTACACGGACATCCAACGGGATGGTATGCTCTCGGGGGTGGACGCGGAGGCCGTGGCCCGTCTGGCCGAACAGACCGGTTTGCGTGTTATTGCCTCGGGTGGGGTCGCCGGTCTGGCCGATATTGACGCCTTGTTGTCGGTGGCTCATCGGGGCGTGGCCGGAGTCATCATCGGTCAGGCGCTGTACGCCGGCCGCGTGGACCTTTCCGCTGCGTTATCTCGTGTTCGCGAGGTGTTGCGATGAGTTCGGTGGTCAGCGTGGGCTGGGTGCTGGCTGCGGACCTTCGTAACGAGGAAATGTTGGCCGCGTATACTTTAGCCCGTGATGAGGTGTTGACCCTTCTTCAGGAGCAGTTCCCCGATTTTGAATGGGAGATGCCCTTTGTAGAGCGGCGGGTATACGTTCCCGTGGGGGCATTGGATCCCCTGCCTTTGTTGGAAATCGGGGCAGAGGAGAAGATCCTCCGTCGCTGGGATTACGCGATTGTGGTGGTTCCCAACGAATTGAACCCTCGGCACCGGATCTCTACGATGGGGATTCCCTCCTCCGCCCTGGAAGTCGCGGTGGTTTCCACCGCGCGCTTAGGGGCGAAGGATGTGTTGCCTGAACGTCTGGGGGGCTTAGTGCTCCATATGTTATCTCACCTGTGGGACGTAAAGCATACCCTCACCGGCCCCTCCCAGCCGATAGAGGATCCAACGCTGTTGCAGATTGAACCGTTTCCAGAAGAGGTCATCGAGGCCATTAACCATCATCTGCACCTTATCGCCGACGCACGCTTGGAGGAACAGCGGCCTCATTGGGGTCGGTTGGCCTTTTACGTGCGCACTTTCTTCACCGACCCGGGAGGAATTTTGTTGGATATCTGGCGATACGCGCCGTGGGAGATGCCCGTTTACTTGGGACGCCTGACGGCCGCGGCTGCGGTGTCCACGGTGTTCTTGTTGATGACCGCGGAAGCGTGGGAGATCGGTGCACATTTGCCTTTCTCCCTCATCCTGGCCGGTCCGGTAGGTGCGACACTTTTGGCAACTTTTCTCATGTACTACGGTCAGAACATGGGCCAAATCACGCGTGAAGTTCATTTACGGGAGCAGATTGCCCGAACACAAATCGTGCTTTTTGGCACCTTACTCTTGGGCATGACATTTTTGTGGGCTATTATCTTCGTTGTCTCCTTGACGATTTCTTATGTCTTACCCAAAGATGTGTTCGCGGCGTGGGCCGGTTTGCCGACCGCACACGCCCTGTCCTTGGAACGATATTCAGCCTTTATGGCATCTGTTGGCGTTGTAGCCGGCGCGTTGGGCGGTAACTTGGAAGAGGAAGAAGATATCAAAGCAGAAGTGCTCTTTGATGAAGAAGTATGAGATACTCTGGGCTGGATGGAGAGGTTAGAACATGTACATGTATTCACGACGAGGATGGATGTCGCTCGCGGCCATCTTGCTCGTATCTTTGTTCATAGCGTGGGGAATTATCGGTACGGGTGTGCACGCTCAAGGCGCAGAGGCGTTGATTACCATACCCAAAAACGGTGACGTGGTGCGCGGAGAAGTGCGCATTTCCGGCGTCGCCGTTCATCCCCAATTCCAAAGGTACGAGTTGTATTATGCGCCCTGGCCACCGCCTTCTGGGGATCAGGGGTGGATTTTCATCGGTGAAGCGCATTACAACCAACAACCCAACGGTCTGTTAGGCTTGTGGGACACGCGCCCCCTGCCGGATGGTCCTTACGCGCTGAAACTCCGCGTGGTCAAAATCGACGGCAACTACATCGAATCGCCCATTGTGCGTGTGGACGTGGCAAACACCAGGCCTACGCCCACACCCACGCCGACGGTTACCCCGACACCGCGCTTTACTCCGACCCCCGCACCCACCCCGACACCGGCCGTGGTGGTCCTGCCCGAAATACCTACGCCTACCCCTATCCCTTCGCCTACACCTACGGCGACGGTAGTGGCCGGTCAACATCAGGGAACCGGGCGGGGTATTTTCAGCCAATTTGGGCAGATTTTCAACAGTCAGCGGATTCGGAAGGCTGCTTTGCGCGGTGCCCGATACGCGTTGTGGGCGTATTTGGTGTGGATCGGATACGAAGTGCTGAAACGTATTATCCTTTGGATATGGGTACGGGTGAGACCATAGCCATGAAGATCGTGTTCGGTTTGGGCAATCCCGGACGGGCGTATGAGCGCACGCGACACAATGTCGGTTTTCAAATCTTGGACATTCTCGCCCGGCGGCATGGGGTCATGTTCGCACCGCACAAGTTCGACGCGTTGGCCGTGAAAGTGCGCATGGGTGAAGGGGAGGTGTTGTTGGTCAAACCGCAAACGTACATGAACTTGAGCGGAAAATCCGTAGCTCCCATTGTGCGGTTCTACAAGGTACCTTTGACAGATATCTTGGTAGTGTATGACGACCTTGATCTGGCGTTTGGTGTATTGCGGATGCGTCCCAAGGGCGGGGATGGCGGGCACAAAGGGATGCGTTCCATCATCCAGCACTTGGGAACGTCCGATTTCCCGCGTTTGCGCGTGGGCATCGGGCGACCGCCGGGTCGTATGGATCCCGCGGACTTCGTCTTGCACCCGTTCACCGATGAGGAAGAGGAGGCGATGCGGGTGGTGCGTGAGGAGGCCGCGGACGCGATCGAAATATGGGTCACTCAGGGCATTGAACCGGCCATGCGTTTTGTGAACACCCGTGCGCGACATGGTGGGGAACGTCCGGGGACGGAGAAAACGGCGAAAAAGGGATGATACATTGAAAAGCCGTCCACGGGGTGACAACTCGGCCGGGCGGTTTCGTACAGGTTGCTGCACTCCAAAGATATCAAAGCGGCGCCAGGTCGCCGCCGTGACACGCGAAATGTCGGTCACGCAGCCGTGGGTTGTGTAATGGATACAACATGGGCCGTGGATCATTGTCCGTGTCGGTTGTGGAGAGCCAAGGCGAAAAGCATGTCTTTCACCTGCGTGGTGCCCTGGATCTGGTGTCCGAGGCACCATCCTATCGTCGCGTCTTAAACGCTCCGCCTGAGCCGGGGCGCCCTAGGCGCTTGGGCGTTCCCCGCACAGCCCGTCCCTACGTTGCTGCTGCCCTTGCGTCCCACCTTCACCGCCCTCTTCTTTATGTCACCGCCACCTCTTCCCGCGCGCGAGAAATTGCGGATGCCGTTCGGATCTGGCTAGGGGATGCGTCCCGGGTGTTTCTCTTCGCCGATCCCGAGGCTTTACCTTACGAGCGTCTCGTGTGGAGCGCCGACACTCGTCGTGATCGCCTGGCCGCGTTGGCCGCGTTGTCCCGGCGTTCTGGCTTCAGCGAGGCCCCGGTGGTGGTCGCCTCGGCTCGAGCGCTTATGTGGAAGACCTTGCCCCCGCGGGAAATGCGTTTATCTGTACGCCCCCTACGCGTGGGAGACGCCATCTCTATGCACGACCTCATCGCCCTGCTCCTTTCGTTAGGGTACACAGAAGCCTCTGTGGTAGATAGCCCGGGAATGTTTTCACGCCGTGGCGGGATTTTAGATGTGTTCCCACCGCATGCTCGGTGGCCCGTCCGGTTAGAGTTCTTCGGGGATGAGATTGATTCCATGCGGTACTTCGACGTGGAAACTCAGCGCACCCTGTCCGATGTTCCCCGTCCCTCTCGCATCCTCCTAACCCCGGCCTCGGAGGCCCTTGTCCGGCACGCGCAACGGGCAGCCCAACGGTTGCATGACTTGGACCTGAGCACGTGTCACACGGCCTTAGCGGAGCAAATTCGAGAGGAGATCGCTCTTTTGAACGAGGGCGGTCGTTTCCCGCTGTTGGAGTTTTACCTTCCTTATTTTTACTCCCAACCCGCAACGCTGCTCGATCACCTGCCCCGGGAGAGCGTGGTTCTCGTTGAGGACGGCGAAGAATTGCAGAGTGTGTGGCGGGACTTGCAGGAGCAGGCCGAACACGTCCGAAACGACTTGCTCGTTACCCGCGAACTCCCGGCCAACGTGGTGCGCCCTTACTGGACTTGGGAAGAGATACGAATTCGCTTTGATCGTGTGCCTGTGTGGGTGTTGGGGCAAAGTGACTTGGATGGGCATCCCTTGCCCGAGGCGCTGTTGGGCGATGTGTTTCACGCGGCGCCCTATTTCGGCGGTAAAGTACGACATATTGTGCGCTCTTTGCTGGAATTGTCCGGCCGTCGGGAGCGGGTGGTGGTCGTGTCCCGCCAGGCAGACCGTTTGGCCGACATGCTCACGGACGCGGGGAGGACCATTGCCCCGCTTGCTGCGTTGGAGAATCTCCCCGGTGAAGGGGGAATGGCGGTGGTGCGGGGGGTATTGGCCGGTGGGTTTGTGTTGACCCCCCACCCCGAGTCAGGAGGACGCCTTCACCTCTTCACCGACAAGGAATTGTTCGGTTTTCGACGGGTGCCCCGGCGCGTGACCCGTGTTCGTCCTGCCGCGCCGGAGACGTTCTTCTCCGATGTCAAAGTCGGTGATTACGTGGTTCATGTGGATTACGGCATCGGAATCTATCGAGGATTGGTACGGCGGAATTTTGACGGTGAGGAACGGGAGTACCTAGAAATTGAGTACGCGCATGGGGACAAGTTGTTCGTCCCGGTATACCAGGCCGAACGCTTGGCCCGTTATGTGGGCCCCCACGGGACGCCTCCTGTGCTCAACCGTTTGGGCACCGCGGATTGGGATATGGTCAAGCGTCGGGCGCGTCGGGCTGTGGCAGAGATGGCTAAGGAATTGTTGGAGTTGTACGCGCGGCGGGCCGCCATTCGTGGCCACGCGTTCAGCCCGGATTCCCCCTGGCAGCAGGAACTGGAGGCGGCCTTTCCGTACGAAGAGACCGAAGATCAACTTCGAGCCGCAGAAGAGATCAAGCGAGACATGGAACAACCTCGGCCCATGGATCGTTTGGTGGTGGGGGATGTGGGGTTCGGGAAAACGGAATTGGCCGTCCGGGCCGCGTTCAAAGCCGTGATGGATGGGAAACAAGTGGCCGTGCTGGTGCCCACGACCGTACTCGCCCAGCAACACTATAACACCTTTCGGGAGCGCATGGCACCTTTCCCTGTGAACGTTGCCATGCTCTCGCGCTTCCTTACCCGTTCCCAGCAGCAGAAAGTCATCGAGGGATTGAAGGCGGGCAGTGTGGATATTGTCATCGGCACCCACCGCTTGCTCTCCAACGATGTGGAATTCAAGGACTTGGGACTTCTCATCATCGATGAAGAGCAGCGGTTCGGTGTAGTGCACAAAGAGAAGTTGAAGCGGCTGCGAACCAGCGTGGATGTGCTCACGTTGACTGCGACCCCTATTCCCCGCACGCTCCATATGAGTTTAACGGGCATCCGTGACATGAGCACGATGACCACTCCGCCGGAGGAACGTTTGCCCGTGAAAACCACGGTGGCAGAATATGACGAGCATCTGATTCGCCAGGCTATTTTACGGGAGTTGGATCGAGGTGGGCAGGTGTACTTCGTTCACAATCGGGTGCAAGGCATCGCGATCGTCGCCAACCAGATACGTCGTATTGTCCCCGAAGCGCGAGTAGCCGTGGCACATGGGCAGATGTCGGAACGGGAGTTGGAACGAACTATGTTGGCCTTTGCCCGGGGGGAGATCGACGTTCTTGTAAGCACGACCATCATTGAGAGCGGGTTGGACATCCCTACCGCGAACACTATTATCATCAACCGGGCGGATCAATTCGGTTTGGCTCAGTTGTACCAGTTGCGGGGACGGGTAGGGCGTGGCGCGGTACGCGCGTACGCGTATCTCTTGTATGACAAGGGGAAACGGCTTAGCCCGGAAGCGCGACGTCGGTTACAGGCCATTTATGAAGCCTCTGATTTAGGCGCAGGGTTCCGTATCGCGATGCAAGATTTGGAATTGCGGGGTGCGGGCGAACTCCTGGGCGCTCGGCAACACGGTCACATCGCCGCGGTGGGCTTTGACCTGTACGCGCGGTTGTTGGCTAAGGCCGTTCAGGAATTGCGCGAGCGCGGGGAATTCGACCTTCCCGCGACCGGGGAGACACCGGACCCGCTGCCTGCGGCCGTGCACCTGGATCTTCCCGTGCGCGCAGGGTTCCCCACGGCCTATGTGCCCGATGAGGAATTACGCTTGCAGCTCTATCGGCGCGTCGCGGCCATTACGGACTTAGACGCTCTGACAGCGATGGAGCAGGAACTTGTGGACCGATTTGGGCCCATGCCCGAGGAAGCGGAGGACTTGTTATTCGTCGTACGCATCAAAATCCTGGCTCGGGAGGCGCGGGTGGACCGCATCGGCCGAGAAGGGGATCGTCTGGCGTTACACCGTTCGGACCTGGACCGGCCGGACTGGCGGACCCTGGAACGCCGCCTGCCGGAAGGTTGTCGGGTCGGGCGACGGCGGGTGTACATCCCCATCGATGCTCACTGGCGCTCCCGGTTGGAGCGTGTCCTGGAAGGATTACGTCGTTGGTAAGGGGGGATGAATGGTTTTGGAACACGTGGTGGTGGGTCCCTTGCAAGTTAATTGTTTTGTTCTCGGCTGTGAGGACACGAACGAGGCCGTGGTCATTGATCCCGGTGGCCATCCAACGGCCATTCAAGCGGTTTTACGGCGGCACGGGTGGCGGTTGCAAGCGATTATTGCCACTCATGCCCATTTTGACCATGTGTTAGCGGTGGACGCGTTACGGCAAGAGCGGCCCGTTCCCTTTTACCTGCATCCGGACGATGAGCCGGTATTGGCCGTTCAGCGGGAGATTACCCGTTCATGGTTGGGGTTTGATCCCGGCCCCATGCCCAAGGTGGACGCTCACCTGGAGCCGGGGATGCCTTTTCCCGTGTGTGGGGTCGCGTTGGAGATCGCACACACGCCGGGTCATTCCCCGGGATCGGTCACGCTCATAGACCACATCCACCGTCGGGCCTTTGTGGGCGATGTTATTTTCGCGGGCAGCATTGGCCGGACGGATATTCCCGGAGGTGATTTCTCGACCCTTATGGAGAGCATCCGTCGCGTTATCCTCGCGCTGCCCGATGATTATCAACTCCTGCCCGGTCACGGCGAGTTTACCACCGTGGGTACCGAACGTCGCTTGAATCCGTTTCTTTCTCTTTAAGCCACGGTATGTACACAGAGTTTTATCGTTCTATCAGGAGAGGTACATGACCCACAGCCAGATGGACGAGATAATCAAAGAGACCGTAACGGTTGTCAGACCGTAGCGGAAAAACTCGCCGAACGTTAACTTGTGTCCACTGCGTTCAGCAATGCTGGCGACTACCACATTGGCCGAAGCGCCCACCAGGGTCAAGTTTCCCCCCAAATCCGCGCCCAGAGCGAGGGCCCACCACAACGGTCGGATAGGCATGACCCGGCCCAGTGTTTCCACGATGGGGAGCATGGTTGCGGTATAGGGGATATTATCCACGATTCCCGAGGCCAGCGCGGAGAACCACAGAATGAAGAACGTGGTGATACGTACATTCCTGGAGGTTAAGCGCGCCAGCGCGTGGGCAACACGTTCAATCACCCCCGTGGCGACCAACCCCTCCACTGCGATGAAGAGTCCTACAAAGAACATCAACGTAGCCCATTCCACATGTTGAAAGATGGCGTGCGGATCCCGTTTTGTCCACAGCAGGAGCAAGGTCGCGCCGCTAAGGGCAATGGTGGCCGGCTCCAGGTGGAGCACGCCGTGAAGGAGAAATCCCACAATGACCACAGCCAGCACGGTGAGAGTTTGCACCAACAGAGCTCTGTTCGTGATGAGTCCCTCTGTCTTAAGGCGCATGAGCATCTGTCGACGTTCCGCGGGTACGGTAAGCGCGTGCCGGAATTGGACGACCATGATGCCCACATAAGCGAGCAGGGAGAGGAGAGCCGGCGGTGCCATGTTCAGGAGGAACTGGAGAAAGTCAATGTTCGCTCGGCTGGCAATAAGAATATTCGGTGGGTCTCCGATGAGCGTCGTTGCCCCACCGATGTTGGAGGCCATCACCTCCGTGATGAGGAAAGGAACAGGGCTGACTCCTAAGGTGCTGGCGACGTACAATGTTACCGGTGCAATGAGGACCACCACCGTTACGTTGTCCAGGAATGCGGACGCAAAGGCTGTAATGAGCGCAATGAACACCATGACCTGGACGGGGCGGCCTTGGCTCAGGCGGACCGTGTGGACAGCCAACCACTGAAAAAAGCCGGTTTCGCCCATCAGGTGGGCAATGACCATCATGCCCGTTAGGAGGAAAAGTACGTTCAGATCCACCGCGTGAAACGCTTCTTCCTGGGGGAGAATGCCCAGGAGGATCATCAACATGCCACCGGCCAAGGCGGCGGTGGTGCGCGGCACGCGTTCGCTCACGATCATCGCGTACGTCAGGAGAAAGATACCCGCGGCAATCCACGCGTCGTTCATTGTGGCCCTCCTCGGTGGATGGAGGATTCCAGGCAGAGGCCCATAAGTTCCAGCAAGTTAATGTAGCCGATCACGTGATACTGCTCATCCACCACAGGAATGCCGGGCAATTTGGCTTGGTGCATTGTATGGAAGGCGGAGCGCACCGAATCGTTGAGGTGAGCGTACACCGGCTCGCGCATGATATCCGAAGCTTGGTGCATGTGTGTCCGCCGCGCGAATTCCTCTGCTTCGGCCACATCTTGAACCGCGCTCATAAACTCCTCGGGGAACACGGTGAGGAGGAAGGCGTCCGCGAGACTGGGGACATCAATCACGCCCACAAGCCGCTGCTCTTCATTGACCACACAAGCCACTTGCACGTTCGGGTGCGCGAGCATGGTTTTGATGATGTCGGTTACCGCGGCGTCGGCGGACACAATCGCGGGATCCAAGCGTAGCACGTCCATAATGTCCGCCACGACCAGGTCCTGATATGCCATCCGGTCTCGTTTAAGCAGACCGGTACGGGCCTCCTCCTCTCGGCGCGCTTGCTCTTCGGCCTCCACCGTCCACTTGCGTAATCCCACAGCCCGGGTCACCGGGAGCACAAAGAGAATACCGTTGTGGGGACGGTCAAAGCCTTGGACGATCTCGTCGGCCTCGGCGATCGCCTGCTCTAACAAGTCGTCGTCATCGATAAGGCTAATGAGAGTTCGTTGTTGGCTTTCGCCTCCTAGGAGACGGCCTAGGCCTCCTAACCCCATCTTTTGTAGCCAATTTTCTGCTTGATACCCTCCCACGCTGTTCCACAGGGTCACACCAGGAACCCCAATGCGCTTCCACGCGTCCAGCAAATCGGGCAGGACATGCAAATCATTTAGAATAACCACCAGTAAGTGTGTCATAGATCCACCTCCGTCTCCATTCGAAACGAAGTGCTGATTGACGGACCCATCTAAACGCACTTCAGGGGAAGTGAACGATAACCTCCCGGTGTTCACCTACGGCCAGACGAACATCCCTCACCCACACGTAGCGTTCCGGATTATCCACATCTTTTAGGTGGAAGGCATAATGTCCCTCAGGTAGAAGCAGGTGGGGAAGCCCAGAGCGTACTCCTCCCAGGGGAGTGGTTGGATCGGCTTGGGCGTAGATGGTGACTTCTACCTCGTCCACGTCGGTGGGGACCAAGGTGAGTGACGCCAGCGGGAGGGATCCCGTCAGTGTGTATGTGTCTCCGTCTTGGACGGTGAACGGTTCGGAGAGTGTAGTATGAGGGACCGCACTGTATTCGTCCAGTTGCGCTTGGTACGTGCCGGGGGGAAGGACGGCCCGCCATGGGATGTGCACGTCCAGCGTGGGGGTGTGGTCGGGTTCCCGGTAAAGGACCGTGTGGGCGACCCGCGGTTCTCCCCACGGGGTAGTGGCTTGAATCCACACCCGTGCTTGGGGCCGTAGCACGGTCAGATCCACCTGCTGTTGGGGTTGGAGCACGATATCCCATGCCCAAAGAGAACGCCCGTTTTCCTCAACAACTTGAACGTCGTACATGCCGGTAGGCAGGGTGAAGGAGGTGAGGATGGGGCCTTCGGCTAGGATGGGGGAAGTCCGGCGCGCGGGATATACCCGCACCCACCCGGAAACCGATGCGCCGTCGGACGCGGTGTCCAGGACTCGGAGGGTTCCCGTGTCTACGTGGTGAATGTAGTGAATGTCCGGCGTGTGTACGGGATCATCCACGCGTTGTTGGATCAGAACGTGGGCGTCGGTTGGCTCCGCGTATTGACCGATGTCCAGTTGATACCATCCCTGGGGGACCAGGAACGTCATCTCCCCGTTTGTCCATCCCCCCGCGATCTGGACATCCGGGTTTTCCCATCGGGATAGAGTGATGAACCCGCTGCCGGGTTGGCCACGGTGGATGAGTTCCACCCGAAGTCGCGCTACCGGCACCCGTACCGTGCGTTCGGTCACCGAACCCACCACTACGGGCACATGGCGCGCGAAGGCTAGGGGCGGCGACGTTTCCAAGGATGCGCTGACTGTGTAATATCCTGTGGGCAGGGGCACAATAATGTTTTCCCCTTCACTGCCAAAGAACGTCCCCAAGGGGGGCGTCGAGAGGCTGATTTCGGCAGCAATGGGGCGCTGTTGCGTGTCTACCAGGCGCACGTGGAGTTCCCCCAGCGGAATGTGCAATTTGGTCCGCCGTCCTGGGTGAATGACCACGTTTTCGAAGATGCCGGGTAACGGAGTGCCCACCGTCACCGTATACGTCCCTTCTGCCAGGTCCGCATCGGTCCACGCGTCAAAAGTGCGGATGATTTCGTCGCCTCGCCCCACCACGACGACAGGAAAGAGGGGACGTCCGTTCACACCCACCACCTCCACACGGAGTTGGCCCCCCAACGCGTGGTGGATGGCCGTACGCAAAGCGCTCGCCAAGTCATCGGGGCCGGTTGCGTGCGCGTATGTGCCGCCTGTGACCTCGGCAATACAACGTAAAACGGATTGTCCTTCGTTCTCGTCACCGATGTCCACAACGTGCACGGTGACATCTGCGTCGGAGCGTTCCAACACGCGAGCCGCATTGCAGGGATCTTCTCCACATATCTCCTCTCCAGCAGAAATGAGCAAGATAGGCCGTTGGACTCCTGCCGGAAAGGCGTTTGCGGCCTGCAAGAGGGCTTCGGCCAAAGGGACGGTTCCGGTGGGTTGGAGCCCCCCCCATATCTGTGTCCAGTCGATGGTGGGCAGGGGGTGCATGGTAATGAGTGTTTGGGTGTTCCCTTCACAGGTTGTGGCCTCTCCCCCCAATCGCTGTACGGCAATTCGGGCATGGGCCAGGCTGTCCCGGAGCACGCGCGGAATGACCGATTGTTGTGCTGTCCAGCGGGATATCCCGTGATCGTCCCAGGGATGGGCAGTGAAGGCCGACGCGTCCACAATGAGCGCGAAGGGATGACCTGTCACTACTAGGGGCTCCTCTTCGTGATGGGGAGGATTCCCGAATACCAGAGGAATATGGGTTCGTCGCGAGAAGAGCGGTGTTGGGGTATGGGTGGGAGCTGGCGAGGGGGCATGTTTCGTGGGCGTGGGAAGCGTAGGGGAGGACTCCAGGGTGGCCGTGGCCGCGCTGTGGTGGCTCATCAAAGGAAGGTGAGCCACGGCCGTGCCGGGCGGTTCGGTGTAGGAGAGGCGCGGGGATGGGGAAATGGGGGCCGGTCGCGAGGGGAGAGGGGATGTTAAAGATGTGGGGGATGCTAAAGGCTGTGTGCCCGTTGAGTGGCACGCGGTCAAAACCCACAAGAGAATGATAAGACATACGCTCTTCTTCCACATTGTGGGACCTCAGCTCCTTAAACGTCGGACAAGGCGACGACGACGGTGTTCCAACGTTGGCCGCCATCGATGTTGGACATCTTGAGGCGCATGATCCAGGATGGCTAATCCCGCGTCGGTCCAGTGGAGTGCCTGCCGGAAGTCGCGCGCCCGCCATTCATAATATTTCGCCAGTTCTTCAAACGGGGTGAGGTCGGGCAGTGGGAGTTCTTGGGTCCAGGTTTCCCACAGGGACAGGGCTTCGGCCCACTGTTCTCGGCGCTTGAGGAGCCGTCCCAACGTTCGGTAAACATCCAGCCGACGTTGGGGGTGATGGACATGGTGCATGGCGTAACGCAGGAGGACTTCTGCCCGTTCCTCCTCGCCATGGGTCATGAAGTACATCGCCAGACTTACCAAGTCCTCTGGGTAGACGCTCGGCTCTGACCAAGGATCGTCCCAGGCTCGAAGCACGATGTCGGTTAGCGCGATGAGGGAGAGGATGTCGTGGAGGTTGTGGTAAAACACTTGGCGTAAAGGTGTCGGATCGCGGGTGCGCAGGTAATCCCGATACAGAACGGGAACCAACCAGCCGGGGATGTCCAATTCTTCCCGATGGTGGCCGAGGATGCCTCGTTCCACATCCCCTAAGGTGCAACGGGGCAACCGGTGCCCCCACAGGCGCCGGGCTTGCACCAGGAGATCTACGTGCCCTAACTTCTCCAGTGGGGAGGGAATGAGGTGCAAGGTGTAACGGGTGTTCAGAAGGGGGAGGTCGAAGGAGCGACCGTTATACGTAACAACCATCGTTGCTCGGGCGAGAGCCGTTGCCAGGTGTTCTAGCATGGCGGCTTCTTCGTGGAGGTCTCGGATGAAATACTGGTGGACGTAAATTTTTGTTGGGGTGATGAAACCCAGTCCGACCAGGAAGACGGTAGTGCCCGTTCCGCGGGAGAGCCCTAGGGTCTCCGTATCGAGAAAGGCCATCTCTGTGACCGGTGGGAGCACGGACAAGGCCCTGGTGCTTAAGTATCTGAGGGGGTGAAGGGGCGCGTCCAAAATGCGACCGAGTGGGTAACGACCGTGGATGTGATGCGGGTCGTAGGTGATTTCCCGCAGGTGAAATGTGCCCCGAGACGTGGAGATCTCATCCCCGCCGATAACGTGGGTCAATGGAGGATGTTCCTGGACGGCACGAGCCGGCGACGGAGTGGGCTGAGGGGTAGGTCGGGTGCTTCTGCGCGTTCCCAGGCGACGCAGTCGTTGGCGCAAGTTTATTCGACCGCGCTCAGCCATGATGTTCATCTCCACCCGCGGTGTGAATTGGAAGGGCAAAGGAGAACGTGCTGCCGTGGCCGAGTCCTTCGCTTTCGGCCCATATGCGGCCACCGTGTCGTTCGATGATGGCTTGACATAAGGAAAGGCCAATGCCCATACCACTGTACTTACGGTGGATGCTGCCGTTGATTTGGTAGAAGCGTTGGAAGATGGTGTTCAATTTGTCCGGGGGGATACCCTCGCCTTCATCCTGGACACTGACGATGACTTCATGTTTCTCAGTAAAGGCTCGTACATAGATGTTGCGCCCTTGGGGGGTAAATTTGAACGCATTGTCCAGGAGGTTGATCACGATTTCCCGTAACAAGTCCGGGTCGGCGCGGACGGGGGGGAGAGGTTTTTCAATGTCTAGATGGAGGTGAAGGCCTTGTTTTTGGGCCCGGATGTACCAATCGGAAACGATCTCCTCTAGCCAGGTATCCAAGTGCAAGATTTGCCAATGCAGTGGACGTTGGTCAAGTGCTTGCAGCAACAGTAATCGTTCCACCAGCGTGTGGAGGTGGCGCGCTTGTCGGTCCACGGTGCTCAGGATGGGGTGCAATTCTTCGGGAAGATCCCAGAGGGTAGGGTCGAGGAGGAGTTCGGTGTAACCCCGGATAATGGTTAATGGAGTTCTCAGTTCATGGGAGACGTTCTGTATCATCTCATCCTTAGCTTGTAAGGCTCGTTTAAGAGAAGTGTATAGGGAAGCGTTCTCCAGTGCAATGGAGACGAGGTATCCAAAGGCCTGGAGGATGGCTTCTTGGCCGTGAAAGGTGAAGGGCCGGGTATTGTGTACCCACATGATGCCGAGGAATCTGTCTCGTATGACGAGAGGGATACCCGCGAAGGATTGAATGCCCATGCGGCGGATATATTCGTTGACGGTCTTGGGGGCGTCTTCCCCTAAGGGAGGGTAAAAGTTTCCGTCCCCGTCGACTTTGTCCACGATGACAAGGCGCCGATGTTCTTTAATCCAATGGGATAGGCCATCTGGACGACGGGTGTAGTGAAGAGTGGGCAGGGTCGGCATGTTGTTCAATGCTTCATAGAAGTCGTTTTCGTCTTCTTTGAACAGGACAATGGCCGTGTAATCGGACCGTATGACTTGGTTCGCGATGGCGATGATGCGTTGAAGCACCTCATCAAGGGGGTGTCCGGCCACAAGAATGCCGGATGATTGGATAAGCGCGTTGAGGCGCTGTGCTTGTTCGGCGAGCATTTCTTCCTGTTGTTTGCGGATGATGGCCGCGGCAATGTGGTTGGCTACGGTTTGGGCCAGCCGGATTTCATCCTCCGTGAACGGGTGGGGTTCATTCCAGTAGACCATGAATTTTCCCAGCAGGTGTCCCTTGTAGTATAGAGGGATGAAGCCCATGGCACGAATGCCCTCCTGTTCCAGGGCGTCTCGGAAGGGGAGCGTTCGTTCGTCATCGAGCGCATCTGCGATGAGAATGGGTTCCGGGTGGGGATCATCAAAGGACCAGGGGAAGTGGCCCTTTACGGATTGCCGATATTGTTCGCTAAGCCCATGCCACGCCTTAAACCGGACGACGTTATCGGGATCCCGAAGGAGTACAGCGGCACGATCCGCGTTTAGCGCTTGGAGAATGTTGGTCAACGCGTTGGAGTACACCTCATCTAGGGATTTTGAACGGGCCAGTGTATCACTTAGGCTATAGAGAAGCCGTAACTGGTTGAGCATCCGGTCTTGTTGTTTTTGTGTTTCTAGAATAACCGGGATGTAGCGGTGGAAAATCAGGGTGGAAAAGAGGATAAGGATGCTGACGACCGGGAGGGAGACGACCATCCACAGCGCGAGGTGCTGGGGGGGCGGTTCTTGAAGTAATTGCCACAGGCGGAATCCCGGAGGGGCACACATGAGAAGCACGGTGATGGCAATCAGGAGAATGTGTACATCACGGAAGCGATAGTACAGTTCCAGCACGACGAGAAAGGCCAGAAAGCGCACCAGTACACTGAACAGGAGCACGAACATGAAGAAGTTCATCGTCCTGACTCCAAGTAACGAAATAAAAAGTGATGGTAGGCGTAAGCATCCGGCTTATTAGTAGGAGGCCCCCCATCGAAGGCGCCCATGTCGGCCCGTACAACTCCACGTCTGTTCCGGAAAGACAGGTCCTATGGTGCAGGCGAATTCGTACGGTTGCACCATGGGCAGGCCTGCCGCCCCGCCTACATACCCGGATTCTCTATCTTGTCGACGCCCATGTACGGACGGAGGACCTCCGGGATGACCACGGATCCGTCCGGTTGTTGGTAATTTTCCAGGATGGCGATCATGGTGCGTGGCAGAGCCAACCCCGATCCGTTGAGGGTGTGCACGAAACGCGGTTTCGCGTTCGACGCCGGGCGGTAGCGGATGTTCGCTCGTCGTGCTTGGAAGTCGGTGAACCAACTGCAGGAGGACACTTCCAACCATTCCTGACTGCCCGGAGCCCACACTTCCAGGTCATAGGTGATGCTCGCGCTGAAGCCCAGGTCCCCGGTACTGAGCAACACCACACGGTAGGGCAGGTCCAACCGTTGCAATAGGACTTCCGCGTTTTGCAACAGGGTTTGTAACTCCTCCCACCCCTGTTCTGGTTCCACGAATTTTACCAATTCCACCTTGTCGAATTGGTGGACTCGCTTGATACCTCGCACATCGCGGCCGGCCGCGACTTTCTCCCGCCGGAAACAGGGTGTGTACGCGGTGTGGTAGATGGGGAGACTTCCCGGCGGCAAAATTTCGTCCGCGTACAGGTTTGTCACAGGCACTTCCGCGGTGGGGATGAGCCAGAGGTCTTCCTCGTGGTCCTTGTACAGCACGTCCGCGAACTTGGGCAGGTTTCCTGTTCCGTAAAGGGCCCGTGAGCGCACCAGCGCGGGAGGATACACCTCCACATACCCGTGCTCTTGAGTGTGCACGTCCAACATCCAGGTGATGAGCGCGCGCTGTAACCGTGCGCCCAGACCTTTGAGGATGTAAAATCGACTGCCGGAGATTTTCGCGGCGCGTTCGAAATCAATGATGTCTAACATGGGACCCAAGTCCCAGTGGGGAAGGGGGGTAAAGTCAAAGGTGCGCGGTTCGCCCCATGTTCTCACGACCACGTTGTCCCGATCGTCCACACCCTCGGGGACGGATTCATGGGGGAGGTTGGGGATGCGAGAGAGCGCATCCTGAAGTTGGGTCTCCACTTCGCGGAGTGCTTGCTCCAGGCGTTCCAGGCGCGTCTTGAGTTCGCGCATGGCCTTGATTTTCGCGTCCCGCTCCGCGCTGTCCTTGGTCCGGCCGATTTCCTTGGACACACGATTCCGTTCCGCGCGCAGGTGTTCTACTTCTTGCAGGAGCGAGCGGCGTCGGCGATCCAGTTCCAGAACGCGATCGAGAATATCGGTGTCTTCATGTCGTTTGCGCAAGCCCTCCCGGACGACTTCTGGGTGTTCTCGAATCAGTGTGATGTCAAGCATACGTGTACCTCCCCGCGGTAAAATTCCCCTCGGTGTTGCGGTCGTGGATGGGGGGATTGGCTTCTGTGCCTTCATGAGCTATTTCTATTGTAAACTAAATTGCTGATTGACTGACAAAAACTCTGTGAATGCACCTTGGCCTAGAAAGGGGAAGGCTACTCCTTCTTTACGCCGAGGTACATGAAACGCGATATGTCCGTCAATCAGACTAAATTGTACAAAGATGCATGAAGAGAGGCAAGCGCGTGGGGGCACGACGGAGTTTTTCAATGCTCTAACACGCGAAGGCGCTGTATCGGCGGTTGAGCCATCGTAAGACCCTCGGGTAGGCGACGGCCGGGTAGGCCACGGCAATGCCGTCGCCTACCCGTAAACTCTCTGAAAAGCCCGGGGACACGACGAGCCTTCTCGTATCCCGGTAAGCGCGGGAGGAGCGAATTCGCGCTATTTGGAAAAACCCTTTATCGTGAATATACTCAAGCCACAAAGACATCGCGGGAATATCGTGGCCGGCCATTGTTCACCACATCCCAACCTCGACGAGGAGCGGAACACCGGTGGATGGATTACAGGAAGCCATTGAGCGCATTCTCGGGCGCTTGGAAACAAAGAACCGCGTTCGAGATGAGACCCTGCAACGATCCAGGACGTTGATTCGCACGTGCGGACTGATCACGCGAGCGGTTCACCGTCATCAATTCGAGGAGGCTCAACGCCTTCTGGAAGACGCGCGACGTCAGGCTCAGGCATTGGTGCAGCCCCTCGAGGAACACCCTGACCTCTACTTCACGGGATATACCGGGGACGCGTTGAAGGAGTGGGTAGAGGCCGAGACTCTCTTGGCGTTTGTCAGGGGCGCCCCTCTGCCTACCCCGGAAAGTATGAACGTGCCCGACCACGTGTACCTGGGTGGGTTGGCCGAGGCAGCCACCGAGTTGCGTCGACACATTTTAGATCTGATGCGTCGGCAGGAATTGGAACGGGCCGAATTGTTGTTATCCTACATGGAGGACGTCTACGACGTGCTGATCCTGGTTGATTATCCCGACGCCATCACCGGTGGATTGCGTCGGCAGGTGGATGTGCTGCGCGGTGTGCTGGAACGCACGAGAGGGGATTTAACGCTCACATTGCAGCATGATCGGCTTATCCGCGCGTTAGGTCGAAAAACGGACGAGGCCGATTGAGCGAGGTGTGGTGGATAGGTGAAGGCACTGCCGTCGCCTACCTACCCATAGGGTTCCATGAGTTTTTTCAATCGAGCCGGTTATTTTCGCTGCCGGAGCGGGTGAGTTTTGTGTCTTCATCAATGAGGTGCATAGGCTGTTATCAATCAGGCCGGGGGTAGTGGTACAAGTTCTTTCTGGGTGAACAGCATGAGCGAGCGCGATCAGTATAAGCGATTAATTCGGGCCAGTGAGTTGGCCCGTTGGGACTTCTGTCATCGAGCCTGGTGGCTGCAATACGTGCGGGGCCACGAACCGGCAAACCCCATCCAATTGGAGCGGGGGAAGCGATTCCACGCAGGCCACGGTCGACGTGTACACGAGGCCGATGTGTATCACCAACTCGCCTTGTGGATCGCGGTGGCGGGGTTGGCGCTGTTGTTCATTGCAGTGGCTATCCTCTGGATCTTTATGTGAGGTTTGGACATCATGCCCATACTCATCGCACTCATCATCACGCTCTTCCTGGGCTTTTTGCTCATCGGCATCGCGTATGTCTTGTGGAATCGAGGACGGCAGGTACGGCGGACAACCGGGATGCCTAAAGGCGAAGTGGTCTACGAAGACGTGGACGAGGGGCGTCCGCCTGAAAAAGCGCTGGTGAGCACTCGATGGCGTCTGGTAGGAAAGCCGGATTACTTGGTAGAAACCGAGGACGGGCTTATTCCGGTGGAGATCAAATCCGCCAACCTACCCAAGGAAGGGCGTCCCTATTGGGGCCATATGCTTCAATTGGCCGCGTACTGCCTGTTGGTCGAGGAGGTCCATGGCCAACGGCCTCCGTACGGGTATATCCGCTATCGTGATACTACCGTGCGCGTGCCGTACACCGATGAATTGCGCACGGCCCTTTTGGATACGCTGACAGAGATGCAGTTGGCCCTTTACGCGGACACGATGCCTCGTTCCCATCACGACCCACGACGTTGTGCTCGTTGCGGCATGGCTTATGTTTGTGGGTCCGAAAAACTCTCAACTTGAGGGAGGCTTGCTCATGGCACGTATCGAGCACTTTTATCCGGTGATCCTGGCCGGAGGAAGTGGTACCCGCCTTTGGCCGCAAAGTCGCGGCGATAACCCCAAACAGTTCTTGCGTTTCAACAGCCCATACACGCTCCTGCAAGAATCTTACCGGCGCGCGGTGGAGTTAACCTCTCCCGACCATGTGTACGTGGTGACCAACCGTCGGTTTGTGGCTCGCGTTCTCGATCAGTTGCCGGCCTTGCCGCCGAAGAACGTCCTGGGCGAACCCGAAGGTCGGAACACCGCGCCTGCTGTCGGCTGGGCCGCGGTGGTTCTGCAACGACGGGACCCGGACGCGGTGATGGCTGTACTGACCGCAGATCACATTATTACCCGGGTGGACCGCTTTCGACAGGTATTGCGGGCTGCGGCCGCGGTGGCTCGGGAGGGGCGGATTGTTACCCTGGGCATCGAGCCCACAGAGCCCGCGACCGGATACGGATACATCGAACGGGGGGATCTCCTTGGGCAGTGGGAGGGGCTGGATGTGTACCGTTTGGTTCGGTTTACGGAGAAACCCGACCGGGCTACCGCGGAGCGATTTTTGCGAACCGGTCGTTATTCGTGGAACAGTGGTATGTTCATTTGGCGGGTGGATCGCATTTTGGAGGAGATCCGGCAGCACATGCCGGATTTGTACGCCGGCCTGATGCGCATCGCGGAGGCTATGGACACGTCGGAGGAGACGCGAGTTCTGAACGAGGTGTGGCCTACATTGCCTTCCCAATCGGTGGATTTCGGCATTATGGAATACATTACCGATGGTGCGGTGATTCCGGCAGAGATCGGGTGGAATGATGTGGGCAGTTGGGAGGCTGTGTATAAGGAGTACCCGAAGGACGAACAAGGCAACGCGGTGGAGGGACAGGTTCTTCTTTTGGATACACAGGGCAGTCTGGTGTTGAGTGGGGGGAGATTGGTGGCCGTGGTCGGTCTTTCGGATGTGGTCATCATCGAAACGGCCGATGCCATCCTCGTATGCCCGCGTGATCGGGCACAGGACGTGCGCAACGTCGTAGCCGAACTCAAAGCGCGCGGACTGGAGGAGTACACATGAGACATGTTTGGGCTGTCATCGCGATCGGCCTGTTGTTAAGTGTTCTGGCACCTTCACAACCTGTCGCGGCGGTCTCAACCTTTCAAGCCCTCCATTCCGGCCGGTGGGACGATCCCACCACGTGGGGCAGAACGGGCGATCCCGTGCCGGGAGAGACCATCCCGGGGCCTGATAGTACGGTGCTTATTCCCGATAATGTAGTGGTTACCTTGGAAGGGCAGACGCCCTCCGTGGATTCGCTGTTTGTGGCTTCGCGCGGTATTTTGCAGGCGGCCTCCGGCTGTGATGTGGACATTCTCGCGGAGAAGGCGATTACCATCGAGGGGGCTGTGTTAGGCGGGTACGGCGATGACACGCACGCAGGCGGTGGGGTGCGACTTCGGTCGGTGACCGCCGGTGTAGTGAATAAAGGGCTTGTTTTGGGCGGTGACGGCGGACGCACCGGTTCGCCCGGTGGCTCCGTGCGTTTGGAATCCCTACAGGGGATGGTGGAAAATTGGGGGACAGTACGCGGTGGCGCGGGCACTCGGGGCTTCCCCGGCGGCGCGGTTTTCTTGACAGCGAAGGCCGCGGTGTGGCAAGTAGGCGAGGTGCGCGGGGGGACATCCACCCAGGGACATGGCGGGGATGTGGTCCTGTGGGGGCATAGCATCATCATGTCCGATTCCCGGGTGTTAGGGGGGGAGGGGGCGACGTACGGGGACACCATCTTGCGCTCCTCGTCGGGTTTGCTCGCGTCCGGCCACAGGACTCGCGTAGGGGGCAACGGTGTTTTCTTCGCTGTGGATGGGCATTCTGTGGTGGATTTAAGCGGTATCGATACCGCGGCGGTCATGGCCCGATCCCGAGGCCTGTGGGTTGTGGGTTCAGATGTTTCCACGTTGAGTTTACAGGGCATCCGGTTTCGCTTCCCTCCGTTGATCGTTTTCGGCGGTATGGCCCACATGCGGGTGAACCCAGACCGGGTGGAGTTGGCAGAGGGTGTGACATTAGCCGATGTGGTGGACGCTCCTCTCGATGTGGGTGCTCCACGTCCACTCCCTATCCTCCGGTTGGGTGTGGGTTATTGGGAACCTTTGCGCCGCGGGGCATCCACCCGTTGGACCCTTTCCCTCACGAATTGGGGCATTGATCCCGCATCTGTCGAGGTGCAGGCCACCGCGCCTGAAGGGATTTCTGTGCACGTGTCCCCAACCCATGTGGATAACCTGGATGTGGGACAGGGCGTGACGCTCACCGTAACCCTGCAGGTGCCGTTGACGGCCACACTGACCGCGGCGGACTCCTTGCTTGTGAGTGCACACCCGCAAGGAGAAGGGCCTATTGCGGCGTTGCGTCTGCCCTTGCGATGGTATGCGCCGGATGTTCATTTCCCCTGGTTAGGATACCGGGCGCTCGTGCACTCGGGGGCATTCTCGACCGAACAGGGAGTGGATACCCCCACCATTACTCTGACGTGGGCCGGTGCGGAAGGGGGTAAGCCCGTGATCGGGGCAAGCCCTCTGTTGGTGGTGACGTCTCTGACCGATGTGGTTGCAGCGGATCTTTCCTATTGGGACGGACGGCGGTGGCAACCTGTGGCCACTCTCTCGGATATGGAGAATCTCGTCGAAGATGGGGTGTGGGAGGTTTTGTGGAACCCGGTACCTGCCCTGAAGAAGGTCCACCTACGCGCCCGCATGTGGGATCACCGAGGCCGTCTGTATCAGGTCATCCGCCAGGTGACGTTTGAGCATCCTCCCTACGCGTACGCCACCGCTTCGTTCCTGGATGACGGTCGTGTGTTGTTGAACGCTTCGGGGAGCATGGATTATGACGAGGACATTGTCTCCTATCATTGGGATTTTGGGGATGGGCAGACGGGAGAGGGGGAAAGCGTACAACACACGTACGCACCGGGTACGTACGTGGTGCGTCTTACTGTGAGGGACGCGGCGGGATTGTACGATGAAGCCGTGTACGTGCTCGATACGGAGACTTCTCACTGGAATGAACAGGTCGCGTGTGGGTGCGATTCGCTGCAGGTGCTCACTTCCGGCCCTTCGCCTTTGCCCCTTCCTTGGTCTGTGGGGGACACTCCATTGTTGGGGCCGTCCGTTGCGGTGCTCACCGAAGATACGTTGGTGCGGGCCAACGTGGCCGTAGTGGCCGCGTTGACACGGGGGAGCAATGCGGCTGCCTGTAAAGTGGTGCAGGAAGGACGGGTGACCTGGTCCTGGCACACAGAGCGCGGCCAACAGACCCGTTCATGGCATTGGAGCGGTCAAGCGTTTCCCCTGGAAGACGCTTCGGTGTGGGGCACGATGGGCTATACTCGTCCTTCTTCCCTGTTAGAGGCGTACGGTCAAACCATTCGTTGGGTTATGAGTCCCGGATGGGGATGGCAATGGTTGGATCGAGGACTTCCCCCTTCCGCGTTGTTGGGGGAAGGTGTACGCTTGGAAGGCATGTATCGGGCCCGGATTTCCGGTTCGGATGGGAGTTGTGCGTGTACGTGGCGGGTAAAGATCGTTGCTCGGGAGGGGGCGACCCCGACGGTCACAATAACCCCCGATTGCGGAGGATAGGGGAGGTGGTGCGATGAACGGATTGGCCGAGATGGGACGAATGTTAGTGTTCCTTGGCGTTGTTCTGGTCTTCATCGGCGGTTTTCTCCTGCTGATGGGACGTATGGGCCCTTGGGGACGTCTGCCCGGGGATATTGTGATCCAGAAGGACAATTTCTCTTGCTTCTTCCCACTAACCAGTATGATTTTAATCAGCATCTTGTTAACCATTATACTGAACGTGATCATTCGGCTTATTCGGTGACAGGATGAGGCCATACCATCCGGCACTCGGAGGAGCACATTCCACGCGATGCGCACGGATGAATTCGATTACACATTGCCCCAGGATCTGATTGCTCAGGAACCGGTGGAACCCCGGGATCATGCCCGCCTCATGGTGGTGAGACGGGAGACGGGCGAGATTGCCCATCACCGTTTTTACGATCTGCCCACGCTGTTGCAGCCCGGGGACGTTCTGGTGGGCAATGATACTCGAGTGATTCCGGCCCGTCTCTTCGCCCGCAAGCCCACGGGCGGCCGTGTGGAGATTCTTCTCTTAGTGCGCAAGGATGCCACCACGTGGGAAGCCTTGGTGCGCGGCCATCGTGTCCGACCGGGATTGCACCTACATCTGGAACAGGATCCGGACATTGTGGCCGAGGTGGTGGCCATTACGCCTGCGGGTGGACGATTGCTGCGTTTTAATCGGCCGCTGAACGGGGTGTTGGAGCACATCGGTCATGTGCCTTTACCGCCTTACATTCATAAGCCCCTCCACGATCCCGATCGGTATCAGACCGTGTACGCGCGTGAGGAGGGTTCCGCGGCTGCACCGACTGCGGGCTTGCACTTTACGCCCCGCTTGTTGGAGCGGTTGAAGCAGCGAGGGCTCGCGTTTTACTTTGTCACCTTGCATGTGGGCTTGGACACGTTTCGACCGATTACGGAAGAGCATGTGGAGGCGCACCGTATTCACATGGAGTGGGCAGAGTTGGATGTGGAAACGGCCATCGCCCTGAACCGGGCCAAGATCGAAGGCCGGCGGCTCGTCGCGGTGGGTACAACCAGCGTGCGCGTTTTGGAGACGGCCACACATCCGGAGCACGTTCACGGGGAGGATGCTCGTGTGGGATGGCCGGAGGATATTCCTGAGGAGGCGCGACGAGGCCCTTTGGTACCTTTCCGGGGTTGGACAGATTTGTATATTATGCCCGGTTTTGAGTTTCGTGCGGTGGATGCCTTGATCACGAACTTCCATGTACCTCGGTCTACCTTGTTGGTGTTGGTGGCCGCGTTTATGGGACGGGAGTTGATGATGCGGGCCTATGAGGAGGCGATTCGAGAACGCTATCGGTTTTATTCCTTCGGTGATGCGATGCTTATTTTATAAATCCTTGCGAGATGATGGATGGATCAAACTCTGGGCATGTCTCTTGGCCGAGCAGAAGGATTGATTCTGTTCTTAATATGCCGAGGGACATAGAACATGATGAGTCCGTCCATCAGGTCAAACCCTTTCGGAGGTGATCCCATGACGTACGAATACTTGATTATCGAGAAGCCGGTAGAGGGGGTCGCACTGGTGCGGCTGAATCGACCCAAGCAGTACAACGCGCTGAACTTGGGCGTTCTCAAGGAGTTGGCTCAAGCGTTCAAAGCATTGGATGAAGACGAGAGTGTGCGGGCTATTGTGCTCACCGGGAACGATAAGGCGTTTGCCGCGGGCGCGGACATCAAAGAAATGATGAACAAGACGCCCGTACAGATGAAAACCGAACCTTTTGTGGACGGTTGGGACGCGGTGGCTCTGGCAAAGAAGCCGGTCATTGCCGCGGTGTCTGGGTTTGCCTTGGGCGGCGGAGCGGAGTTGGCCTGGGCGTGCGATATGATTATTGCCAGTGAGACCGCGGTGTTCGGTCAGCCTGAGATCAACCTGGGCATCATCCCCGGCGCCGGAGGCACTCAGCGGCTGACGCGAACCATCGGTAAGTATTTGACCATGGAGATGGTCCTCAACGATCGCCGGCTCACCGCGGAGGAAGCCGCACGCTTCGGCCTGGTTAATCACGTTTACCCCGTAGAGACGTACTTGGATGAGGCCATCAAGTTGGCTGCGAAGATCGCCTCCCGCGCACCGTTGGCCGTCCGCTTCGGCAAGGAGGCGGTGCTTTACGCGTTGGAAAGCACATTGCAGGCCGGTCTCCAGCACGAACGACTCCTCTTCTACGCGCTGTTCAGCACAGAGGATCAGAAAGAGGGTATGGCCGCATTTGTGGAAAAGCGTCAACCTGAGTGGAAGGGACGATAGCCCCATGGATGCGCAGGAGAACGTCAAGCGGTTTTGGACGCGTGAGGGGCAAGAAGTACTCATTCGGGATGTCCGTCCCGACGATGCTCAGCGCATGGTGGACTTTCTCCTGCGCCTCTCTCCCGAAACCCGCTATCGTCGGTTCCACACGTTTCTCCCCAACGTGGAAGGAAGGTCCCTGTTAGAGCGAGCCGGGGAGACGGTGGAGGTCATGCCGAACCGGGAAGTGGCCCTGGTGGCTCTGGTGAAGGATGAGATCGTGGGAAGTGCCCGCTGTGTGCGGGAGGATCATGGCCCCCTGGCGGAGGCGGCGGTCGTGGTGCGGGATGATTATCAGTGTCGGGGCATCGGGACTCAACTGCTGTTGGAACTGGTGGCCCGAGCCCGACGCTTGGGCATCACGCGGCTTTACGCCTACATCCATCCGGATAATCTTCGCATCTTGGACATTCTTGAGAAAGCGCATCTGCCCACTTACACCCATCTGGAAGATATGCTCCTGCGCGTTGAAGTGGACATTCGTGGTGGTTGATAGACAGAGTCGGGTTTTGGGATGTTCGTCGTCATCGGCGGCGAACATCCCAAAATATTGATCAGAGATTCTCGCTTATTGGCTCCATAAAGGGCGTTCCCGTTTGGGTGAAAAGAGAAAAGCCAGGAAGAAGAGGGTTGTCGCGATCAACACAATCGTCGCGCCGGAGGCTGTGTTCAGCCAATAGGAGAGCAGGAGACCGCCGATGGTGGAAAAGGCTCCGAACATCATGGACAACGCCATCATCACGCGAAAGCGATATGTGAGTTGCCACGCCGCCGCGGCCGGGGTCACAATGAGCGCGGAAACGAGAACAATGCCGACAACTTTGATGGAAACGACGACGGTCAGCGCAATTAACGTCAGGAGCAGGAAGTAGAGCGCGGTCACGGGTAATCCCACCACCTGAGCCATCTCCGCGTCAAAGGTAATGAACTCCAGTTCCTTGTAGAGCAGGGCCACTACACCCAACACCCCCACGCTGATTCCAATGGTCAACCACACGTCTGTCGGGGTCACTGCCAGGATGCTGCCGAACAGGTAACTGAACAACTCCACATTGTAGCCTTTCATCAGCCCGATGATGAGAATGCCCAAGGCCATGGTGGATGCAAAGAATACACCTACCGCGGTATCCTCTTTCACTTGTCCAGATCGGGCCACTCCGGCAATGCCCCACGCGACGAGCAAACAAAAGACTACCGCGCTCAGTAGGGGATTGATCCCCAGGAAAAAACCCACCGCCACACCGCCAAAGGACGCGTGTGCGATTCCTGCACCGATAAAGGACATCCCGCGCAAGACCACATACACCCCCACGGTTGCGCAGAGGATGCCGATGAGCGTTCCGGAAAGTAACGCGCGCTGCATGAATGTGTATGTAAGTATCTCCATCAGAAGTCCACCTCCTCCTCTTCTATTTCTTCCGGTGCCGGTTGGACGACCATGTGAGGCACGCGGCCATGGTGGAAGAAGGCCACATCACAGCCGTACATTTGGGCCAGTTCCTCAGACCCAAGCACTTCCTCCGGGCGGCCGTGTGCGATCAGTTTGCGGTTCACACAAGCAACTGTGTCCACGAATGTGGCAACGACCCCCACATCGTGGGAGACGACGATGATGGTCATGCCTTGGTCGTGGAAGTGGCGTAACAGACTGTAGACGGTTTCTGTGGCGGTGACGTCTACGCCGGTTGTCGGTTCATCCAGGATGAGTAAGTCCGGATCGTTGACCAGCGCTCGGGCCAGGAGAACCCGTTGGCGTTGTCCACCTGAAAGGTGGCCGAAGTGCTTGTTCCAAAGGTGTTCTACCCCTACTTGGGCCATGACCTCTCGGGCTTTAGCGATGTCTGCCTTAGACGGCCGTCGGAATAATCCGATGCGTCCGTAGCGGCCCATGAGGACCACTTCCCCCGCAGTGACAGGAAATTTCAGATCTACAGTAAGGACTTGGGGCACGTATCCAATGCGCTGTCGCGCGTCGCCCATTTCCCACGGTGGCCTGCCGAACACGCGGACGGTGCCTTTTTGGGGACGGATAAGTCCAAGGATAACGCGTAACAGCGTGGTTTTTCCCGCGCCGTTCGGCCCGATGATGGCGACGAACTGGCCGGGCCGAACCTCCAGGTTGACGTTCTCCAACACGATCAAACTGTCGAATGCCACCGAAACATCGTGCAATTCCACAACAGGAGGTTCATTGCCCGTGGGCACCACGGCTGCTGTTTTTACCTGTTGTAATGTCATCCTTCCTCCTCGCTTTGATGGACTGCTGGGTCGCGTTTGTCATAAAGAGGGGAGTCATTCACGGGATGATCACGGTCTCCGTGATCATCCCGTGAATTTCCTACTTGCCGGCCATAGCACGCTTCAATTGTTCTAAGTTACGGCGCATGGTCTTGATGTAATCGAAATCCGGGGGATCTCCCAACGGGTTGAGTAACACCACTTTCGCCCCGCTCTCCGCAGCAATGGCGTCCGCGGCTTTGGTGGAAAATTGGGGCTCCGCGATGATCGCCCGGGCTCCGGTTTCCTGCACCGTCCTCACAATATCGGCGATCTCCCCAGGAGAGGGTTCCGACCCCGGCGTGCGCTCGATGACCGCGGCTTGTACCAGTCCATAGCGTCGGGCGAAGTACTCCCAGGCCGGGTGAAAGGCGATGAATTTCTTGTTCGGAAACGTCGCGGTGGTGAGCATAATATCTCGATCCAGGGTCTTCAGGTCTTCGATGTAACCGGCGCCGTTCCTCAGGTACACATCCTTGTCTCCGGGGTCGACGTTGATAAGCGCGTCCCGAATGCGGGCGACTTCCAGAGCCGCGTTGATGGGATCCAGCCACACGTGGGGATTGCCTCCCTGTCCGTGTTCACCCGTCTGCACCACGTGGAGTCCTTCAGCCGCAACGACCACGTGCAGTTTTGGGTTGTTGATGCTGTTCAGTACTTTGTCCTTCCAGAATTCCAGTCCGATGCCGTTGAGCACTAAAACGTCCGCTTTGTGCAGAAGCGTCATTTGGCCGGGTGTAGGTTCGTACGTGTGTGGACTCGCACCCGGCGGTACTAACACCTCAACGTGTACGCGATCTCCACCCACGTGGCGCACGAAGTCCCCCAGCGGAGCGATACTCACCACGACCAATAGGGGCCCCTCATGCGTTTTTCCCGTGGGAGATTCGGGCCGGGGGGATTGGCATGCCGCCAGCAGTCCAATGCTTCCCACAAGTGCAACGATGAGCATCCCAATCATTATTCGTGATATTCGTCCATTCATGGTTTGGCACCCTCCTTTTCCTTAGCCTGGCATTCGGCACACACGCCGACGAATTGCAGCAAGTGATCATCCACCCGAAAACCGGTTTCTTTCTCCAACTTTTCTTCTAGAACTGAGACGTCTTCGGTGCCCGAGAAAATGAGTACTTTCCCGCACACGCGACACACCGCGATGTGGCGGTGTCCATAGCCTACGTACACATATCCGTGACACCCGTCTTCCCGGTGAACGCGGCGGAGTACGCCCAGGTCGATCAGGGCTTCAATAGTGCGGTAGACCGTCACCAGTCCCACACCCCGGTATGCCTCTCTCGCCTTGCGATGAAGTTCTGCAGGCGAAAGAGGACGTGTACTGGTCAGCAGCACGTTTAGAATGGCCTGCCGTGCTGCGGTCATGCGGTATCCCCGCTCTCGCAATGCTTGCATGATGAGGTGTATGTCCTTCATGGAGTGAGCATACCCTACTCCGACGTTATCGAAAAACTTTTTCATTTAGATGGATGAAGGATGGGGGAAAAGGGTTACGTGAAGAGTGTGTTATAATTTGTGGGGAAATTGATCCTCGAACACACCGAGGGAGGGCTTATGGATTTGCTGATGAACCGCATTTTGAACGTCTTGAACGAGATGAATCTCGTGTTTCTTGTCGGCTTAATTATCTTGTTGCTGCTCTTACGTCGGATAGTGAGAGGGGAAACGTGGATGTTTCGTGTGGGGCGCCGTGGTGGTTCGTTGGTGTTGGTCGGCCTCATCGGTTATGTACTCATCCGACTTTTGGCCGACACGTTTGGTTTCGCGGCGGGGGAGGTACAGGACGTATTCGTGCGGGTGATGCTTATCGTGTTGTTCGCGTACGTGGGATGGGAGGCCGTTGAACTGGCCGTGAGCGTTTTAAAATCCCGGTGGCCCCGCTATGAAGCGGTGGATGAACGGCGGGTGTTGACCATCGGCAACGTTGTCCGCTGGACGGGCCGAGTGGTGATTTTGTTCAGTGCGGCTGCGATGATGCTCGATGTGTTCGACATTAATATTGCCCCGCTGCTCACCGGCGCCGGCGTGGTGGGCTTGGCCGTTGGTCTGGGGGCACAGAAGTTAGTACAAGATTTTATCGCGGGTATTTTCATTCTCTTGGAGGATCAGTTTCACGTAGGGGACGGTGTCGAGATTGCGGGGATCAGCGGGGTGGTGGAAGAGATGACTTTGCGGGTGACAAAGGTGCGGGATTTCAACGGTATTCTGCACATTATTCCCAACAGTGAGATTTCCACCGTGTCCAACAAGACGCGAGATTGGGCCCGAGCGATCGCGGAGGTAGGTGTGGCCTACGATAGTGACCTGGGACATGTCCTCGATGTGTTGACCGAGGTCGGCAAAACGTTGTACGAGGAGAATCCCGACAACATCTTCTTGGAACCGCCCATCCCGTTAGGGCCGGAAGCGTTGGCCGATTCGTCCATTAATTTCCGGTTGGTGGCCCGTGTGAAGGGCGGCCAACAGTGGACTGCCCAGCGCATAATGCGGCGGCGCATTAAAGAGGCATTTGACCGGGCAGGCATTGAGATTCCATTCCCTCAGGTAGATGTGCATATGCGTGAGGCGTAGTGCGCGTGTTGTGGGTTCACCAGATGCCTGTCCATTTTCTGAAAATTGGAGGATTTTACCTTTCGCCGATTTTTGTGCTATAGTTTTTCCGGTATCTTTAAGCCGAGATGCATGTACGGATGTGGTTCGTTTATCAGACTTGATCGACTGACATATCGCGTTTCATGTACTTCGGCGTAAAGAGTGGGCTTTTCGCGGCCGAAGGCCGCGAAAAGCCCACGAATTTCCCTTCTTCCTTCAAAGCCAAGGTGTCAGTCGATCAGAGGCGAGGCATCCAAACGTTATATCATGGAAAGGGGGTGAAAGTCGACGGAGAACTTAGGTGTTCAACATTCTCCTTGTGTTGTTGGTCGTCTTTGGTATTCTGCTGTTGAATAAGGGGATGACTTCGGGGAACGGTATAGGCGCTCATGCCCATCGGTCGGATCCCCTGCCGGCCATCTTACGGGGTTTGGCTCCGCTCCGGTGATGCCGTCCAGGCCCGGCCGATGACCGAAGAGTTCGGTCTCCGCGGTCGTTCCGACCTCATCCTAATGGAGCCCGAGGGAAATATGGCGAGTGTAACCTTTGAACACGTGACCAAGCGATTTGGAGACGTTATTGCGGTTAACGACTTGTCTCTTCACATTGAGGATAAGGAATTCCTTGTCTTTGTAGGCCCTTCTGGTTGTGGAAAAACCACCACGTTGCGTCTTCTGGCCGGTTTGGAGGAGCTCACATCAGGAAACATTTATATCGGTGACCGATTGGTCAACGATGTTCCCCCTAAGGATCGGGACATCGCGATGGTGTTTCAGTCCTACGCGTTGTACCCTCACATGAGTGTGTACGATAATATGGCCTTCGGCTTGAAGTTGCGCAAAGTTCCCAAGGACGAGATTGACCGTCGGGTGCATGAGGCGGCCCGCATCTTGGGCATTGAGCAGCTGCTGGACCGGAAGCCTAAGCAATTGTCCGGTGGTCAGCGCCAGCGTGTGGCGGTCGGGCGCGCGATTGTGCGCCAGCCCAAGGTTTTCTTGTTCGATGAGCCTCTCTCCAACCTGGATGCGAAATTGCGCGTCCAGACCCGCGCGGAGTTAAGTAAACTGCATCAGCGCCTGGGAACCACGTTTATTTATGTGACGCACGATCAGGTCGAGGCCATGACCATGGCCACGCGCATCGCGGTCATGCGGGACGGTGTGCTCCAGCAGGTGGATACGCCGCAGAACCTTTATGAGCGCCCGGGCAATGTCTTCGTTGCGGGATTCATCGGCAGCCCGAGCATGAATTTCTTCGACGCGACGTTGGTGGAGGCGGACGGCAAGTTGTTCGTCGATGGCGGCTCTTTCCGCCTTCTGGTGCCCCCGGATAAGGCCGAGATTTACCGTAAGTATAAAGGTAAGGAGGTGATCTTCGGTATTCGTCCGGAGGATATCCACGCGAAGCCGTACGTTCCGCCTGAGATTTTCCCGGGCGAGATGCGGGCGAAAGTGGATGTGACGGAGTTGATGGGAAGTGAGATCTTCCTGTACTGTCTGACCGCGGATAATAAGGCGTTTGTGGCCCGGGTGGACCCGCGTGTGCGTGTCCGCCATGGGGATCTGGTGGATTTGGTAGTGAATATGGATCACATGCACCTCTTCGACCCGAAGACGGAGAAGCGGTTGGAGTAAACATGGCGCACCTTTTGCGTGGGGGAGGCGGCGTATTGCGTCGCCTCCCTTCTTTTTGGCCGTCGATACGGGGGAGGCTACCGGGAGTCTGGGGAATACTGGCGTTTTTGTTGTATGTGCGCACTCTGGCCCCCGATGTGTTCGTTTCCGACTTTGCCGAATTCCAATATTTGCCCTCTGTGTTAGGCTTACCCCATCCGAATGGTTTTCCCCTGTACATGCTGCTGGGCTGGATTTGGTCGCATTTGCCCATGGGAAATCTGGCTTGGCGCATGAATCTTCTCTCCGCGGTGGGCGGAGGGGTGGCTGTATTCCTCACTGCATATTTTGCCCAACGCGTCAGCGGCCGTGTTTCGGTCGGCGCTCTGGCCGCCGGTCTGCTCGCGGTCTCTCCTTCCTTTTGGGGGTACAGTCTTTTGGCCGAGCGTTATACCCTGAACCTTTCCCTTCTGGTGGGCGCGTTGTTGTGGGCATGGACGGCTGCTCAGGGGAAAGATGTGCAACGCTATCTGGTACTCTCCGCGCTGTTTTTGGGCATGGGCTTGGCCGTTCATCCCAGCGATGCTCTGCTTCTGCCTTTTTGGTTGATGTACCTGGTGTGGCGGGTTCCGCTGATGCGCACTTGTTGGCGGGTGTGGGGGAAGATGTTCCTGGCCGGTTTGTTGCCTAACTTCCTGTATGTATATGTACCTTGGCGTTGGGCCGTGTTCGCGTCTTGGCCCGTATTGAAGGGCATTGGACGGTCGTCCGCGGTGTATAAAGGGTTGGTGCATGTGTGGTATGAGCCTCCATTGCGCTGGGACCTTGTGTGGTATTACATCACGGGGTTGGGTGGATACGCGACCGGGTTGCTGGCCGGCGGTTGGCGACAGGCGTTTGTCTTGCTCAAAGATGTGTGGCCTTATTGGACGGCGGAGATCCCCTGGCCGGTGTGGTTTTTGGCTTTTGTAGGCGGGGTACGCCTCTGGCGTCGGGACCGGGCATTGCCCGTGATGTTGGGCGCGTTTGTTGTGTTTCTAACGTTGATGGTGGCGTATATTCGACAGGGGAAGAATGACGCGTATCTGATGCCGGCCTTTTGGGTGGTTTGTTTTATCTCCGCGTTTGTTTTGGATGGGCCTTTAGCGGTTTCGCGCTTTCGGCTATCTGTTCTGGTATCTATTCTGGCGAGAACGCTTGTATTTGTGTACGTCTTTTCGCTGTTCATCTCTCGCTATCCCGAACGGGATTTGAGCCGGCGGGTTGACATCCGTTATTGGTGGGAGACGTTGTTGACCGAACCCATTGAACGGGGGGCCGCTCTCTTAGGCCACTGGAGTGATTTCACTCCGCTGTGGTATCTCCAGCAGACCGAGCACGTGCGTTCTGATCTGTGGGGATTGTTTCCCCCGGATGAGGATGCGGTAATTCAGCCGTGGTTGCGCACGGGCGCTCCTCTTTATTTGGCTGCCCCCACCCACGGCTGGGCCCCGAATTTGGAGCGGGATTACACGCTGGTGCCGTGGGGATATCTGCTCCGTGTGCTGCCCCCGGGTAAGACGGTGTCTTGTATGGGGGGTCAGAAACCCGATGTCCATGTGGGACCGGTGTCCATTGCTATTTTGCGGGCTCCCCAACGCTTAACATCGGAGCAGGGCGAGGTCTGGCATTTTTGTTGGCGTACGGAACAAACTCTGCCGCGTAATGCGTTTGTGGATGTACATTTGGAACCTCAGGGAATGGGCATTCCGATGGACTTTTCTACGTCCTTGGTTGCGCCCTGGTATCCCCAACATGATATTCCTGCCGGCACCGAGGGGTTGACGGTGGTGCCCGCTCGGGTACCGGTGGGAACGCCTGGAGGTATGTATGACGCCACATTATCTTTTTTGCGCGTGGAAACGGATGGGGGTATTCCCATTGCCGGGCTTCCTTCCGTCATTTTAGGGAAGGTTCGGGTGGAACCCACGCGTACGCTTATGCGGCACGATCTGCCCCGAGAGACGGTTCCCTTGGTCCCTCCCCGGGTGGGACCTCTTACGTTACGTGCCTGGTATCTCTCGGATCTTCCAGTGCGTCCGGGGGATCCGTTGCGGTTAGAATTAGTGTGGGAGGTGAGGAAATCGCCCAAGCAGGCACTTGCTTTGGTGGTGCGTTTTTGGGGACGTGGGGGGCGTGGCTTGACGGCCGGCCCTTATGCTCTGGTCGATCTAGAGCATGGAATGTTGTGGCAACCCGGCACGTTTGTGCGCACGGTTCACGATGTGCGCGCACCACGAGGGTTGGGAGATCATACATACGCGGTGGAAATTCGGGTGTTGTCGGACGGGAGGCGGTTGCCCTGGTTTCCGACGAATCGTTGGTGGGTTGGACGGATACGGGTGCGTGATCGTCCGCATCAGTATTTGAAGGCCCTGCCAACCGGTGTTCGCGCCAGTGAGGCGGTGTGGGCCGATGTGATCCGGTTGCGCGGGTATCGGATTTCGCCGCAGATCGCGTCTCCCGGGGAGGAAATTGCGGTCACATTATATTGGCAACCGATGTCTGATGTGGACGTTTCCTACAAAGTTTTTGTCCACCTGGTGGACTCTCGGGGCCACCTTGTCGCACAGCATGACGGGGTGCCGGTTAACGGCACACTCCCCACAGATTTGTGGGTTCCGGGTGAGGATATTGTAGACGAACATGTCGTTGTGTTGCCTGAAGATGTCCGTCCTGGGGAGTACACGGTGCGCGTTGGTCTGTATGACCCCCGAACCGGCGAACGTTTGCCCTTGTCGCAGCCGCACCCTACTGTAGATCGGGCCTGGACGTTGGATAGCGTAGCCGTGAAATAGCCCAAAAAGGTGAAAAGAGCTAAAATGAGTATAGCGTAGCTTGCGGAGAGAGGTGCTCACATGGACTTGTCATTTTGGCGCGATGTAGCAGTCGTGGTGTTAGCAGTTGAAATGTTTGTTGTCACATTGGTGCCCTTGGTTCTCTTTTTCTTTGGCATTAAGGGAGTACGATACGCCAACCGGCAAGCTCGAACGTATGGGCAACGCGCGCGTGATGGGTGGCAGCAAATCCACCGGCGAGTTGCGGATGTGACGCGAGGAGTGGAAGCCCCGTTTCGGGAGATGGACAACATCTGGCAAGCGATTCGCGGGGAACGGTAGGACAATTTCGGAGCGAATCTTTTAGAGTGCGGTGACTTGTCACCGCTTTGATTCAAAGCGGCACGAGCGTGCCGCATTCCAAAGTGGTTACCCTTGAGGATGCGTCATCTGGCGCCCTTGTTCCACCAATCGGGCAAACCAGCCCTCGGTTTTAGCAGTTGAGGTAGGCTGAGCGGTTGTGGATGGCTCGTCCGCAAACAGAGGATCGGTCAACGTACGTAGGACCCGCGCAGCCTGTTGAAGTTCCGCGCGAACCATTTCCCACAATTCTTCAGGGAGTTGCTTGTCCTCTTCACCGGGCTTCTCTTTTCGCGTTTCGTTTCTTTCACGTGTCTTTTCGTCCATGATTGTGTTCTCCTGTGGGCAAGGGGGCCGCCTGCTTGACGGCCACATCACGTTTTCTGTTCTTTAGCGTAAACGGCGAGGTTTATCTCGCCTCGTCACTCTTTCTCTTCTGGTGATATTTGCGGGGACGCGCTCGGTGTGTTTGTGTCGGATTCGTTTGCTTCTTCCCCGCTCAAGGCTCTGAGGGGGCGAGTCGCACCTTCTTCACTTGCCGGCCGAGTTTCCGGGAGGGCTTTGGGTGGCCCTTGAAGCGCTTGCTGTGCCTCTTCCAAGGTCACGGCTTGACCGTACAGCGCGGCCAAGACCGGCGCGACCACTTTTGCCGGCAAGCGACGTCGTACCGGAATAGGCGCGTTTTCCCAATACGTGTGCAGACGCTGAAAATTCCAGCGTGCAGTTACCAGGACTTCCGCGGTGCCGGTCCCCGCTTCCACAATGATACCATTCCCCCGGGCCGTCAGTCCATGTGGCGCCATGATAACCGAACGCCCGCGGAAGGGGAAGGCATCCTCACCGGCGAAAGGATCGGGGCCCACGGTAAAGGCCAGCGCAGCAAAGACCTGATTATCCGTGACCCGCGCCTTGACGCCTTCCCACAGAAGATCGGCCACTGCGGGATCGGGCGTTGCAGCCAGCGTAATAAGGGCATCCATGCCCTGGTACGCGAGGAGACGCCCGACTTCTGGGTACATGACCTCTTCGCCCATCACCACACCCAGACGTCCGGCCGGGGTCTCCAACACGTGCCAACCTTTGCCGGGCGTGATCCAGGATTCCTCGCCTTCGTTCAAAATAACCTTCGCGTGTTGACCGATGACATCGCCATCTGGGCCGAACACAGTAGCCACATGTTGCAATTCACGTGTTTCCAAGTGGCGAAAGTAGCCGCTACCGGCCACGACCGTCATCTTGTACTCGTACGCAAGGTCGGAAAAGACACGCACATATTGTTCCCAAATAAAATCAGGTGTCTCTGTGAGTGCTTTGCGCAAAGTCTCGGCCATGTCGGCACGCAGAAGCCGCGCGGTCTGTCGCAGTACGCTGCTGCGTGTGCGATCCCACCAGGAGGTTCGGCGTCGGGTAGTATCGGCCTTTTTCAGCAAGTTGGAGCGAAAGTTCTCCACCAGGGGAGGGATGACCATGAGCGCGGTCCGTTCGGGAAAGATGATCAAGCGAGCGTGTTTTTCCTCGGCCAAACGGAAAAAGCGTTCAACATCCCGGGCGTACGCGTCCAGGGTTTCATATAGGTGTAAGGACTGTTGGGCAACCGCAATGATAATTTCACCCATAGATTCCTCGATAGCGCGTGGTGATCAACAGGCACATCTCGCCGACGAACAAACATCGTCTTGTAAAGGCGGCTTCGGCAGAGCGTTCCAGGTTACTGAAATCCCTCGTCTGTACGGCCACGCGTCGGCGAAAGCACTCCCTTATTCTACCCGTTTTCGGAGTTTACGCCATCATTCCACGACGAACGAAGTCCTAATCTCTACGCGCGACAAGCGCATCGCGCAAGGCCTGGATGTTTTCGGCTACAGAAGCGCGTTGATTATACACTGCGGACCCGGCAACAACAGCGGTCGCTCCGGCTCGTACGACTTCGGCGATGTTGGTAGGCTTGACCCCACCGTCCACTTCCAGCTCCACGTGCGTCAGTCCGCGTTCGTCCAGTAGGCGTCGCATTCGGGCTATCTTGGTGGTGATGGAGGGTATATAAGTTTGGCCGCTAAACCCGGGGTTGACGGACATCACCAAAACCAGGTCGACAAAGGGCAAGATTTCTTCCACCGCGGCGATGGGGGTAGCCGGGTTCAGTGCGACCCCGGCTTTTTTCCCAAGATTTTTGATGTGCTGAACTACGCTGTGCAGGTGCACGCACGCTTCCACGTGCACGGTGAGAATATCGGCGCCCGCGTCGGCAAACGCGGGGATGAGTCTTTCGGGTGTCTCTATCATCAAGTGAACGTCTAAGGGCAAGCGGGTGACCGATCGCAAAGCCCGGACAATGAGTGGGCCGAACGTGAGATTGGGGACGAATTGGCCGTCCATTACGTCTACGTGGATCCAGTCCGCGCCCCCTTGCTCTGCCTCCTGGATTTGTTCCCCCAACCGGGTGAGGTCGGCCGAGAGAAAGGAGGGTGAGATTTTCACATGTGTGCTCATGGGATTTTCACCTCCACGCCTTTGGATGTTCCTATGATGACCACATGGGCCATGTGGAGAAACAAACCGTGTCCTACAATACCCGGCCGGTCGTTGAGAGTGCGTTCGAGGGCTTCTGGGTGTTCGATGCCGCCCGCGAAGTGGCACCATACGAGAAAGTTTCCGTTATCCGAGCGCCGAGGGGAGCCGTCAGGATTCAGCACCCATTCGGCCCGGCATCCTAAACTTTCTAACCAGCGTACATGTGCTTTTGCACCAAAAGGAAGGATCTCCACAGGTAATGGCCCTTGGTTGCCGAGCTTATCGACGGTTTTGCGAGTGTCCACGATGACAATAAAGCGATCGGCGTGGACCGCGACGATTTTTTCTCGGACGAGCGCGTGACCTCGCCCTTTGATGAGGTTTAATTGGGGGTCCACTTCGTCCGCCCCATCCACGGCTAGATTTAAGTGGGGTATTTCGTCTAAAGTGGTCAGGGGAATACCCGCGGCCTGGGCCAGGGCCGCGGTGCGTTCCGAGGTGGGCACGCCAATGACGTCATGAAGTGTGCCCTCACGCAGGGCTTGCCCTAGGAGAGTGATGAAATAAGCCGCGGTCGAGCCGGTCCCCAAGCCGATACGCATGTGATCGCGGACGTATGTCAGCGCGTGGGCAGCGGCCCGTTGTTTCATGACTTCAATGTTCATGTGTGTTCCCCTCCCTTGGATGTTTGCCGCGCACCGGCAGGAGGAAGAGCAGGCTGCGGGCTTCTGCGGTGAGTTGTTCGGCGACACTACCTAGGAGCACACGCTCCAGCGCACCGCGACCTCGGGTCGTGCTCATTACCACGTCGATGTCCTCTTCCTGACTGACCCGCAGTATGGTCCGTGCGGGGTCATATCCTAAAACCAAAGGGCGAGCGTTCAGTCCCTCCTCACGAAGGACATCAGCAATACGCTCCAGATATTGTTGTCCCTCGGTCACGGCAATGCGGCGCAAGTGTTCCACTACATCCGCGATGGCACCATATCCTTCAGGACGGGGCACTTCGGGCACATAGAGGAGGATGATATCTGCGTCGAAGATGCCTTTTAGGCCCCGCACGTAGGGAAGTACTTGCTCTGCGTTTTCAGACCCATCCAGGGGGACCAGCACGCGCAGAAAGGTGGGATTCTGGACATGTCGTTCTGCACCCGGCGGCATGATGAGAACGGGGATAGGGGTCACATGGAGGATCTGGCTGGCCGTGCTGGACGAGAGTATACGCCGCCATCCATGCCGGCCGTGCGTGCTAATGATCATTAAGTCTGCACCGACGCGTTGGGCCAGAGCCGCCAGGGTTTCGGCCACCGGGCCGGTTTCAACCAAAGTCTCCACTCGGCGTCCGTTTCGGTGAATGCGTTGGGCGATCTGTTGCAGATACGCGAGGCGTTCTTCCCGGCTGGGCGCGCGGCGGTCCTTCTCTAGGCCGCCAATGACCGGGA